>NZ_JBHYJW010000034.1:81599-99111 GCF_042741125.1 Amycolatopsis sp. NPDC058986 | reverse complement strand
CGCCCGGCGGGTGGCGGCGCTCCACCCCCACCCCCCCGCCCGGCGTCGTGCGTGTCAGTACTGTGCCGATCATTACCAATTCGACCATAGTCACGGTCGAATGACTTCCCAGCAACGGTTACGTGCCACGGGGGGCGGCCTACTTTTGGCCGGATTGGTAAGCCGAAGGAGATCACGATGCGTGTGCTCACCCTCAATCCCGGTTCGTCGAGTCTCAAAGCCGCGTTGGTCGTCGACGGGACGGCGGTGGGCCGGTCGGCCTGGGAGACCAAAGAGTCCATAGTGGACGAAAAGATGATCGCCGACGCGGTCGGGCGGGGGCGGGAGGTCGAAGCGGTCGCGGTGCGATTCGTGCACGGAGGTTCCCGTGGCGAACCCGTACTGGTGGACGACGAGCTGCTCGACGCGCTGGAGCGGCTCGGCCGGTTGGCCCCGCTGCACCAGCCGCAGTCGGTGGCCCTCGCCCGTGCGGTGCGGCGGGCGTGCCCGGCTCTTCCCGTGGTCGCCTGCTTCGACACGTCCTTCCACGTCGGCTTGCCGGCGGCCGCTGCGCACTATCCGCTGGCGAGGGAGTGGACCCGGCAGGGGCGGCTGCGGCGTTACGGTTTCCATGGCTTGTCTTGCCGGTACGTCGCGCGGCGCGCCGCCGAGATGCTGGGACTCGATCCCGCCGCCGCGCGGCTGGTGTGCTGTCATCTCGGGGCGGGGGTCTCGGTGACCGCGATCGACGGCGGCCGGAGCGTCGACACGAGCATGGGGTTCACGCCACTGGAGGGCCCGCCGATGGCGACCAGGTCCGGGTCGATCGATCCCGGGCTGCTGCTGCACGTCATGGAGACGGCGTCGATGTCGCCCGCCGGGATGGTCGACGCGCTGTACCGGCGGTCGGGGCTGGCCGGGATGAGCGGGACCAGCGGGGATCTGCGCGAGGTACAGGCCGCGGCGGCGGAGGGTGAGGCCGATGCGGTGCTCGCGCTTGAGGTCTACCTGCATCGGTTGCGCCGGGAGATAGGCGGAGTGGCGATGAGTCTGCCGGGGCTGGACGCGATCGTGTTCACCGGCGGCGTGGCGGAGCATCAGCCGGACTTGGTCGCGACACTGGCCGAGGGCTTGGGACTACTGGGTATCGAGGCCGACAGGGTCCGATGCGCCGCGGACGGTGACCGGGTCGTCAGCCCGGACGGTGCCGCGGTGGCCGCGCTGGTCCTGCGGGCCCGGGAGGAGCTGGAACTCGCCAGGGGAGCCGAGCAGGTGCTGGCGCCGGTGCGGGCGGGCTGACACGGCGATGGCGGCGCGTCCGGTGACGCGCCGCCATCGCGGGGTACGGCTCAGCGGAGCCAGGGATTGTGGTCCACAAAGGACAGATCGGCCCAGCGGCGGCCGAGGCCCCAGGCGTTGCCTGCCAGTGTCGCGGCGAGGGCGATGAGCACGAGGGCGTAGACGAGGTGATAGTCGATGATCGGGTTGGTCGACATGCTGGGTTTGCCGTCGAGGGTGGTGCGGGCGGGCGGCCATTCGGCGACCCACATCAGCAGCATCATGATCGTCCCGGCCGTGGCGGAGATCCGCAGGCCGATGCCGAGGGTGACGGCGACGCCGATTCCGGCGAGGCCGAGCATGAACAGCCAGTCGGCCCACCAGGCGCCTGCCCAGCTGTGCAGGGTGTTCGTGAACGGACCGGCGTTCACGTGGCCGAGGAAGCCTTTGGTGGGGGAGCCGCCGTTGATCCACGCGTTGGCCGGGGTGGTGGCGTAGCCCCAGCCGAAGGTCTTGTCCAGGAAGGCCCAGAGGAACAGCAGGCCGGTGGCGATGCGGAGCACGGCCAGTGCGCGAGGGCCGTTGCCGGATGTGCTGGGCGGCCGGGTGATCTGCCGGGTGGATTCGCCGGAGGTGGGGTGGTCTTTGAGGGACATCGGTTTCTCCTGGGTTCAGTTGTCCGATGTGGACGGTTGGCGGTGCGGGTTGGTTTGGTCGTCCCAGACGAAGTCGAGGCGGTTGTGGACGTCGATGACGCCGGGGACGCGGGCGGTGAGCAGACCGGCGCGCTCGGCCTCGCCGCGGCTGTCGAGCCGTCCGACGAGGGTCACGACGCCGTCTTCGACGGTGACCGCGGCTTGGCCAGGGGTCGCCCAGAGCGCGCGTTGGAGGACGTCGCGTTCGATGTCGGCGTGGATTTCCGGGTCGGGGCGGCAGAAGGTGCCGAGCAGGTCCCGTCGGGAGACGACTCCGACGAGTCGTCCGTCGTCGACGACGAACAGGCGGCGGATCCCGGTGCGGGCGAGCCGGATCGCGGCGGTCTGGACGGACGCGTCCACCGGGACGGTCCGGGCGGGGCGGGTCATGAGGTCTTCGGCGACCAGGGCGTGGGCCTTGTCCCAGTCGCGGCGGGCGCGGCCTCCCGAGATCAGTCCGGGACGTGCGTCGTCGGTGCCGGTGCGGAGCCGGGCGAGCAGGTCGGCTTCCGACACGACGCCGAGCGGGCGGTCGTGTGCGTCGACGACGGGGACGGCGCTGATCCGGTGTTCGGCCAGCAGCCGGGCGATGTGTTTGTACGGCGTTCGCGGGGTCACGGTGACCGGGTTCGCCGTCATGACGTCGGAAACGTTCTGGCGCATGGTGTCCTCCGATCGGCTCGCCGCGAACCGGGCCGGTTCACGAGGCTGGTCATGCGCTCAAGCTAGGACCGTGACACGGCTGCGGGCCGGGGTCGTTGGTCCCCGATCCGCGGGACCTCGGACGCGCCGGTGGACTCTTCACGCCCGGGCACGCGCGAGGTCGACTCGGGACATGAGGAACGGCGGCGGTGATGGCCGAGCGCCGGGCCGAGGAGACGCGGCGGCTCCGCGCCCGTATCGACGATCCGCTCCGCCGTGCTCGGCCGTGACCGCGCTGGCCGGGCGATGCGGGGGAACGACGCCCGTGCGCGGCTCTGCCAGCGGTATCGGCCGGTTTGACCACAATGGACTGTCCGGTGGTTGCATCGCGGTCGCGGTGCCGGACGCCCGGCGGGCCCCCGTCGCGGCCGCCTGACGTCCGTCACGGGACGTAAGACTCAATGCCCCGGCCGGGTCTGGAGGGTCTTTCGGTCCGGGAAGGGGTGTCTTCCTGTTCCAGCGCTGACCGGCGCGGGCGCGCGATGGTGAGTTCACGATCCGTGGAGGACGGGAGAAACCGATGCTGGTCGAGGAGATCATGAGTGCGCCCGTGACCTGTGTCGCGCCGGACACGCCCGTGTCGGAAGCGGCCGTGCTCCTGAGCCGGCGTGGCATCGCGGCGATGCCGGTGCTCGACGGCGACGGCTGCCTCGCCGGGATCGTGAGCGAAACCGATCTGATGACCGAGGAGGCCGCCGAGCCGGACGCGACGGTCGCCCGGCTGATGACGCGGGAGGTGGTCAGCGTGCCCTCAGGGACCCGGGTGGCCGAGCTGCCGGCTTTGCTCGTCCGTGTCGGGGTGCGCAGCCTGCCGGTCGTTTCCGCGGAGCGGCGGGTACTCGGCATGGTCGCGCGTCGCGACGTCGCGCGGGCCATCGTGCACCGCGACAACGCTCTTGTCCGGCAGGTCCGTTATCGCCTCGACGGCTACTTCGGCGAGGGGCGGCGGTGGGACGTGGAAGCCGACCGGGGCCTTGTCACCGTCACCGGCGAGTTCCGCGACGAGGCCGAACCGCAGATGGTGCACGCCATGGCCGAGATCGTCCCCGGCGTCAAATGGGTCCGCGTCGTCGCGCGGAACACCGTCTCCTGTGCGGGGGCGGTGCCGATACCCCGACTGTCCACTGTGGCCGATCAGTCCTGCGACGGCCGTCATCCGGGCACCGCGGTTGTCGCCGGGAACGCCGCCGGTTTCGGGGAGGCGCCGCGATGACGACCATGACCACGCTGTCCGTCCGTTGGTGGCGCCGGCTCTGCCCGCGCCGCGGCGGTCTCGCACGCCGGTCCGATCGGATCGAGGCGGCCGTGGTGGCCGGCGCGGTGTTGCTCGGGCTGGCGGTCTTGCCGTTCGCTGGTGCGGCGGGCTCGGCGGTCTACGCGCACCTGCGTGAGGTGTCCGCTCAGCAGACCGCGACCCGGTATCCGGCCGAGGCCACGTTGCTGGCCGATGGTCCGGTCGCGGAGGCGGCGGGTCGTGGCGGTGTGGTGGCGGAGAAGGGACCGACCGCCGCGGTCTGGCCGCTTCCGGACGGCACAGTGCGGCGTGGCCGGGTCGAGGCGGCTGCCGGAACCCTCGCTGGTGCGCGGGTGCCGATTTGGCTCGATCGGAACGGCACGCCGGTGGAGGCTCCGATGTCGGTGGCGGGCGCGGGGGTCGTGGGTGCCGCCGCTGGGCTCGGGTCACTGTTGGTCGTCTGGTCGCTGCTGGCTGGGGTGTCGGTGGTGAACCGGTGGGCGCTGAACCGGTCCCGGTACGCGGCCTGGCAGCGGGAATGGTTCCACGACCAGGAACGCCGGGAAAATCACTGAAGGTGCGCGACCGTTGCCCTCGCGAGCGCAGCCGGGTCAGGACCCGGGACAGGTTGGCCGCCCGCAGCGAAGCCCGGCTTCCGGCCGACGGCCGGAAGCCGGGTGAATCAGTCGAAGCCGCGTCTCGGCGCAGGCTTCCCTCCGGTCCCGTCTCCCGTGGTCCGGCCATAGCCGAACCGGGGGCCGGACCGATGCTGTCCGAGCTTGTCCGACCGGGCGACGTTCCCCGCTCTGCCGACCCTGCCGCGCTGGTCCCGATGGGCGCGTCCGAACAGGCTCGGGATCCGCGCTCCCCGATCCCCGTAGGCGTTGTGGCGATAGGGGAGCCACAGGTTGGTCAGTCGCTGGCGTGGGCGGTGTTGTCGAGCCAGTGCTGGGCGAGGTCGATGGCGCCCTCGACGCGGATGTTGGTGGCGTCTCGGTCGGCGAACGGGAGTCGCCGGGTCAAGGTCAGCAGCAGCGATCGCGCCGGGCCGGTGACCGTCACGTCGGCTTGCCGGGTTGCGGGCTGCCACGTTGCCCCGTCGGGCCGCCGTTCGACGAACCACGCGCCCGCGCCGTCGGTGATGTCGGTGGCCAGCCACTGCAGGGTCTGCCCAGTACCCCGGATGGCGTGCGCGGATTCGGGTCGCTGCATCTCCCACGTGGGCGAGGTGAGCATCGCGAGATGGTTGGTGATGAGCGCGGCCGCGATGTCGGTGTCGAGGTCGGCTGGGCGGTTGGCCGCGGCGGCTGCGTCGAAACCGTGGATGACGGCCTCGTTGAGCATGCTGGCCATCCAGAACCGCGTTCCGGACCGCCCGTCTCCCGCGGCGTTGAACACCGGCGCGTCGAGCGCGTCATCAGAACACGCGTCCGCGACCCGTTGTGCCGACTCCGACAACCAGGCCTGCCACTCACGGGAATCGACAGGGAGTACGGCCATCTCGGTCGGCAGCTGGGTGGGGTCGGTGATGCGCCGCTCGATGATCTCCGCGACCCAGTGCTGAGTCTGGCCCACGTGCGTGACCAGATCGGTCACGGTCCACTTCGGGGCCGTCGGCACGGCGGCTTCGGGTCCGGCCGCCGCGGCTGATTCCGCCAGGCGCCGGGTGTGGCCGACGATCGCTCGCCGGGTGCGTTCCGCATTCAGTTCGATCATGAGATTGTCCTTGCTGTCCAGGTAGCCTGCGCCCCGTCCCCTGCGGGCGCCTTCGACTACGCGTCGAACGACCGGAGCGGGGATCGACACACCCCAGCACAATTTTTCCATGCGGACCCGGTCGCTGAGCAGGACGCTCGTGCCCAGACGGTCGGCGAGCGCCGCGGCAACGGTGGACCTCCCGGTGCCGGGCAGTCCGCCGACGAGGATCAGCCGCACGTTGTCGCGTCGCAGCTGGTCCAGCGCGATCCCGGCGTGCCCGCGGGCCAGTGCGGTTGAAGATTCGTCGCCCTGCGCGTGTCGCGACGTCGTCGAGGCCGTCGAGCCGGCGCAGGCAGTCGTCGAACTCGGGGCAGTCCAGCACCCGGGGGCTGGCGTCGAGGCAGAAGATGGCGTCGGCGAGCAGATCGCCGTGCCCGTCGACGATCCGGCCGTCCGCGAGCCGCCGGTGGAACAGCGGCTCGCGTCCAGCTGAGAACTCGCGGGTCAGGTGTTCGATCTCGGCGCCTCGCCCGGCACGGGCGTGGAAGCTCGCGAGCATGCGGGCGAGCTGGTCCACCTGCCGCGGCTTGGCTTCGTTGTTTCGGACCATAGTGGACAGTCGGCGCTCGTCGGGCATCCTGCGCGTCGATGACTCCGCAGCCGAGGCTGCGAGCCGACGCCCGGCGCAACCGTGACCTGATCCTGGCCGCGGCGTGGCACCTGTTCGCCACACGCGGTCCGGACGTCGCGGGACGCTCAGACAGGCAGGTATTCGGGGAAGCTGTCAGCACGGACCCGCACACGCCGACCTAACTGTTCGAGCGTGCTTGAGCGAAGCGGGTACGCGTCGCGGTGGGGTAGGCGTTAGTCGTGCGATGAAGGACATGGTCCAGGGGGTGCCGGGTACGGCGTCGTGTCCGTCGCCGATGGCCCACAGGCCGTCGCCGGGGATGTCGGCCAGTGCGAGCACTTTGGGGTGGCCGGGCATCGGCGGCGGGCCGTCCACCCAGTCTTGCCCGGTGAACTTCAGTATCGAGGTGCGGGTGGCGCCGCCGGCCCACCGCGTGGAGCCGTCGGTGGCGAGGTCGGCGAGGTAGGCCGCGTTCGGCGTGGGGGGAGTGGGTGTGCCCGTCCAGTCCTGGCCGTTCCACCGCATGGCGAACGCCTGGAAGGGGCGTTCGCTGCCGGGTCCGTTGTTGTCGCCGATGGCGCCGGCGACCCAGACCTCGTTCGCCGAGACGGCTTTCACCGTGTTGGTCAGGACATCGTGTGCCTGGCTCGGGGTGGGGATACGGGACCACCGGTTGCCGTCGAAGTGCAGGACGTAGGCTTCGTACTTCGCGTCGGCGGTGGGGCGGGTCCGCCCGACTGCCCATACATCGTCCGGGGCTCGCGCGGACATGCTGGTGAGCCAGGACGACTCGCCGGGTACCGGGAGTTGTTCCCGTGTCCATGCCGTGCCTGTCCAGCGCAGCAGCGCGGCCTGGATCGAGGGTGGGTGCTGGATGTTGCCTGCCACCCAGATGGTGTCGCCGGCCGCGGCGGCGGTGCCGAGACTGATCCGGCCGTCCGGGTCGGCAGGCGGCGGGGTAGTGGTCCATGTCGAGCCGTTCCAGTGGTGGACCGCGGCGCCGGTGGTTTCGGACGCGACCGCCCACAGGTTGTCACTCGAGGTTCCCGCGAGGGCGACGACGTCACCGGCACGGCCCAGGTCGATGGTTTGCCATGTTCTCCCGTCCCAGCGCAGTACCACCTGTTCGGTGACCCATGGCGGCACCAGTCTGACCCAGTGCGTTCCGGCGGCCCAGGCGTCGGAGGGCCCGAACGCCTGTATCGCCTTGACGTGGATGTTCGCGGCGGGGAGTGGGGTCATCTCCCAGGCGGGAGTGGTTTGCGTGACCGCGTTCGCGGTCGTGATGCCGGTGAGGAGGCCGGCTGCGGCGAGGAGTACACATAGCAGCGTGCGGGAAGTGTTATGGGGCAAGGGGTTCCGGGGTTCTCGGTCCGGGGTTCCCCGGGCGGTGGTTTCTGGACGTCGCTGCATCTGCGTAGTGTTCGCGCGGCCCGGGGAATTGTCACCCGCCGACCGGTTGAACGGCATTTCGGTTGCTGCCGAAGAAGATCTGGTTCCGGAGCCGTCGAAGATCGGCTTTCGCGGACAGCGGACCGGTCCCAGGTTACAAAACCAAGATTGTGTGAATGAAAGATCCGAGGATAGCGCCCGGGCGCTGCGGTCAGTTGCGCTTGCGCGAGGGGCGCGGCGTCAGCGATCGACGCCGGTTCTCCGCTTCGACAACCAGTACAACGCGGGCGGGGTCCCTGTCAGCAAGCCGGCAGCAGAAACGCCGAGGCCGACCAGGAAGATCGGAATGTCGTTTTCGAAGCCACTGCCTGGTGCTCCCTGGATGAAGAGAGGACCCGCGCCCAGCACGGCAGCCCCGATGGTGATCAGGCCGACCGCGGCTGTGGTCAAGCCCCTGAGGCGCTTTTCCCAGGCCAGGAGCTGCGCAGGGGGTTGTCGGTCGTCTCTCCTTCCCGGCAGCCAGGCCAGCGTTGCCACCACGCCGAGCAGCAGGCCCGCCCCAGTCACGCACTGACCGAAGAAAAGGAAGCCGATCGCACCGAAATTGACACCGTGCCCGGATGGTTCGGCGATCGCCATGAGGGCTCCCGTGCCCAGTAGCACGTCCCCGGCGACGACCAGCCGGATCGCGGTGATGGTCATACGCTTGACAGTGGTTCTCATGGTTCCTTCCTGCTGACTGAATTCTGTGCGCGGTGACACGGCCGTCTCATTCGGGGGTTCCCGCTCTCCTTGTCAAAGAAGTCGCAGAACGGGCCACTGGCCCCTGGTTTGCGAACGAATCCGTATGAGATGGGGGCCATGGGTCCACCGCGGAGGTGGTGGTGCGTATTCCACCATACGTATGCGTTATTGCGGTCGGTGTGGGGGTCGGGGGATTTCGAGTAGTCGTTCGTTTTCGCCGTGTTGCTTCCGTCGCCGCGGGTCGCTGGGGTTTACCGGCGGCGGCCCGTGCGCGACAGCCGATTCAGCAGCCGCCGCGGCCATCGGGGCATCGCACAGCCCCACCGCAACCGTGATCACCTTCACCATGACCGGACCAGCACGCGCTCTTGCCCTGCCGCACGGCGCCACCCCCACTCCGAAGAACCTCTCTGCTGCTTTACCCGCTCACTCACGACGCTCACGCCGCGCAAGCCATCCACCCGGTATTCGCGGCCACCGCTTGGTGACCGGGCACACAAATAGTGGACAGAAAGTATCCACATTGGATTTCGCTGAAATAGTACATTAGCGGCTCGAAACTTCCGTGAAAGGGCGCGAAAGATCTTCAACCGTGACCAAAGCGTAATTCGGAGAGTGTTCGACACTTCCGCATGACCGCCGTCGGTGAGGTCGCCCCCTGGCGCGGCAAATGTTAACTGATCGGCGACGGCGGCTGGCGGCAGTTCACCGACGTCGCGGCGCAACCCGACGGCCGCAAGCTCCCCAGCCGGCCGCCACGGCACAGAGCACACCGGCATATCGCGTCAGGCGAGGTTCGCCAGCACAAGAGTCTCCATATCGGCAGGTCTCGCCAAGCCGCGAAGCGGGACGGCGATCAGACACGTATGCGGCAAGGCATGGAAGACATCCGCTCATCGCCATGTGCGTGCGTTCATGGGAGTACCCGACAGGCGGCGTCACTCCTGGTCAGGCGCCTGGTTCGTGCCCGTTCGGGGTGTGCTGACTTCGCCGGGCGGGGCGCGGGTATCGAGCGACGCATCCCGGTCATCCGCTGAAGTTCCTTGGCGGTGCCGCTTGGCGGCGGTGGTCGGCTGGCGAATCGCGCGAGCTATCCGTCCGAGTGCGGTCGGCGCAGTCCGTCCAGCACGAGGGTGATGACGTCGTCGGCCTCGGCCCGCCAATCGGGGCGGTCATGGGCCGCACCGATGCCGTGCAGGGCCATCATGATGGCACCGGCACTCACGTCGTCGCGAACGGCGCCGCCCCGCACGGCGGCGGCCACCAGGTCGGCGACCGCCTGCTCCAGTGCCCTGCTGCCCTCGGCGAGGGCGCCCGAGCGATCGGCCATGAGCGTGGCCAGCGTCCGGGCCAGGCCTTCGTGGGCGGCTATGTGGTCGACCATGTCGCGCAGGAAGGTCGCCAACGCCTCCGCCGCGGGCAGCGTGGCCTGTAGCTGGCGGGCGCGGTCGCACAGTGTGGTGACTTCCCCGTGGTAGACCGCCTCGGCCAGGGCTTCCCGGGTGGGGAAGTGGCGGTACAGTGTGCCGGTGCCCACGCCGGCCAGTTGGGCGAAGTCGTCGAAGCGCAGGTCGAAGAAGTTTCCGGCGTCGAAGACTTCCCGGGCTGTGGCGAGCAGGGCATCGCGTTTGCGTTGGGCGTCGGCGCGTAGCGGCTTGTTGGCGTTCATGCGCTCCTTCGCGTTGACAAATGGAGATGACCTCCATATTTTGAAAAGTGGAGATGACCTCCAAATCGATCGTACCCCACGAGGTGCAGTGTGAAGATCCTGATGTTCGGCCGAGGCGTGATCGCCACTGTCTACGGCTGGGTCCTGCAACAGGCCGGGCATGACGTCGAGTTCTACGTCCGGCCGGGCCGCGCGGCGACGTACGGGGACGCGGTGGATCTCGACCTGATCGATATGCGGCGCCGGGTGTGGGGGCAGCGCGTCGCCGAGAAGTGGCCGGTGCGCTACCGCGAGGCGCTGGAGCCGGACCACGACTTCGACCTGATCGTGCTCAGTGTGCCGCACCACCGCCTCCCGGAGGCGACGGCCTTCCTGTCCCCGCGTGCCGGCCAGGCCACGGTGCTGATCTTCGGCAACCTCTGGACCGAGCCGCTGGCCGCGATCGGCGACCTCCCGCCCGACCGGATCGCCTGGGGTTTTCCCCAGGCCGGTGGCGGTTTCGGCGCGGACGGCGTGCTCCACGGGGCACTGCTGCGGTCGGTCGTCTTCGGCACCCTCGGCCAGCCGCCGACCGACCGGGAACAGGCCGTGCGCCAGGCGTTTCGCGAGGCCGGGCTCCGGATCAAGGAGCGGCCTGACTTCCGCGGCTGGCTGTGGGTCCATTTCGTGTCGGATGCCGGCACGTTTTCGCAGGGCCTGCGGCGGGGTTCCCTGTCCGAACTGGCCGGGGCAAGGGGCGACCTTCGCGAGGCGCTGCTGGCGGGCCGCGAACTGCTGCCGCTCCTCCAGGCGCGCGACCTCGACCTGCGACGGCACCGGGGCGGTCTGCTGCCGTTCCGGGCGCCCACCTGGCTGACGGCCTCCGCGCTCGCCTGGCTGACTACGCATGTCCCACCCGCGCGCGTGAGCCTCACGATGCACGACGACCCCGACGCCGAGGAGCCGCGCGAGGTCTGCCGGGACGTCCTGGCCGAAGCACGACGGCTGGGCATCTCCGTACCACGGCTGGAAGCGGCGGAACCGCACTTCGCCCGCGAGGAGACGGGTCGAGCCTGAATCCACCGACGTTGTCGGTCCCGGCGGTCCGTCGCGGTCGCCGGGTCCGCCGCATCCCGGAGCGAAACCCGGTCGCACCGGTCGACGAACTGCCGTTCACACACGGCTTTTTCGCTGTCCAGCCTCTATCGCCTGTCCGTGACGTCGTGGAAGGAAAAGTCATGCCTACTGAGCCGCTGGGCTTCGACGATGTCCGACGCGGGCAGGTTGGAGTGGCCGATCGCCCGTATCTTGCCCGCGTGCGGCAGGTCGGTCAGCGCGCTGAGGGTTTCCTCGATGTCGGTGCCGGGTTCCGGGTGGTGGGCCTCGGCCCGCAGGGCGACCATGGGGACCTCCGTGCCGGGGGTCCCCATGGTCAGACGTTGTTCAGTCGCCCAGTGTTGCGCGTCGCTGTTCGTATTCTTCCTTGTCGATCTCACCGCGGGCGAATCGTTCGTCGAGGATCTTCAACGCGTCGCTGCGGCGGCTGGGTGGCTGGCCGAAGCGCCGCAACAGCACGATGCCGACCGTGATGAGGCCGCCCAGGAAGACGACGATGGCGATGAGCATGAAGAGGCCGCCGAGCCAGCCGCCGTCTCCGTAGGTCCAGTAGTGCATGGTCGCTCCTTGACAGGCCGGACTATCAGCGGTCGGTGGCGGGGTCGAGTGGGCGCAGTACTTCGTGAAGGTCGCGTCGCGGCGTCGCGGGCAACGGGTCGGCGTTGATCGGTGCCCAGCCGGCTCGCAACACCATCTGCGGGAAAGCGCCCTTGGTCACCTGGTCCTGGACCGTGCCGCGGACGTCGGGCAGTTCGAGCGGTTCGGTCAGCGGGCAGGTCGCCAGGCCGAGGCTGGTGGCGGTGAGCAGTACGGCGCTAGTGGCCTCGCCTGCCTTCAGCTGGGACATCCGGTCGTCGGAGGCGGTGCTGATGACGAGCAGGACCTCTTCGCTGTCCTCGCCGGTGCTGCCGACGGGCTGGGGGAGGCCCGGGTCGGCGAACGGACGGTCCGCGAGCGCGCCGGATGTTTCGTCGTGGGGTGGCACGTTCGCGGTGGGAACGCCGTCGGCGGCGAAGTGCCTGCCGCTCCAGGCGGCGAGTTCGATCCGGTAGGCGGGGTCGGCCGCGTGCCGCTCGGAGGCGGTGGCGATGGCCTTGGCGAGGTAGTAGCGGGCGGTGTCGTCGCAGGTGCGCAGCACCGTGCCTTCGTCGGCGGCGCGCCGTGCCATGACCTCGATGTAGGACGCCGGGACCAGCCAGGAGCTGTGCCACCGGCGGTCGGTCCGGCGTCGCGGGATCGCGGCGGCGAGCGTGATCTCGTCCGGTGCCGGTTCGTGGCGGTGCAACTCGATCGAGGCGAGGTGGTCCGGCTCGGCGGGATTGGGCAGCCGGTGCACGGCGGCCCGCCAGCCGAGCGCGGCGAAGCCGGTCCGCAGATGGTGCAGCGCGGCGCCGCAGCTGAGCAGGAGGTCGCGGCCGTCGGGGTCGGTCTCGTGCAGCTGCCGCTCGCGGTCGGCGTACAGGTGCAGGGTGCGGTCACCGCGTGCCCACCGCCATGGCTGGGTGTTGTGCACCGACGGGGCGCGGACGGCGAGCGCCACCGCGGTGTCGACGGTGTAATCGTCAGGAAGTCCATGATCCATCGGAATCTGCCTCTGTCGTCTCGGTCCGGAGGTCGGGCACGGGCAGGAACCTGTCGAGCAGCGGCGTCCTTTCGTCCACTGTGGACGTACCTGGAGCCTTCGTGCTCATGACGCCTCCCGGGTCGTCTCCAGCCTCGTGCCGTATCACCTTGGCGAGAAGGGCAGAACGTCCTTGGTGACAAGTGCCAAGGGCCCGGAAAGCGGGGACGCCGTTCTCTGCACCTGGCCCCGGTGATGACGCAGCCTGGAACCAGAGAGCTGGTGAGGGATGTGACCGACGGACAGACGCGCCACGGGTACGGCTGCGTGGTGGTCGGGGTCGACGGCTCGGCGTCGGCGCTCGACGCCGTGCGCTGGGCCGCCCGCGACGCGGCGCTGCGCGGGCGGCCGCTGCGGCTCGTGCACGCGCTCGGTCAGCCGGAACGCGGCCGCCCGGGGCGGCGGACCGTGGCAGTGGGGGCCCGAAAGGGCGAGGGGGACAACGAAGAAGCCTGTCTCCGCGCCGCGCACGACGTTGCTCACGCCGTGGACCCCGGTGTCGAAGTGGTCGCTCGGCTCCGGACGGGTGACTCCAGAGTGGTGCTGCTGGACGAATCCCGGCACGCCGAGCTGGTAGTGCTCGGGTCGCGGGGTCTGCGCGGGGCGAGTCGGCTGCTGCTGGGTTCGGCCGGTCTGTGTGTGGCTGGACATGGCTGTTGCCCGCTCGTCGTCGTCCGGGGCAGGCCCGGCCCGAGCAGGCCGGTGCTGGTCGGCGTAGACAACTGGCCGGACAGTGCGGCCGCCGCGCGCTTCGCCTTCGCGGAGGCGGCCCTGCGGGGCGTCGGCGTCACAGCGGTGCGTACGTGGAGTGAACTCGGCGATTCGGCCACAGCACACGCGGTCCATCACGCGCAACTGGCGAGTTGCCTGGCCCGGCTCATCGAGGAGTTCCCCGCCGTGCCAGTGGATCACCTCGTCGTTCGTGGCCGGCCTCGGCGGGTTCTCCAGCGGTACGGGGAGCGCGCCGGGCTCATCGTCGTCGGTTCGCGCGGACGGAGTGCGTTCGCCGGATTGCTGTTTGGTTCGGCGAGCCAGGAGCTCGTCGGCGGCGCTCCCTGTCCGGTGGCCGTGGTGCCGAGCATCGCCGCATGGCGGTCACCGCTACGAGCCGGTTCCCCGCACGCATGGAAGGAGAACGAGATGGACGACCGGGAGAAGGCACAGGCGGCTGCGGAGGCCCGGAAGGCTGCCGGAGCCGGTACGCGGTCCGTTGCCGAACTGTCTGAGCGCGCCGTTCAGCGGTACCTGGCCGCGCAGTCGTATCGGGATGGCAATTGGGAATCCGAAGTGGACAGTGTGCCGCCGGAACGCGGGGAATCGTGAACAGGAAGCCCCGAGTCCGGGATCTCATGACCACGAAGGTCTACGCCGTGGACGAGGACACTCCGGTCAAGGAGATCGCGCGGATCCTGGTGGACCACAAGGTGAGTGCCTTGCCGGTGCTCGGTGAGCAGCGGCAGGTGGCCGGCGTGGTCTCCGAAGCCGACCTCGTGCTCAAGCAGGCCGGCGCCGCCTCGCCGGCCGGTCTCGCCCCGCTGTTCGGCCGGACCCGCACCACGGGCCGCGTCGCAAGCGAGGTCATGTCGGCTCCGGCGGTGACGGTTTCGCAGGACGCCCAGGTGATCCACGCCGCCCGCCTGATGGTGGGACATCGGATGAAGCGGCTTCCGGTGGTGGACGGGCGAGGAAGACTGGTCGGGATCGTGAGCAGATCGGACCTCGTCCCGGCGTTCGTGCGCACGGACGAGGAACTGCACGAGGAGATCGTGCACGGCGTCCTCGCGGAGGCGCTCAGTGTGGCGGGGCCGCCCGACGGGGTCGCTGTCAGGGTCATCGACGGGGTGGCCGAGCTCCGTGGGGTCGTGCGGCGGCGGAGCCTGGTTCCGCTCGTAGTCGCGCTGGTGCGCCGGGTTCCGGGAGTTGTCGACGTCACCGAGGAACTGTCCTACACCTGGGACGACACGGTCGGCGCCGAGCGAGACCGGTGATTTATGGATCGACGAAACGCAATCCCGGTGAGGTCGTGAAGGCGTAGCGCTGTCGCAATTCCACGGCCCCGCCGGGCAATGTGACGGTAAGTTTCCGTCTTTTGTTCAATACCACCAGTTTCTCAATGCTCGACGGACGTTACGTCGTGCTCGTGGACGGCGTGGGACGAACGCCCCCAGGGGGAGTGACCTTCGGCCACAGCGTGCGCGGGCCCGGTGCGGTGAGCATGACGTGCGGACAGTTCGCGCGACGGAGGAGACACGATGGCGCAGGTGCGGGACTTGGCCGGGATCAGGGCGTCGGACGCCGAATCCGCCGGCGGCAAGGGAGCGAACCTGGGAGAGTTGATCGCGGCGGGGTTCGACGTGCCCGGCGGGTTCGTGATTCCGCGGGAGGCGTACTGGGCTGCGCTGGACCGGGCCGGTGTGCGTGCCCAGATCGCTGAGCTGCACGCCAAGGCGCTGACGGTGGTCGACGACGCCGACGAGCTGAGCGGTTACTGCGAGCGCCTGCGCGAGCTCGTGCGTGGCGCTGGGATAGGGGCCGAGCTGCGCGGGGAACTGCTGGAGTCCTACCACGCGGTGGGCGCGACAACCCCGGTCGCGGTGCGGTCGTCGGCCACCGGCGAGGACGGCGCGGAGGCGTCGTTCGCGGGGATGAACGCGAGCTTCACCAACGTGTGGGGCGACAATGCGCTCGCCGAGCGCGTGGTGGACTGCTGGATGTCGTTGTTCTCCCCACGAGTCGTCAGCTATCGGGCGACCCGCGGTTTCACCGGCGAGCCCGCGATCGCCGTGGTCGTGCAGCGCATGGTCCCGGCCGAACGTTCCGGCGTGATCTTCACCGCCGACCCACGGACCGGCGATCGGCAGCGGATCGTCATCGAGGCCGTGTTCGGGCAAGGCGAGGCGATCGTCAGCGGGGCGGTGGAACCGGACACCTACGTGGTGGCGAAGGACGATCTGCGTGTGTTGTCCGTCCGCGTCGGCACGAAGAGCCACAAGATCATCGCCGAGGTCGGCGGGGGAGACGTCAAGGTCGAGCTTCCGCGGCAGGCGGGCGGTCGCCGGGTGCTGGGTGACGCCGCGCTCCTCGAACTGGCTCGCACCGCGGTCCGCGTCGAGGACCACTACGGTGTGCCCCAGGACATCGAATTCGCCGTGGGGGACAACAAGATCTGGCTGGTGCAGTCGCGCCCGATCACCACGCTGGCGCCGGTGGAGAAACACACCGACCACGTACTGGTGTCCGGTCTCGGCGCGTCGCCGGGGCAAGGCCAGGGAAACGTCCGTGTCCTGCACGATCCCAGCGAGGCCAAGCACCTGCTCGACGGCGAGGTGCTGGTGGCACCGATGACGAACCCGGACTGGGTGCCGGCGATCCGCCGGGCGTCGGCGCTGGTCACCGACGGCGGCGGGATGACGTGCCACGCGGCGGTCGTCGCGCGGGAACTCGGCGTGCCCTGCGTGGTCGGGACCGGCGATGCCACCCGGGTACTGACCGGCCGCGGGCTGGTCACCGTGGACGGCGGCGAGGGGGAGGTCCGCGCCGGTGCGCGGCAGGAACCCGCCCGCACCGCACCCGTCGCGGTCCCGCAGGCGCCCGAGGCGATCGGCACTCTGCTCTATGTCAATCTCGCGATGCCCGACCACGCCGCCGAGGTGGCGCGGCAGCCCGTCGACGGCGTCGGCCTGCTGCGCGCCGAATTCCTGCTGACCGAGGCGCTCGGCGGACGGCATCCGCGGCAGCTGATCGCCCGCGGCGAACAGGAGTCCTTTGTGGACTCCATGGCCGCGTCGCTCCTGCGGATCACCAAGGCGTTCGCGCCGAGGCCCGTCGTCTACCGCGCGACCGACCTGCGTACCAACGAGTTCCGCGGCCTCTCCGGAGGCGCGGAGTACGAGCCGGTGGAGAGCAACCCGATGATCGGCTATCGCGGCTGCTATCGCTACGTGCGGGAGAAGGACCTGTTCGACCTCGAACTGCGGACGCTGGCGCGGGTCCGGGAGCAGACGCCGAACCTGCACCTGATGATCCCGTTCGTCCGCACGAAATGGGAGCTGGAAGCCTGTCTCGACCTGATCGACGCGAGCCCGCTCGGCCGCCAGCGCGGCCTGCGCCGGTGGATCATGGCCGAGGTGCCCTCGGTCACCCATTATCTGCCCGAGTACGCCGGGCTCGGGATCGACGGTGTTTCCATCGGCAGCAACGACCTGACCCAGCTCGTCCTCGGCGTCGACCGGGACTCGGCGGCATGCGCGGAGCTGTTCGACGAGGCCGATCCCGCGGTGCTCGCCGCGATCGGCCGGATCGTGCGGACCGCGACGGATCTCGGCCTGACGTCTTCGCTGTGCGGGCAGGCGCCGTCGGCCAAACCCGGCTTCGCCGAGCGCCTCGTGCGGTGCGGGATCACGTCGATCTCGGTCAACCCGGACGCGATCGGCTCCGCCCGGTCCGCGATCGCCGGTGCGGAGCGGCGGTTGCTGCTGGAGCAAGCGCGGTGACGGCCGTCCTGGTCAGTTGTGGGTGATCGTGGTGAGTAGGGCGTGCCAGGCGGAGCCGTTGACGGTTAGTTGTCCGTGTGTGCGGTCTTTGCTGTCTCGGATGCCTACGATGTTGCCGAGTTTCACCTCGACGCAGTCGATAGTCTCTTTGCTCCGGCTTGACTTGAACCAGTCATCGTGCCCAGTTGTCATTTCTGGTTCTCCGCTTCATTGATCGGGGCAGCCTGGTCCGTAGGGAAAGCCGGTGTCTCGGTGCGCCGGGACACCGGCCGGTCTGGTTA
>NZ_JBHYJW010000034.1:0-81501 GCF_042741125.1 Amycolatopsis sp. NPDC058986 | reverse complement strand
TAGTTGTGGGTGATCGTGGTGAGTAGGGCGTGCCAGGCGGAGCCGTTGACGGTTAGTTGTCCGTGTGTGCGGTCTTTGCTGTCCCGGATGCCCACGATGTTGCCGAGTTTCACCTCGACGCAGTCGGCGCCATCTTTGCTCCGGTTTGATGTGAACCAGTCGTCGCGCCCAGTTGTCATTTCTGGTTCTCCGCTTCATTGATCGGGGCCGCCCGGTCCGCGGGGAAAGCCGGTGTCTCGGTGCGCCGGGACACCGGCCGGTCTGGTTAGTTGTGGGTGATCGTGGTGAGTAGGGCGTGCCAGGCGGAGCCGTTGACGGTTAGTTGTCCGTGTGTGCGGTCTTTGCTGTCCCGGATGCCCACGACGTTGCCGAGTTTCACCTCGACACAGTCGGTGGTCTCCTTGCTCCGGCTTGACTTGAACCAGCCATCGCGCCTAGTTGTCATTTCTGACTCTCCACTTCATTGATCACTTTGTTGATGTAGTCCACGGTGGCCGCGGGTTCCAACGCCGCTTCCTTTGCCCCGTCGGCCTCCCGCCGATGAGCCGCGACGTCATCGGCGTCCTTGAGGATCAGACCGCTTCGCTGAGTTTCGACATGGACGATCGACTCGCGAACGTCGGAGTCGACGATGATGAACGGACCGGAGAGCACCGGCGACCATCCCGCCGAGTACGGGACGAGCCGGACCTCGACGTTCGGCAGTTCCGTCATCTCCAGCAGATAGCGCAGCTGGTCCGCCCATATCTCGCGGCCGCCAATGACATACCGGATCGCGGATTCGCCGAGGAGAACCTCCAGGTGCGCGGGATTCCGGCGGGTGATGAGTTCGCGGCGTCCGATGCGCATCGCCACCCGTTCCACGATCTCGTGTTCGGGCAGCTTGCCCTTGCGCATGATCTCGCGGATGACGTCGCTGGTCTGGAGGACGCCCGGGATCAGCAACGGCGTGACCTGCGTGACCTTGGTGGCCGTGTGCTCGAAAGCGAGCATTGCGTTGAGTTGCTGGCGACGCTCCGGGAGGGTGACGGCGAGCCACTGGCCGCCCTGGCCTTCGCTGGTGGCGGCCGCCAGGAGTTCCGCCAGCTCGGTCGCCGTCGCCTCGTCGAGGTCCAGTGCCTTGACAATGGCGTCGACCTCTTCCGGCTTCGGGATCCGCTCGCCCTTCTCCCAGCGGGAAAGCAGACCGGAGTCCGACTCCTTGCGGCCGATCGCCAGGGCCATCGACCGCTGCGTGAGCTTGCGTGCCTCGCGCACGGCCTTGAGTGCCGCGCCGAGTTCGGCCGCCGGAGATCCTGAGTTGCTACCCGCCATGCAGCACATGGTAATGCAGGACTGCTGGAGCCCGGACGTCACCCGATGAGGTCATTGCACACTTCTGCTACCTGTGATGATACTTGGTGCACATCACCGGTAGCGCCGGTATCACGCGTCGGGCGGCAAGCCTCGCGCACCACCATAACGGGGAGTTGGTTCGCCATGACGAGGTGGCGGTGGCAGCTGCGCCGGATCACCCCGGCCCGCACGCTGGCCGGGCAGGCGACCCACGTCGTGGTGGGGATCGTGCGCTCGGCCGCCGGTGAGCGGATGGCCTTGCAGACCGGCGACGAGGGCGAGCCGGTGATCCTGCCGCCCCGCGCGATGGCCGAGCTGGTCGCGAACACCCGGGCGGTGCTCGACCGTGACGTCGGCGGCGCGTGATGGATCTGCGCCGCTGCAACGTGCCGGGGTTTGTGCTCCTGTACTGCAACGAGCCGGATGTGGAGCGCATCCACTGGTACCGGCGGATCGAGGTGGCCGATCTCCGGCTGGTGCTGCTGGTTCCACGGTGCGAGGAGGACAAGCCGTATCCGGATCGGCATCCTCGCGGCACCCTGCTGGACCGCGTCGAGTTCCGGCCCGGGGTCAAGCCGAGATGGTGCCGGAGCTGCCTGGGCATCCTGCCCGTCCGGCGGAGGGTGTGAACGAGCCGCGCGTGTGGTCGCGGCGGGAAAGGAAGGTTGTCGGTAATGGTCGATTGTCAGGGTATCTCGGTCAGCATGTGGGTCGATCTGGACTCGTCGTGCCGCGTCAAGCCGAAGGTGTTCGAGGAACAGCTTCAGCTCGAGTTCGGCACCCGTACCGGCACGCTGGGCATGATGATCACGGAGGACATGGTGGACCGGCTGTCCGTCGTGTTCGCGGAGGCGAAAGCGCGAATCCGGGAGCTGGCCGGTCAGGACGAGCAGGAGGTCATGACCGTTTGACGCGATCCGCGCTCGTCGTGTGGAGGCTCCCTTGGCGAACGTCCACAAGGGAGCCTTCCGGCACGGCGGACGTGCCTGCCTGAGCCGGTGGTCAGCGCAGGTGGGCCAGCGCACGGTCCAGGGATTCCGCGGGGGTACCGGTGCACAGGACCGGATGAGCCTCGGGCCAGGAATCGGCGTCGGTGGCCATGTGCGCGGCGACGTCCGGTGTCGCGTCCGAAAAGGACGGTCCGCGGGAGGTCAGGCGTTCGGCCGCGGTGGCCGCGGGGACGTGACAGCGCAGCGCGACGAGGTCGCTGTGCGTCCGGGTGGCGACCTCCGTCGCGAGCTTCCGGTGCGTTTCCGTGTTCCACGAGGCGTCGATCACCACCGTCTCGCCCAGTGCGAGCAGGGCCCCCGCGCGATGGGTAAGTTCCGCGTAGGTCCGGTCGGTGTGCGCGGGATCGTAGAGACCATGCCGATAGTCGTCCGCGGCGGAGGTTTCCGGGGACAATCCGGCCACTTCCTTGCGGACGCGATCGCTGAGCAGCAGGCTCGCGCCGAGGTGATCGGCGAGGGCAGCGGCGACGGTGGACTTCCCGGTGCCGGGCAGCCCGCCGACGAGGATCAGCCGCACCTTGGCGCGGCGCAGGTGGTCCAGTGCGAGCCCGGCGTACTCACGAGCGAGGGAAGCCGAAGACTCGTCGCCTTGGGCGTGGCGCAGGCAGGCCACCTTGACCCGCACGAAGGCACGGTAGGCGACGTAGTGGTGCCGGAGTGCCGAGGGAGCGGGGTCCCCGGCGAACTCGGCGTAACGGTCGAGCAGCCTGGCGGCGAGGTCGGCGGCGCCGAGCCGTTCGAGATCCATGGCCAGGAAGGCGACGTCGTCGAGCCCGTCGAGCCGACGGAGCCGGTCGTCGAACTCGAGGCAGTCCAAGACCCGGGCGCCGTCGTCCAGGCAGAAGATGTCGTCCGCGAGCAGATCGCCGTGCCCGTCGACGATCCGGCCGTCCGCGATCCGCCGATCGAACAGCGGCTCGCGCCCGGCAAGGAACTCGCGGGTCAGGTGCTCGATCTCGGCGGCCCCGGACGGATCGAGCACCTGCCGGTGGAAGGGCCCGACCTGCGTGAAACTGGCTTCCCAGCGGGCACGGATCGCGTCCCGCGAGCCCTCGGCCGAGATTTCGGCGCTCCGCTCGGCGCGGGCGTGGAAGCCCGCGAGGAGGCGGGCGAGCCGGTCCACCTGTACATCGCACGGCTCGCCGGTGGTGACCACAGTGGACAGTCGGCGCTCCTCCGGCATCCGGCGCATGACGACGAGGTGGTCGCACGGTTCGCCGTCCGGCCCGGTCACGTCGGCGACGCCGAGGTAGACGTCCGGAGCGAGCCGGCGGTTGAGTTCGACCTCCCGGTGGCAGACACGCTCGCGCGCCTGCCGGGAGGTGAAGTCCAGGAAGCCCAGGTCGACCGGCTTCTTCAGCTTGTAGGCGCGATCGCCGAGCAGGAACACGGCGCCGATGTGGGTCTCGTGCACGTCGGCCCAGGCAGGTGGCGAGAGAACCGGCGGCTGCACTGGTAGTGGTGAGGCCATGACATCAGCCTCCTCCGCGCCGGGATCCGCATACAGGGCCGGATGTCATCACAACGGTGCCCGGGGTACCCTCCCCGCCGGGACGTCGTGGGCCTCCGGGCGTGATGAGCTGTCCCCGTCGCCAGACGCATCAACCGACCGACCGCTGGGTGGGCGACCAGGCTTCACTGAACGAGTCCACGTACTCCGGTTTTCCGTTCGCGACTCTGATGTACTTCGCGCTCGGATCGGACCAGAGACTCTCGAAATGCTCGTCGATCCGTTCGGTGATCGACGTGCGAATCTCATTTGGGTGAGCGAAGCCGTTGGTGGAGGATGCCATCTCTCCATGCACCTTCAAGAAGGGAGTGTTCATGACAAGCTCACCGCGCCAGAAGAGGCCGATCAGGCGAACCTTGTCGTACCCGAACAGGCACAGTGTCGGACTCGCGTCGTAGGCCTTGACCTGGATCTTGTGTCGTGCTTCGGGATGGTTTCGGAAAAGGTGGTCGAACTGCAGGATCTCGGTCGCGATCTGGTTCTGTACGAACGATTCGTCGGCTCCTCGGCTGAGTTCGAGGCTTCTCGACCGTGCATGCTGGGAATCGTGCCGGAGGATGAGGATTCGGATGTCGCAGTCGTTGGCTGCGGCCTTGACCAGCGTGTCGCCGAGCTCGTTCAGTCCGCCGACCCAGTTCGACAGTACTCTTATCGAGTAGGCTTTTCGCATATTTGGCACGAGGTCGGAAACGCGGAGCGAGTCATAGCCGCCCTCGATTCCGGTGTGGCGGAACCGGCGCAGCAGGCTGCTCGTGTCTCCTACCGCGGCTGTCATCTTGTTTGTGAACTCGCGTCCTCGGAAAAATGTGGCTATCCCTTTGATTTCGAGGCTCAAGTTGGTCAGCATCGCGTCGACTTCGTCGACTTTGCGTTCGACGTCGGCCATCTTTGTTACGCGCTGGAGAAGTGAGGTCACGGCCAGTAAGGCCAGGATTCCCAATGTCAGTTCGACGAGTGACTCTTCGGAAATCGACACGAAGAAATGTGCGAGAAAGGCTGCGATTCCGACTGTGGCGGTGATGAATTCGAAGATCACTGCGATATATCTTCGAATAAAGGCGATAGCTGGGCGTATTTCGGGTATGGTTTCGGGCCTGTCCACCATGGTGTACTCCCGTTCTGGCCGAGCATCTGACGGCGGCAAGGTGTCGGCTGGGTGATGCGAGGTAGTCGCCTTGGTGGAAGTCGTCGTTACGCGGAGAAATAGTCTTACTGGAGATGTCTTTGAATCGTTAGCAGAGATTGCCCGTATGGTTAACCGGGTACGGCGGGTGACGGAGTGTGGCGTGTCTACTCTGACGTGGCAAACTTTGTTGCCGTACAACGCTCAAGCTCGTGCGACCTGATCAGGCCGGGACGAGCGAGATCGACCACCGGCCGGCGGTAGCCGACCAGCCGAAGCCGAACGCGCTTGCCCAGGGAAACGGCGTGGTCGGCGAAGCGTTCGTAGCAGCGGCCGCGGAGCGCCATGTTCATGGCGGTCTCCTTCTCGGTAAGCCTCACGCATCGGCGTCCTCCAGACGGGCGCGGGACCGGTGGTTTTTCGACGGTACGAAGGGCGCGGCGGGCGCATGTAGGGCCGGTGGGCTCGACCAGCAGGGCCGTTCGCCTCTGCGTCGCGGGCACGCGGGCGGCGAAGCTGGCTACCGGACGGTGCGCGGCGGACTCGAAACGGAAGGAGAGTGACCATCGATGGCCGGGAACATCAGGGAACCGGTGGTGGTCGGCGTGGACGGCTCGGCCTCGGCGCTGCGGGCGGTGCGGTGGGCCGCGGCCGAGGCACGTCGCCGGTATGCGGCTCTGCGTCTCGTGCACGTCGTCGACGAGGCGCCGCTCGCCGCCGTCCGGTTCGTGCCGCGCTATGACGAAATCGTGCGCATCGCCGGTATGCGGGGGCGTCGGCTGCTGCGGCAGGCCAGGGACCTTGCCCGTGAGGCCGAGCCGGGGGTCGCGCAGAGCGAGCAGCTGCTGCGGGGAACGGTGACCGGGCGTCTGCGTGCCGAGTCCGAAACGGCGGGCCTTCTCGTACTCGGCACCGAGACGATCGGGACGATCGGCCGGCTGGCCGCGGGGTCGGTCACGCTCGACCTCGCCGTGCACGCTTCGTGCCCGGTGGTGCTCGTGCGGCCGCATGTCGCCGAGGAGGAACCGCCGGAGAGCGGGCCGGTCGTAGTGGGTGTCGCCGGGACGCCGGCGAGCGAGGCGGCGCTCGCGTTCGCCTTCGAGGAGGCCGCTTCCCGGAACACGGGGCTGGTAGTGGTGCACAGCTGGGACGACGGGCTGCTGGCCTCACTGTTCGAGGAAAGCCACGAGCGCCTCGACCACGCGGCCGTCGACGAGCACGAGCACGGCCTGCTGGACGGGCGGCTCGCGGACTGGACGGGGAAGTACCCCGACGTCGCGGTGGAGCGGGTCGTGGTGCGTGGCCGTCCCGCGTCCCGGTTGCTCGACCTCGCCGACCGCGCGCAGCTGCTTGTCGTCGGCAGCCGGGGCCGGAGCGGTTTCACCGGGCTGCTGTTCGGCTCGACCAGCCAGGACGTGCTGTCCCGCGCGCTCTGCCCGGTCGCCGTCGTCCGTGACGGCGAAGTGCCCGGCCGTCGCGATTGACCTGGCGGTTCTAGGGATGGGCGAGCACCCAGGACGCGAGCACCAGCCCGCCGGAGTTGGTGGTCAGGTGCACCAGCACGGGGGCCAGCAGCCCTCGGCCGGTGTGCCGCCACCAGTACAGGAACACTCCGGCGCCGGCCGCGGCGAGCATCGCCAGTGCCGAAACGACGGCGAGCGGGAGTCCGCCCACGGTCGCGTGCACGGCGGAGTTGCGCACGAGTGCCAGCGAGGGCAGCAGATGCCACAGTCCAAAGAGGACAGCCGCGCCCAGCACGGGCAGCCAGCGCCAGCGGTCCCCGGCGCCGAGCAGCGCGGGAAGCACGCCGCGGAACGCGACCTCCTCCACCAGCACGGTCCCGAGCGGGATACGGACCAGCGCCAACCACACCAGTTGGGCGGCGCTGGGCGAACCCACCCGGCCGTCGTGGAACAGCGGCCGCAGCGCGGGGACGGCGAGCGCGATCCCGAATCCCAGCGCGATCAGCGCGGCACCGATCAGGCCGACCAGCGCGGCGCGGCCGAGGTGACGCCGTCCGAGCCCGATCGTGGCGGGCCGGAAACCGGCGAAGCAGGCGAGCCCGACCAGCAGGCACGCGGTGACCGCGCCGCACACCGGATACGCCCAGCCGGGGAGGACCCGGTTGGCGAGGGTGGTGGCGGCCGCGAGCAGCAGGACCGCCGTCACGACGGCGACGACCCGGCGTGGGAGGGAAAGCGGGGGCGCGGCAAGAGTGTTCATTCTGCTTCCCAGTGTGCGCCCGGACACCGGGACGGCGCCACGAACGTATCGGAGCGTGACCTCTTCGTGGACTGGCTGCGCGGGGCCAGCCTGGTCGTGGTGGTGGTCTGGCACTGGGCGTTCACGATCCTGCGCTGGTCGCCGGACGGGCCGAGCCCGACCAGCCCGCTGGGTTTCCTGTCCGGGCTGTGGATCCTCACCTGGGTGCTGCAGGTGATGCCGGTGTTCTTCTATGTCGGCGGATACGTGCACCTGGTTTCCTGGGAGCACGCTCGTGATCGCGGGGAGCGGCTCACCAGGTACGTGTGGAGCCACGTCCGGCACCTCGTGGTGCCCGCGGCGGCGCTGGTGATGACCTGGGCGGTGCTGGGCACCGTGCTGGGAACGGTGTTCGGTCTGCACTGGATGCGGAGCGCCGTGCTGCTGGTGCTCAGCCCGCTGTGGTTTCTCCTTGTGTACGTGGTGTTGCTCGCGTTGCTGCCGGTGTGGCTGTGGCTGCACCGCCGGTTCGACGTCCTGGTGCTGGTGTGGCTCGGCGGCCTGGCGATGCTCGTCGACGTGCTCCGGTTCCGCTACGGCGTTTCGTGGGCGGGCTGGATCAACATGCTCGTCGTGTGGGCGCTGGCTCATCAGGCCGGGTTCTTCTTCCGGCGGCTGACGGACGCGCCTCGCGCGCGGAGCCGCGCGTTGTTGTGGGCGGGCCTGTTCGCACTGGCGGGGCTGGTGTTTTCCGGGCTGTATCCCGGTTCGATGGTCGGCGTACCGGGGGACCGCCTCTCCAACATGGGACCGCCGACCTTCGTCATCGTGGCACTGCTGGTGTTCCAGATCGGAGTGGCCGAGCTGATCCATCCGATGCTGCGACGCTGGTTCGCCCGACCGCGGCCGCACCGGTTCACCGAGCTGCTGGCGCGGTTCGCGCTGCCGCTTTTCCTGTTCCACACCACGGGGATGGCGCTGGCACGCGGGTTCGTCTACTTCGTGCTGGACCACCGCATCGTCGACGATCGCGCGCCGGACCTGATCTGGTGGGCACAGCGGCCGCTCGCGATACTCGGCCCGTTGCTGTGCACCGTGCCGCTGATCGTCCTGTTCGGCAGGCGGGGAAGCCACCACGCGACGTGAGCCGGGGAGCGTGACCGGCGATCAGTGGCGAAGCCCGATTTCAAGGCGCGCCAGGGGGTTCCGGCCACTGGGCCCCGGGAGTGCGTGGCGTCGGGTTGAAGTCGTTCCGGTTGTTGTCGGTGTCCCAGCTCAGGTAGTTGCGGGACATGGACAGGCCCGATGACGGCGGCGGGGTGCGCGCGGGCGGGCCCTCCTGCGGGCACGCCGAGCGGAACGGTGCTGCCCATCCGACCGCGTCGACCCGCCGTCCGGCGGGGTCGAAGAGAGCCACCGCGCCGACGTCGGCGGGCATCAGGTCGGGGCCGACGAACTGCACCACGTTCGTCTGGTCGTAGATGGTGCCGGCGAAGTCCTGGCCCGTCACGACGAGGTACTGGCCCACGGCGTTGGCGGGTTGCAGCACAAGCCCAGCCGGAAGGATGAGGACGGTGGTGACCGCGCAGGTGGACCCGTAGAACCGCAGGGTGAAACCGGTGAGGCTCAAGGGGGTGGTGCTGATGTTGCGCAGTTCGAGGAACTCGTCCTTCTCGCCGGTCGCGCCCGAGGGGGCCACCTCGTTGACCACGACCGTGGTCGACACCTGGGGAGCGAGGCCCCGCGCTTCCGACGGCGCGGCGGTGACGGTCGGCAACGTGAGCGCGGCGAATACCCCGGTGACGAGACGGCTCAGCATGGCGTCGTTTCCTCTCGTCCTGAGTCATGTGGTGCTTTCCATGCTGGGCAGGGAAAACCACGCTCACAAGGGGCCAGTCAGCCGTCGGCGGGCACGGGACGGCCGAGCAGGGCCAGTTCGGCGGCGCGTGCGAGGTCGTCCGCGTCGACGACGCCGGAGAGCCGGTCGTCCTCGACCACCAGCACGAGGTCTCTTCCCTGGCGCAGTACGGTTTTCGAGAGCAGATCCGCCACCTGGGTTCCAGCGTCCACTACGGACACTTTTGGTGCGGTGCGGCAGACGTCGGCAACCCGGATGTTGAGCCGGTCCTGTGGCGTCAGCCGAGTGAGTTCGCCGAGGCTGATGACGCCGGTCGGCTTTCCGTTGAACGACACCACGGGGAAGGCGCGTTGTCTGGTGGAGGGGGTGAGCTGGTCGAGGAAGCCTTCGATCGTCAACCACTCGGGCGCGGTGACCGGGGCCGGATCCATGACCGCGCGGACCGCGAGGCCGCCGAGCCGTTCCCGCACGGTGTGCCCGGTGAGTTCGGCCTGCGCGGCGGCGAGCAGGAACCAGCCGACGAACACCAGCCACAGCCCGGAGATCCCGCCGAACAGCATTTCGGCGAGCCCCATCGCGGCGACGAGCAGCCCGAACCCCTGACCGGCACGCGTGGCGATCTCGGTGGCACGGACCCGGTCGCCATATCGCTGCCACAGCAGCGCATGCAGGATCCGGCCGCCGTCCAGCGGTGCGCCCGGGAGCAGGTTGAAGACTCCGAGCACGAGGTTCGTGAGCCCGAACCAGTAGAGCGCGGCCAGGGGAAGCGGGATCGGCCAGGCTCGCAGGACGAAGGCGGCTCCGAGGCCGGTGCCGCCGAGCAGCAGGCTGGTCATGGGCCCGGCCGCGGCGACGAGCATCTCGGCGCGGGGAGTCGCCGGTTCGCCGTCCAACTCGGTAGCGCCGCCGAGCATCCACAAGGTGATGCGGCGGACCCGGCACCCCTGGCGCCGGGCCACGAGCGCATGGGCGAGTTCGTGGGCCAGCAGTGTCGCGAGGAAGCCGATGGCGGTGACCACGGCGGCTATCCAGTACGCGGCTACGGGCTGGTGCGGGGCGGAACGCGGCAGGACGTCGGCGGCGAGCAGCTCGGTGAGCAACGCGAGAACGAGCAGTACCGACCAGTGCGCGCCGACGGTGATACCCGCCCAACGGCCCAAGGGGAGTGCGGTGCGGAACATGCCAGGTCTCACTTCCCCGGCCGCGGCGGCCGGTCCGACGGCGAGCGCTGGATCGATGGGGCCCCATTCGTTCTCCACCTTGCGTCCGTGGCCGCGATCCGGCCTAGAGCCGAACTACCTCACGCGGTGGGTCCTATGCCGGTGGCTGGTGACGTTCGGCCCTTCCGGCTGCGGCTGCCCGGCGCAGATCGTGGAGGGGACGGAACAAGGAGGTCCTGATGCGAGAAAAGCGTTGGAGGGTCGAAGTCTTCGTCGACGAGCACGAGGCAAGGACCCGGGCCATCGCGCGGCTGGAGAACCCCGACCACACCGGGCTCGTCGGAACCGGGCTCGCCCGGCTGAATCCGCGTGACTCGGACGTACCGGAAATCGGGGACGAGCTGGCCGTGTCCCGTGCGCTCGCCGATCTGGCGCACCAGCTGCTCGACGCCGCGGCACGGGACATCGAAGGCGTGACGGCGGAACCCGCGCGGTTGCGGGAATGACCACGGTCCCCAAGAGAAGGAGTCCGAGATGAGCCACCAGCATCAGGTGCGTTCGGTGATGAAGACGAATGTCGCGACCGTGCACCCGGAAACTCCGTTCAAAGCGGCGGCCGCCCTGCTCGCGGCCTGGGGTGTCAGCGGCGCGCCCGTGGTGGACAGCGACGGTCTGGTCATCGGCGTCGTCTCGCAGGGCGATCTGCTGGAGCGCAAGGCGGGCCGAGCACGGCGACGCCGTTTCCACCACCGGCTCCACAGCAAGGCGACCGGGCGGTTCGTGGCCGACCTGATGACCGCGCCCGCGATCACGGTCGACCAGGAGGCCGACGTGTCGCGGGCCGCGCGGCTGCTGGAGGAACACCGGATCCACCGGCTGCCGGTCGTGGACTCCGCCGGGAAGCTCGCCGGCTTGGTCACCAGGGGGGATCTGTTGCGGGTTTTCCTGCGGCCGGACACCGAAATCCGGGCGGAGATCCGCGAAGAGGTGATCGAGCGCGTGATGTGCGTCGATCCGCGGGATTTGTTCGTGTCGGTGCACAACGGCGTCGTTACGCTGAAGGGGCAGCTGGAACGGGCCAGTCTCGTCACGATGTTGCTCGAGTTCGCCCGCCGGGTCGACGGTGTCGTCGAGGTGCGGAACGAGCTGACCGCGAAGCTGGACGACACCCGGCTCGGCGAGGGCGCGGCGGCGCAGGGCAACGTCGGGGTGTTCGGGGCGATGTTGAAGAAGTGATCGTGTGGCCGAGGTCGGGCGACGCGCGGTGGGGTCGCGCTGCGCCGTGCGGTCAGCGGCGCAGCCGGACAGTGCCCTCGGCGATCCCTTCGGCGATAGCGCGCTTCCCGCCCGCTTCGTCGAGCAGTTCGGCGACCGGCCGGTTGTCCGCGAGATAGGTCGCGGTGAACCGGTCGTAGCCGTGCCGCAGCGCCGCTTCGGCCAGCAGACGCAGCAGCGCCGTGGCCACCCCGGCACGCCGCCACGCGGGATCGACGACGACGGCGACCTCCGCTTCGCCCGGTTCACCGGTGGCCTCGTACCGGGCGACCGCGACGCCTTTGCCGTCGGGGTCACGCGCGATCAGGGCGTAGCGGTGGTCGTAGTCCAGCTCGGTGAGCCGCCGCAGCAACTTCGGGGTCACCTTCGGCGGCGGCCCGCAGAACCGGCGATACAACGTTTCCGCGTCCGCGGTGCGGATCGCCTCACCCAGTTCCGGTGCGTCATCGGGGCCGAGCAGCGTGACGGTGACCGTACGCCCATCGCTCAGCTCGACGAGGCGGCTATTCGGTTCCATTGCCGTGCTCGAACCGGGTCAGTGGCGGGACAACGGCGACCGGGCAGGGTGCGTGGTCGAGCAACTCGTGCGTCGTGATGCCGAGGACGGGCTGCGCTCGGGCCGGTCGGAGCCGGGAGCCGAGCACGACCAGCCGCGCCGTCGACGCCGCACGGACGAGTGCCTGGCCCGGGTGACGACCCCGGACGAACCGGAGACGGGCCAGCACACCTGGATACCTCGCTGCCCAGGTCTCGAAGCGTTCGGCCAGCAGGCTTCGTGCGGACTCATCGGGTTCGTAGCCGTCCCACACCCAGACCGCGATCAGCGGGCAGGCGCGCGCGTCGGCCGCGGCGAAGGCGAAGTCGAGCGCGCCGTGATGGTCGGCGGCGTCGGTTCCCACTACCACGGCGGCGCCGCCGGGCGTGGTGTGTTCCGGCAGTCCCCGGTGCACGACCACCGGTGACTCGGCACGTGCGGTCACGGTGCGGGCGACCAGGCCGAGCAGCGAGGTCGTATCGTGCTCCACTCCCGAGGCGCCGAGCGCGACAAGTCCTGCCTCGGCCGAGTGCGCGACCAGGCTCTGGGCGGCGTCTCCGGCTTCCAGAAGCGGCTGCACCGAGAGCCCTGGTGCAGCCCTCTCAGCCGCTTCTTCGGCCGCTCGCAGGCTTCGTTCGCCATACCGCAAGGCGGAGTCGTCCGGACATGGCCCGTTCGGCGACCCACAGACGTGCAAGAGCCGGAGCGGCACCTCGCGCCGCGCGGCTTCCCTCGCGGCCCAACGGGTCGCTCGGAGGCTCAGCGCCGATCCGTCCACTCCGGCCAGCAGCGGCAGTCGCGTCGTGGAGGCCATCACAGGTCGATGCCGACGGCGACCATGCTCGGCTCGGCGACCTGGACCTCGACATGCGGCGGGTGGCGGAGCGTGTTGTGCACCGTGCAGTGCTCGATCGCGGAAAGCAGGTTTCGTTCCTGGTCGGGCTCGATCGGGTCGGGCAGCACGACCGTCAGCTCGACGCGGCCGACCCGCACCGGCCCGGTCCGCATGGACCAGCGGCCGTGGACCGTGAGACCGGCCGCGGGCAGCCCGGCCGCGCGCAGATGGTTCACCGCGTAGTGCGCCGCACACCCCGCCAGAGCCATCACCAGCAGTTCGACCGGGGTGGGCCCGAGTTCGGTCCCGTCATCGGAGGGCTGGTCGACCAGTACCACGTGATCGCGGGTTTCGAGGCGGAACTTGTCCGCCGCCAGGTGAGTCACCGTGACTGTCGCCATGACGTTCTCCCATCTCCTGGTCCCAGCGTCGCTCCCGCGACCACCGCACGAGGAGGGACGGAAGTCCCGTCCGGACAAGCGAACGTCCTGTCCGTACCGGCGGAGAGCCGGAATACCCCGGCCCCGGAGTCCTTCGTCACTGTTCCCGGCCATGCCCGTCCCATCACCGGGTGCCGGGGGCAGGTTTTCCCCGGGACGACGGCGCCGGGTTCCCCGGGAACCGCGCTGTTCGGGAATCATGATCGTGGCGGCGAAGCGTCCAGCCGATTCAGGCGCGGGCCAGCGGGGCCGGCCGGTCCAGCCTGGCCGCTGCTGTTTCGACGTCGATGACGACCGCTTCCAGCAGTTCCTCGGTGAGGTCGGACAAGGCCCGTCCGATCGCCAGGTAGGTCCCGACCTGCGCCACCTCCTCAGCGTCCCGAACGTCGTGGGCGAGCCCTACTCCGCAGAACTCGTGGTTGTCCGGACTCTTGAGGAGGATGTGGGCACGCGTGCGGTGCGGTGTGCGCTCCAAAGCCACATCGAATGTCCACTTTTCGCGGTCATCAGTCATGGTCGCTCCGTTCCTCGGCCAGAACTCTGGCAGCTCGGCCGGATGGAGCATAGGGTCGTAAGTCCTTCGCCCGGCCGTGTCAGCCGCCGGGCGAGCAGGATGTAGGGCCGGTCGGCGCGATCAGCGGGGTCGTTCGCCTCTGCGTGCCAGGTGTGCCGCGCGCGAGGCTTGAACACACGACGACTCACGTGCCGCGAACTACGCGGTCCACAGCGGCTCGCGATCATAGTCGTCCACTGTGGATAGTCGAACGGAACGAGGAGTACCCAGATGGCCACAACCGGGCCTGCGCGGCCGCCGTCGCTGACCTTCTACGGCGGGGCGGGAACGGTGACCGGCAGCAAACACCTCGTCGAAACCGAAGACGCGCGGGTGCTCGTCGATTGCGGGCTGTTCCAGGGACTGGCCGAACTGCGCAGGCGGAACTGGGCGCCGATGCCGCCCCGGCTGGCAGGGGTGGACGCGGTCGTGGTGACGCACGCGCACCTGGACCACTGCGGGTACCTTCCGGTACTGGCTCGCGCGGGCTGGCGTGGTCCGGTGTTCGTGACGCCGGGGACCGCCGAGCTGGTCCCGATCGTGCTCAAGGACAGCGCGCACCTCATGATCGAGGAAGCCGAACACGCGAACCGGTACGGCTGGTCCAAGCACCGCCCGGCACTTCCGCTCTATGACGCCGAAGACGCGAAGAAGGCGATCCGCCAGTTGCGGGTGGTCGAATACGGGCGGGACACCGAGATCGCGCCGGGCCTCACCCTCCACTTCGGACAGGCGGGGCACATCCTCGGATCGGCGTGGGCGCGGCTGGACGCGGCCGGGCGCCGCGTGGTGTTCAGCGGTGACCTGGGCAGACCGCGGCACAGCCTGCTGCGGCCGCCGCAGCCGCGGCCCTCCTGCGACGCGCTGGTGCTGGAGTCCACCTATGGTGCCCGGACACACCACGACGCGAACGCCCTCGCGACCTTGGCGGAGACCATCCGCCGCACGGCCGGCAGGGGCGGGAGCGTCCTGATCCCCGCGTTCGCCGTCGACCGGACCGAGGTCGTGCTCGTCACGCTGGCGAAACTGATGCGGGACAAGGAGATTCCGGAGCTACCGGTGTATGTGGACAGCCCGATGGCGCTGGCGGCGTTGCGGGTGTACCGGGAGGCGTTGCGGCAGGGCTGGCCGGAGATCCGCCCGGAGCTGGCCGGGCACGACCCGCTGACGCCGGGCAGGCTCACGGAGCTGCGGACGGTCGAAGAGTCGATGCGGGTCAACGCGCCGCGGATGCCGTCGATCGTCATCTCCGCGTCCGGGATGGCCACCGGCGGGCGAATTCTGCACCATCTCGAATATCTGCTGCCGGATTACCGGCACACCGTCCTGATCGCCGGGTACGCCGCCGCGGGAACCCGTGCCCGTCAGCTCGCCTCCGGCGCCCGGCAGATCAAGATCCACGGCCGTTACGTCCCGGTACGCGCCGATGTCGTTCAGCTCGACGCGTTCAGTGCGCACGCCGACGCCGACGAGCTGGTGGCGTGGGCGAGTACGGGGGAGCCGCCGGGGACCGCGTATCTGGTTCATGGTGAGCCCGACGGCTCCGCGGCACTGGCCGAGAGGTTACGCGCCGAACACGGTCTCGTCGCGGTCGTTCCGCGAGATCGCGAACGAGTTCTGTTGTGACGTAAGGACTACGTGTCGTCCAGTGCCGGGATTCGTGGCAGGAGAGCGACACCGGTCGCGGGTGGCTTCGCCGGTCATCGGTGCGGGCCGGTCACGGTGGCTCCGGCCAGCCGGGCGACGAACGTGGCCGGAGAGGCCGAAGCGGCGCGCAGTGCGCGCTGGCGTGCCGCGCCTCCACCGTGTCCCCGGAGTTCGTCCACGCGCCGCTTCACCACGTCGAGGTCGCCGCATGCGTCGAGAGCCGGAAGCAGATGACCCAAGAGTTGGTCGACGAGGCGTTCATGAGAGAGCACGGCCCCGGTCCGGACATCGAGGCCAGGACCGGTCAGCCCGTGCCGGGCGGCGGCGGACAGCGCTTCGGATATCGCACGGTCGTGAACGGGACGGACCGGAGGCGGATCGTCTCGGAGTGCCGTGACGGTGAGCGCGCGTACCAGCCCGGCCAGCAGCACCGCGTCTTCGACGTCCAGACAGGTATCGGCGATCCGGACCTCCACGGTCGGGTAGCGGGGTGAGAGCCGCGCGTAGAAGTACAGGCCGCGCTCGTCGGGTGCGGCACCGGACCGGATCGCCTCGGTGACTTCGGTGTCGTAGTCGGTGACGCCCGGCCACGCCGAGGGCGGTCGTGCGGTGGGCCAGCGGGACCACAGGGCGTACCGTGCGCTCGCCCAGCCGGACTCCCGGCCGTGCCTGAACGGCGAGTTGGCGGTGATCGCCAGCAGGACCGGTAGCCAGGGCCGCAGTTCGGCGATGACGCGGAGTCCGCTCTCGCGGGACGGGATGCCCACATGCACATGGCAGGAACAGGTTCCCGCGTCGGCGATGAGACCGGGGAACCGTTTCGCGAGCGTGAGATACCGGCGGCTCGGGGTCAGGGCGGAGGTACCCGGCGCGACTCCGAAGGGGGCGACCCCCGTGGCCGCGACGACGCAGCCGGCGCGATCGGCGGCATCGGCCAGCCGCCGCCGGAGTCTCGTCAGGTCGGCGCGGACGTCCTCGAGCCGGCGGCGGACGGTGGTCGCGGTTTCGATCTGGAAGCGCATCAGTTCCGGCATCACCGTGGGTTCACGGGCGAGCAGTCCCAGCAGCCGGGGGGCGGCGCACACCACCTCACCCGTCTCCGGGTGGAGCAGGAGGAACTCCTCTTCCACCCCGAGGGTGACCGCGTCATGAACGTCCACTATGGACGAGAGAGTCGCCGGCCGAGGTTCGGCACCGGTAGGTGATCAAGGCATGGCATGGTCGTCTCCTCACACTGAACTGCCGGTGTGCCGCCCCGTCTCCGCACCCGGCCGGGGAGCGGACCGCTGGAGTTCGTGCTCTCGGTCGCCGCGGTGAGGGGTACCCACGTCGGCGCGGTCAATGCGCGATGTCGACGACCACCCGGCGGATCTGGTCGCCGGAGTCGAGCTGGGTGAAGACGCGGAACGGCAGCCGGACGCGTACTCCGACGGCGAAGGTGCACTGGCTTTCGAAGGATCCGGCGAACCGCACCGCACGCAGCGACGGCCAGCCCGCCAGCTGGGCGGGACCGTACAGCTGGTCGCCGGTCCTTGCGAGTACCCGGCCGGGCTGATGCCCGGAGTCGTCATCGCCGAGTCCGGGCGCCCGGACGACCACTTGGAGCACCGCGCCGCCCGGCACCGGCAGGGGTTCGCCCCTGGGGTCGGAGGTCACGACCGGGACGTACCGCACGGAGAATCCCGCCGGTGCCGGGCCGTTGAGGTCGAAGACGACCCGGTCGTAGCAGTCGTGCCTGCCGATACGGACCAGATAGAGGCTCGCGCGGCTGAATCCCTCGGCTGCCTTGGGCGCCGCGCCCCATCCGTCTGTTCCGCATGATTCCGGAGCGGCTACAGGTGCGGTCGGCACGGCCGAAGTGCCGAGCGGAGGGGCCGAGGCGCTGGGAGAGGGCGGCGGGGGAGCCGGGTCGGCGGTCGGGGCGAAGTCCGAGGCGGTCGCCGGGGTACCCGGCGGCACCGGTGCCGCGGTGGTACCGCCACCGCCACAGCCGGTCGTGACGAACGCGGTGATCGCCACAACGATCATGGCCCCGAGAGTGCTCATTCCACCCGCCTCCAGCCTGTGGCGCGATGCCTGTCCGATATTCCCGCGTCCGAGGTTCCGGCGGATACGGCCGAAAGTCACCGGCGGCTCGGGCTCTCGCCGAGACCGAAAATGCGCCGTGCCCGTCGTGAACGGGCTCCGTGCTTCGCCCAAGGGGCTGGTCACGTCGGCGTGCTTCCGCAAAAGACTTGGTACGCGGGGACTTTCGTCTGTCGTTCCGGCATCGGGCCCGCGACGCGGACCGGCCGTCGGGTCCTCGGTCGCGGGGACCGAAGTCCCTATCCGGCCGGTCACCGGGCGCGAAAACTGGGGCAATGACACAGCGGATCGTGGTGCTCGGGGGCGGAACCGGCGGGACGATGGCGGCGAACCGGCTGGACCGGTTGGTGGATGACGCCGAGATCACCGTGGTGGACCGCGACGACGAGCACGTCTACCAACCGAGGATGTCGTAGCCGCGCGTCAGCCCCACGCCCGGGCACCTCCGCAGGCGGTCGGGAAAACGTACAGCAACCGTCCAAACACGACAGTCGGTTCCGCGGGGCGCGGCGCACCGCGGCCACCGGTGCATTCCTCGGGAGCTACGCATGCCACGTCGATCCATCCTCAAGTACCGCGTGGTCACGACCCTGCAGCGGCGGGTCCTCAACCCGGTGACCGCCCGGCTGCGCGGTCAGTCCCTGCTGGAGACGACCGGCCGGAAGTCCGGGCTGCCCAGGCGGACACCCATCGGCGGCCGTCGCGTCGGGCGGGAGTTCTGGTTCGTCTCCGAACACGGCCGGAAACCCCAGTACGTGCGCAACATCCTCGCCAAGCCCGAGGTGCGTGTTCGCATCGGCGGACAATGGCATCACGGCGTCGCCCACCTCGTACCCGAGGACGATGCCGTTGCCCGGCTCCGGAACCTGCCCCGATTCACCAGCGCCACCGTCCGGACCGTCGGAACGGACCTGCTCCCCATCCGAGTCGACCTCACCGACTGACCGAGCGCCACGCCGGGAGAAGAGCCGGAATGCCTTGCTTGCCGGGCCTTTCGTTCCTGTTCCCCGGAGTGGTGTGCGAGGGATCGTCGGAATGTCGATCCGGTTGCCCGTACCGAGGAGGTTCCTGATGGGTTCGACGAGGGCCGTCGTGGTGTTCGAATCGATGTTCGGGAACACCGAGCTGGTGGCCGAGGCGGTCGGCGCGGGACTCGCGCCCCACGTGCCGGTCGAGGTGGTGAACGTGGACGACGCGCCTTCGGCCTTGGATGGCATCGGGTTGCTGGTGGCGGGCGGGCCGACACACGCTCATGGAATGACCCGTCGGCGTACCCGGGAAGAGGCGGCCCGCCAGGCGCGGTCCGGTACTCGTTCGAAGCGGACCGGGTTGCGGGAATGGCTGGACACGCTGGAGAAGGCGCCGGCGGAGCTGGCCACGGCGGTGTTCGATACCCGGATCGCGAAGCCACGTTGGCTCACTGGTTCGGCGGCGGTCGGTGCGTGGAAACGGTTGCGGCTACTGGGCTGTGAGCTGCTGGTACCGCCGGAGAGCTTCTTCGTGGACTCGAGCGATCCGGGTACGGTGCTGTCCGAGGGCGAGAACGACCGGGCCCGTGCGTGGGGAGACGGACTCGGTGCCCGCTACGCGACGCTCGCGAACGGGCGGTGACCGAGTTCTCCCGTATCGGCCCGGGGCCGAGGTTCGCCGGACCGGGCCCGGCCGGTTCGCCGCTCGCTGCTTCGGTAACGCAGCGAGCGGCGCCGGTTCACCCTTGTGCGGTGAGGAAATCGGCGGCCGAGCGCAGGGTGAGCAGGCGGCCGTAGTCGTCCTCGTCGATGCGGCGGTCCAGCCCGGTGGACAGCCGTTCGACGAAGGTCTGGAAGTCCATCGAGTCCAGTTCCAACGCGTCGCGCAGGTTTTCGTCGGGGGGAAGGGCACTGAGTTCGTCGTCGGTCGCGAAACCGCGGAGCGCGGACTGAACGAACTCGGTGGCTTCTTCGCGGCTGAGTGGCTTGGTCATAGCTCCTCCGGATGGCGCAGCAGAGTGGCGATGGTGGTGAGCAGCCGGGAGCCGGTCGCGCCGTCGCTGGCGCGGTGGTCGGCGGCGAGGGTGGCGGTGACCAGCGGGCGGATGCCGAGCATCCCGTCGACAGCCCACGGCCGATGGGTGATCGCGCCGAATCCGACGAGCGCCACCTGCGGCGGGTAGATCACGCCGTGCACGGACTCGGCGCCGTTGTCGCCGAGGTTCGTCACGGTCAGCGTGCCCGCGGTCAGGTCGGCCGAGCGCAGGCTTCCCGACCGTGCGCGAGCGACCACGGCACGCAACTCCGCCATGGTCTCCGGCAGGGAAAGCTTCGCCGCGTCGAGGATCGCCGGAGCGACGAGTCCGCCGCCGCGCAGCGCGACGGCGACACCGAGGTGTACGGCGTCGCCGGGCCGGAAGCCTCCGTCGACCCAGTGCCCGTTGAGTTCGGGGACCCGGACGGCGGCGAGTGCGGTCGCCTTGAGCAGCGCGGCGGCGGGGAGGATCCGCTCGGTCACCGGCACGCGACGGTTGTGCTCGCGCAGCCAGGTCATGACCGGGTCGAGGTCGATGGTGCTCGAGAGGTAGTAGTGCGGGATCTCGCGCTTGGCCCTGGCCATCAGCGCGGCGATGGCCTGCCGCATCGCGGCCGGATCCTGGGCGCGCCGTTGCTCCGGTACGTGTCCGGGCGCGGTGGCGGGCCCGGCGGCCGAGCGCACGTGCCGGGCGTGGATCGCTCCGCCCGGTGTCTCCGGCGCGAGCATGGTGAGGTCGACGTCGAGTTCGTGGGCCAGCCGCCGGGCATAGGGCGATACGCGGGCTCGCTCCGTCGTGGTGCGAGCGGGAGCGGCCAGCGCGTGGGCGACGTCGGCGTGGGTGATCCGGCCGTCGCGGCCGGTGCCGTGCAGCCGGGTGAGGTCGACGCCTTCGCGCGCGGCGAAGACACGCGCGGGCGGGTCGGCGAGCCTGATCGTGGCGGGGATGCCCGGCCGCCGGGGCTGGGAGTGTCCCCCGGCGGCCGGGCGGGGCTCGCCTGCCGCGGGCGGTGAGCCCTGCGGTGGCGGCGTCTTCGCCGACGGCGTCCGTGGTGACGTGCCGTCGATCATGGCCAGCGGGGTGCCGACCGGAACCTTGGTACCGACGGGGACCAGGAGTTCACCGACGGTCCCGGTGGTGAAGCATTCGACCTCGATCGCCGCCTTGGCGGTGTCCACGACGGCGACGACGTCGCCTTTGCGCACGGTGTCGCCGGGCCGCACGAGCCATTCGAGTACGGTGCCTTCGGTCATGTCCGCACCCAGCGCGGGCATCAGGAACTCGGCCATCTCAGGCCACCGTCCGGCGAGCCGCCGCGACGACGTCGGCAGGTTGGGGAAGCGCTGCCTGTTCGAGTTGCTGGGCATACGGGATCGGCACCTCCGCGGTGCACACCCGCTCGATCGGCGCGTCCAGTTCGTAGAAGGCCTTCTCCGCGACGCAGGCGGCGATCTCGGCCGAGAGGCTGCCGCTGCGCCAGCCCTCGTCGACCACGACGAGCCGATGGGTCCGGGACACCGAGCCGAGCACCGTGTCCTCGTCCAAGGGCCGCAACGTCCGCAGATCGACGACTTCGGCGTCGACGCCGTCGCGGCCGAGTTCTTCGGCGGCGGTGAGCGCGGTGCCCAGGGTGCCGCCGTAGGCGACGAGGGTGACGTCGGTGCCGGAGCGGCGGATCGCCGCGCGGTCGATGTCGACCGGCCCGGCTTCCGGGGCGAGTTCGCCGGAGACGTTGTACAGCGCGCCGTGCTCGAACAGCAGCACGGGATCGGGGTCGGCCACCGCGGTCTGGAGCATCCCGCGGGCGTCCTCCAGCGTGGCGGGAGTGATGATCCGCAGCCCGGGGATGTGCGCGTACCAGCCTTCGAGGCTGTGCGAATGCTGGGCGGCGAGCTGGCGCCCGGCGCCGGTCGTCATCCGGATCACCAGTGGCACGTTGAGCCGGCCACCGGACATGTGCAGGATGGTGGCGGCGTTGTTGAGGATCTGGTCCAGCGCGAGCAGGCTGAAGTTGACCGTCATGATCTCGACGATCGGCCGCAGCCCGCCGAGCGCCGCGCCGATCCCGGCTCCGACGAAGGCGGACTCCGAAAGCGGGGTGTCCCGGATCCGGCGCGGGCCGAACTCCTCCAGCAGCCCGAGGCTGACCGCGAAGCAGCCGCCGTACGCGCCGACGTCCTCACCCATCAGGAAGGTGCGTTCGTCCTCGCGCAGTACGTCGCGCAAGCCTTCGCGCAGAGCTTCTCGGTATGTGGTCATGATCGCTCCGAGTAGACGAACCTGGTGAGGTCTTCGACGGGCTCGAGCGGGCCGGACTCGGCGGTCGCGACGGCGGTGTCGAGCTCTTCGTCCACTTCGGACTCAAGTGCCGTGATCGCGTCGTCGTCGAGCCCGTCCTCCTCTCGCATCGTCGTGATCAAGCGGGGGATGGGATCGAGGTCCTTCCAGTGTTCCACTTCGGACTTGTCACGGTAGCGGTCCGGGTCGTACATCGAATGGGCGCGGAACCGGTAGGTACGCAGTTCCAGGAAGCAGGGCCCGGCCCCGTTCCGGACGGATTCGACGGCCCGGTCGGCGGCTTCGGTGACGGCGAGCACGTCCATCCCGTCCACCTGCACGGCCGTCATACCGTAGGACGCCGCGCGCGCGGAGAGGTCGGTCTCGGCCTGTGCGCGGTCGATGCGGGTCCCCATGGCGTAGAGGTTGTTCTCGCAGCAGAACAGCACCGGCAGCCGCCAGAGCGCCGCGAGGTTGAGGCATTCGTGGAACTCTCCCTCGGCCACCGCGCCGTCCCCGAACAGGCACACGGTGACCCGGCGCCGCCCGGCCATCTCGTCGGCGAGCGCGAGTCCCGTCGCCACCGGCAAGCCACCGCCGACGATGGCGTTGCCGCCGTAGAAGCGGCGGTCGGCGTCGAACAGGTGCATCGACCCGCCCCGGCCGCGGCTGCACCCCGTGGTGCGGCCGTACATCTCGGCGAGCACCGCGTCCATCGGCAGGCCGCGGGCGAGTGCGTGGCCGTGCTCGCGGTAGGTCGAGACCACCGCGTCCTCCGGCGTCAGTGCCTGCAGCACGCCGGTGGCGACCGCCTCCTCGCCGATGTAGAGGTGCATGAACCCGCGGATCCGCGCGGCGCTGTACAACTCGACACAGCGCTCCTCGAACCGGCGGATCCGCAGCATCTGCCGCAGCAGTTCGGTCCGCTGCTTGGTGCGGGTGATCGGTTCGCTGGCTTCGCTCATGCCGAACCCTCCAATGTGGACAAATCGCCTTCGGGCAGGCCCAGTTCCCTCGCCTTGAGCAATCTGCGCATGACCTTGCCGCTGCGGGTGTGCGGCAGCCGCTGATCGAAGACGATCTCCTTCGGTGCCACCGCCCCCAGCGCACGGCGGCCGAACGCCAGCAGGTCGAGCCGCAGCTCGTCGTTCGGTTCGTGGCCGGGCCGCAGTGACACGAACGCCTTGACCAGCTCGCCGGCGACCGGGTCGGGCTTGCCGATCACCCCGGCCTCCGCGACGGCCGGATGTGCCAGCAGCGCGCTTTCGACCTCGAACGGCCCGACGAGGTGCCCGGCGGACTTGATGACGTCGTCGGCCCGGCCGACGAACCAGTAGTAGCCGTCGGCGTCCCGGCGGGCGACGTCTCCCGTGAGGTACCAGCCGTCGGCGAACGCGGCGGCGTAGCGTTCCGGATCTCCCCAGTAGGTTCGGAACATCGACGGCCAGCCGGGCCTCAGCGCCAGTTCGCCCTCGGCCCCGGGGGCGGTGACTTCGTGCACCTTCCCCTCGATGACGCGGGCGCGGCCGTCCTCGCCGCGTTCGAGCAGTCCCGCCTCGACGCCGGGTAGCGGGCGGCCCATGGAGCCCGGCCGGATCTCCTCGGCGGCGAGGTTGGCGATCATGATCGCCCCGGTCTCGGTCTGCCACCAGTTGTCGTGCACGGGAAGCCCCAGCTTCCGCTCGCCCCACACCACGACCTCGGGGTTCAGCGGTTCGCCGACGCTGGCCACGAACCGCAGTGCGGACAGATCGGCGCCGGGCTCCCGGTCGTCGCGCATCAGCATCCGCAGCGCGGTCGGCGCGGTGTACCAGACGGTGACGTGCTGCTCGGCGAGCACGCGGTACCAGCGCCGGGCGTCGAAGTCGCCCTCGTCGCTGATCAGCGTGACGCCGAGGGTCAGCGGCGCGAGGACGCCGTAGGACATCCCGGTCACCCAGCCCGGATCCGCGGTGCACCAGAACACGTCCTCGGCGCGCAGGTCCAGTGCGTAGCGGGCGGTGACGTGGTGGGCCAGCACGGCCTCGTGGACGTGTAGCGCGCCCTTCGGGGTACCGGTGGTACCGCTGGTGAAATGCAGCAGTGCGGGGTCGTCCGGTGCGGTCACGGCGATCTCGAACGTGGGGTCGGCGGCGGCGAGTGCCGGAGCGAGCGCGATCGTGCCGGGCTCCTCGCCGTCGCCGGTCAGCAGCACGTGCCGCAGGGACGGCAGCGCCGCCCGGATGGCGCGGATTTTCCGGCGGTAGAGCGCGGGTGTGGTGACCAGGACGGTGCCTTCACCGAGATTCAGGCGCTGCCGGATCGGTTCGGGCCCGAACGCCGAGAACAGCGGGGACAGGACGCAGCCCGCCTTGAGCGTCCCCAACGTCGCGACGTACAGGTCGGGGACCCGGCCGAGGAGGGTGAAAACCCGGTCCCCGGTGCGCACTCCGAGACCGCGCAGCAGGTTGGCGAATCGGTTCGTCCGCTCGGACAGCTCGGCGTAGGTCAGCTCATGCGTCCGGTCCCCACGATCCACCCAGCGCAACGCGGTCTTCGCGGCATGGGGGCCGATGGCGTGCCGGTCGACGGCTTCGTACGCGATGTTGAGCCCACCGCCGGGCAGACCGGACAGGAGCGAGCGGGCGGCGGTCCAGCTGAACTCCCGCCGGGCACGGGCGTAGTCGGTCACGTTCGCGTGAGCACGGACGGCACCGGGCTTGGTGATTGGCTGCCAGGTCATCGCCGCCTCGCCGCGTTCAGGACGGGGCGGACGGCGAGCGCGTCGTCCCCCTCGCGGGCGACAGGGACGCCGCCGCGCGGCAGGTCGCGGAACCGCATGTCCACTCCTCCGAAGGTCTGAAGTCCTTTGTGGATGGTCGAGGCCGTTCGGTGCGCCTTTCCTGGGACAGCATCGCCGCGCCGGCCCGGCCCGGCGAGGGTCGTTGGTCCCCGGGACCGGTGCCCTCCGGCCCCGGCGGCGGCCGGTGGCCGGGAGTTCACTGGCGGGGCAGCGCTACCGCCAATCTGGAGGCCGTCATGACGCACCGTCCCCAGCTGAGTGAGCTCGGGCTGAACGCCGGCAAGAAGACCAGGCTCCACCGGATCCTGCACGAGCACGGGCTCCGGAACGGGACGGCGTTCTTCCTGCCGTACGACCAGGGGCTCGAGCACGGCCCGCGCGACTTCTTCGCGAATCCGGCGGCTGGTGATCCGCGGTACGTCGTCAAACTCGCGATCGAAGGCGGGTTCAACGGGATCGCGATCCAGATCGGCTTGGCCGAGAAGTTCTATTGGGATTACGCGGGCGAAGTCCCGTTGGTGCTGAAACTGAACGGAAAGACCGAAATCCCGTCCGACAGCGAGGCGCTTTCCCCGCTGCACGGCAACGTCGAGGAGGCTGTGCGGCTCGGCGCGGACGCTGTCGGTTACACCCTCTATGTCGGGACTCCGGCGCAGGAGCGCGATTTCGCGCAGTACCGGCAGGTGCGGGCGGATGCCCGGCGCCTGGGGATGCCGCTGATCGTGTGGGCGTACCCGCGTGGTTCCGCGGTCGAGGCGAAGGGCGGCCGGGATTCGTTCTACGCCGTCGACTACGCGGCACGGACGGCGGCCGAGCTTGGCGCCGACGTCGTGAAGGTGAACTTCCCTCATCCGGAGAAGACCGCCGGTGTGCCGGAGCGCTACACCGGTGAGTTCACCAGCCAGCAGGCGATCGACGCGGTCGTGCGGTCCGCGGGCCGGACGCTGCTGCTGGTCTCGGGCGGGGGCAAGGCGGGGGACGAGGCGATGCTGGAGAAAGCACGCGAATCGATGGAGGCCGGCGCGACCGGGCTGATCTTCGGCCGCAACGTCTGGCAGCGTGAACACGACGAGTCCCTGCGTTTCGTCTCCGCGCTGCGGGAAATCCTCGCCAAGTACCCGAGCGCGAAATGAGCAGGCCCGTGCTCGGATTCCGGAAAAGGCAGACAATGCTCGCGAGAAGTTCCGGTTCCTTGGTGTTGCTGGCGAGTAGCGTACTCGGCCTGAATTTCCTCGCTCTGCCGACGGCCGAGGCCGCCGCGGTACCTTCCGCCGAGTACGTTCCCCTTCACCTGACGCCGATGCCCGGCGACTCGGGAACCTACGCCAATGCCGTGAACGACGCGGGGACGGTGGTGGGACAGTCCGGCCGGCGCCCGGTCCGCTGGGACCGGGATGACCGCGTATCGGCCCTTCCGCTCCCTCGCGGGTACACGGGAGGCTCACCCACGAGTGTCAACGATTCCGGCGAGATAGGCGGAAACGTCTACCTCGGGGACTGGGAATCGCTGCACCCTGTCCGATGGAATCGCGCGGGGCGCGTCGAGGAACTGCCCCTGCCGCCGGGCGCGATATCGAGTGCCGGTGCGGTGATCAACGCGCGCGGGTCGGTCATGGGCAACGCCATGACCCCGGACTACCGTTATCACGCGGCGCGCTGGGACGCGCGCGGACGGCTTGTCACGCTGGAGGCGCTGGACGGCGGAGAGTCGCAAGCCGTGGCTATCAACGACCGCGATGAGATGGCCGGGATCGCGCGCGACACCTCCGGCTACCTCGTCGGCGTGAAATGGAGCGCGGATGGCAAAATCACGAAACTGCCTCCGCCGGAGGGCTACTACCCGCTGAGTGTGAACAATCGTGGATCGATCCTGGGGACCACGATCGTGTGGGATCGGCGCGGGCACGTGACCCGGCTGGGTACCGATCCCTCGCTCCAGGGTGCCTCCGGTGCCAAACTCAACGACCACGACGAGGTGCTCGGCCAGGGCAGGGACCTGAACCAGCGTGCCCGATGCGTGCGATGGGACCGGCTGGGCCGGATAGCGGTGCTGGGGTCGCTGCCCCAAGACGCCGAGAGCCGCTGTTCCGACCTGAACAACGCGGGCATGGTGGTCGGTGAATCCAGCCGGGCCAACCCCGGAGAGCGCAATCCGCTGCCGGTCTATTGGGACCGCCGGGGAACGATCACCGCACTTCCCCTGCCGCCGGACCTGCCCGACACGTTCGAGGCACAACACGTCAGCGAACGCGGAAACGTGATCATCGGGATCGGCTACGACGGCGCGAGCAGCACCTATCGAGGAGTCGTGTGGCGACGGAGGTAGCCGGGAGATGGCGGCCGGAGCGCGGACGAGGCGCTCGCCCAGGCCGCGTTCGAAGGCTTGGTCCGCCGAGTGAGGAGAACGGAGTGTCCCAGTTGTTCCCCGTACATCGGGCGCCGCATGGCACCAAGGTCGCGATCGTCGGCGCGGGCGCGGTCGGTTCCACGATCGCCTACGCCTGCCAGATCCACGGTGTGACACATACGATCGCGCTGTACGACACCGACGCGGCCAAGGTGCGTGCCCAGGTACTCGATCTGCGGCACGGCAGCATGTTCACCCCGGCCGCCTCGATCGTCGGCGGCGACGACATCGGCGTGTGCGCGGACGCCGACGTCGTGGTGATCACGGCCGGAGCCAAACAGCGGCGCGGCCAGAGCCGGATGGCGCTCGCGGAAGCCAACGTGGCCATGGTCCGGTCGCTGGTGCCCCGGCTGCTGGCGGTGGCACCGGAGGCGATCCTGCTGCCGGTCACCAATCCGGTCGACGTCATCACCCACGCGGTGCTCACCGTCAGTGGCCTTCCGGCGCACCGCGTCGTCGGCTCGGGAACGGTGCTGGACTCCTCCCGGCTGCGCTCGCTGATCTCCGAACGCGCCGGGGTCGGTGTGCCCAGCGTGCGTGCCTACATCGCCGGTGAGCACGGCGACAGCTCGGTGCCGCTGTGGTCGGGAGCGTTCATCGGCTCGGTGCCGGTGGCCGACTGGGTGGTCGATGGCACGCAGGTCTTCACCCCCGCGGTCCGGGACGACATCGCCAGGACTGTGGTCAACGCCGCGTACGAGGTGATCGCGGGCAAGGGCGCCACCAACTACGCCGTCGGGCTGGCGGTGGCCTACGTGCTCGACGCGATGATCGGCGACCAGCGGCTGATCCTGCCGGTCAGCAGCCTGGTCCGCGACTTCCCCGGCATCGGCGGGGTGTGCATGTCCCTGCCCCGGCTGGTGGGCAGGGACGGTGCGGGAGCGGCCGAGCCCGCGGCGCTCTCCGGTGACGAACTCGCCCGGTTGCGCGCCTCGGCCGAGCAGATCGGCAAGGTCTGCCGCGAACTGCACCTGTGAGCCTGCCGGGCACGGCTCGACGGAATCACGGATCGGTGGTCACCGACGCCGCGCGGGCACCCGGCGTCCGTCCACTGTGGTGAGTGCCGCGTCGGGTGGCCGTCAGGGGAGGACGGCCACCCCTTCCCCGGCGGGGGGCGGGGAGCGGTACCCGGGGAAGGTCCAGCGGTGCGGCGGCCCTGGACTGTCTTCAGGATGCCGCGGTGGGTTGTTCACGCACAGGGCCGAAAGGCTCGTCCTCGGGTGACGAAGGTTCTGGTGTGCGCCGGACGGGTTCGCCGACGGACGTAGGGCAAGGCCGGGTGGTTACTTTGGTCCTCGGAGGAGGATCAAAGGTCTCTGGGCGGGGTGAACCCGGTACGGGTCTGATGAGGGCAGCCGTTCTCACCGAGGGAGACCGATGTCCAGATCGAAACCCGCCCGGCCGTCCGCGCCCGCCGGGCGCCGAGCGTGGTCGCTCGGCCTGCCGTCCGCGACCGGACTTGTCGTCGGCAGCGTCATCGGCACCGGGGTTTTCACCATGCCCGCCGTGCTGGCGGGCGCGGGGACCAGCTCACTGGTGGTGCTGTCCGTCATCGCCGCCGGTGCGGCCCTGCTCGCTGTCCTTTTCGGACAGTTGACGCGGCGGGTGCCGGACGCCGACGGCGGTCTCTACGCCTACGCACGGAACGAGTTCGGTGATTTCGCCGGGTATCTCACGGGCTGGTGCTACTGGGTTTCGGCGTGGGTCGGCAACGCCGCGATCGTGTCCTCGTGGGTGCTCTACGTCGATTCCCTGCTGGGGATCGACAATCCGGCCGGCTGGACCAACTGGGGGATAGCGCTGCTCGGCTTGTGGGTTCCGGCACTGGTGAACCTGAGCGGTGTCCGGCAGATTGCCTGGTTCGAGAACCTGACCGTGGCGGTGAAGTTCCTGCCACTGCTGCTGGTGGCCGTGGTCGGCTGGTTCTTCGTTTCGAACGCCAACTTCGGCGCATTCAACGCCTCGGGCGGCAGCCTTTACAGTGCCATCGGCATCACGGCGGGTGTCGCGCTGTTCGCCTTCATCGGCGTCGAGGTGGCCGCCGTCACCGCGAAGCGGGTACGGGATCCCGGTCGCAACGTCGGCCGTGCCTCCCTGCTGGGGACCGCGGCGAGCGCGATCCTGTACGTGGCGGTGTCGGCGGCGGTGATGGGCCTGGTCCCGCACGACGTCCTGGTGAACACCGGAACCCCGTTCGTCCCGGCCGTCGAGGCGATCTTCCCGCACGCGGCCTGGGCGGGGAAACTCGTGGCCGCGCTCGCGGTGGTCTCCGGTATCGGCGCGCTCAACGGCTGGACGCTGGTCACCGCCGAGGTTTCGCGGGCCGCGGCGAACGACGGCCTGTTCCCGCGCTTCTTCACCTGGGCCGATCGCAAGGACACCGCGTGGCTCGGTGTCCTCGTCGCGGCGGCGCTGCCGTCGCTGCTGATGCTGTGGCGGTACACCGCGACCTCGGGGCTGGCCGTTTTCACGTTCCTGGTCAATCTTTCCGTGGTGACCATCGCCGTCCCGTACTTGTTCTCGGCCTGTGCCCAGCTGTCCTACCTGGTGTCCCGGCGCCGACGGGTGCGGGGATGGTTGCTGGTCCGCGATCTGCTGGTCACCGGTGTGAGCGTCCTGTTCTCGCTGTGGGTGACCTTCGCGGCCGGCTACGCCGCCGTGTACCAGGCGATGTTCCTGATGCTGCTCGGCCTGGTGCTCTACGCCTTCGTCAAGGCGCGCCGGGAGCGGCGCCACGAGGCCGGGGACGGCGCCACCGGGCCGGGTGAGCAGTGGCCGCGAGCGGCATGACCGGCGACGGATCGACGAGGAACGGAGTGTCCGTGATGGGATTCGGTGTGGCGTCCGAGGTGGGCCGCCTGAGACAGGTCGTCCTGCACCGGCCGGGTACCGAGCTGGCCAGGCTCACCCCGCGCAATGTCCGCGAGCTGCTGTTCGACGACGTGATGTGGGCGACGAAAGCCAAGGAGGAGCACGACGTTTTCGCCGAAGCGTTGCGTGAGCGGGGTGTGCGCGTGCACTACTTCGGGCAATTGCTCGCGGAAACGCTCGACACCGACGCGGGCAGGGCGTTCGTGCTCGACCGGGTCTGCGCTCCGGACATCGTCGGTCCCGCGCTGGTCGGGCCGTTGCGGGGACTGTTCGGCGACCTGGACGGCACCGGCCTCGCCGCCGCGCTGATCGGTGGCGTGCTGAAGGCCGACCTGCGTCCACTGCGAGCGGAAAGCCTGAAATGGCACACGCTGCGGGCCGACGACTTCCTGCTGCCCCCGCTGCCCAATCACCTCTTCCCGCGCGACAACTCCTGCTGGATCTACGACGGCGTGTCGATCAATCCCATGGCGAAACCCGCGCGGCAGCGGGAAACCCTGCACGCGCGGGCCATCTACCGCTACCACCCGTTGTTCGCCGAGGGCCGGTTCACCGCGTATTACGGCGATGACGACGACGAGCACTTCCCGGCCACCATCGAGGGCGGCGACGTGCACGTCCTCGGCGGTGGTGCCGCGCTGATCGGCATGGGTGAGCGGACCACGCCGATGGCGGTGGAAATCCTTGCCCGCGCGTTGTTCTCGAGTGGCCAGGCCCATACGGTCGTCGCCGTCGAACTTCCGCGCTCCCACGCGATGATGCATCTGGACACGCTCATGACGATGGTCGACAAGGCCACGTTCGTCCTCTACCCCTACTTCGACCGGAATCTGCGGTCCTGGACCGTGACTCCCGGCGAGGAGACCGGCACGGTCGACGTCCGGCAGAACCGCGGCCTGTGGGAAACCCTCGCCGCGACGCTCCGGGTCGGAGAAGTGACCGTGCTGTCGACCGACGAAGACGTCCGCGCCGCCGAGCGGGAGCAGTGGGACGACGGCAACAACTACCTCGCCGTGTCGCCGGGCGTGGTGGTCGGCTACGACCGCAACGTCGCCACCAACACGATGCTGCGCAAGCACGGTATCGAGGTGATCACCGTGCCCGGCGGGGAACTCGGCAGGGGACGGGGCGGACCACGGTGCATGAGCTGTCCCATCGAACGCGACCCGGCCTGACCACTGTCACCGAAGCCCAGGAGAAGCCCATGGACCTGCGCGGACGCAATCTGCTCAAGGAAACCGATCTCACCCGCGAAGAGTTCCTCCATCTGGTGGAGTTCGCCGCGGAACTGCGCCGGGAGAAGCGCTCCGGCGCGCGGCCGCGGCGGCTCGACGGCCGCAACATCGCCCTGGTCTTCGAGAAGAGCTCGACCCGGACCCGGTCGGGATTCGAGGTCGCCGCACACGACGAAGGCGCCCACATCACCTATCTCGGGCCCGAGGAATCCCATATCGGGCACAAGGAGTCGGTCAAGGACACCGCGCGTGTGCTGGGACGCATGTTCGACGGGATCGAGTTCCGTGGTTCGGACCACGAAGCCGTCGAGACACTGGGCGCGTACGCCGGTGTCCCGGTGTGGAACGGCCTCACCGACGCCTGGCACCCGACACAGATGCTCGCCGACGTCCTCACGATGCGCGATCACTCGGCCGCACCACTGGACGAGGTGGCCTACTGCTACCTCGGCGACGGCCGCAACAACGTCGCCAACTCGCTGCTGGTCACCGGCGCGCTGCTGGGCATGGACGTCCGGATCTGCGCGCCACGGGACCTGTGGCCCGCCGGGACGGTCCGGGACCTCGCCGCGTCGCTCGCCCACGATTCCGGGGCGCGGATGCTGGTGACCGACGACGTCGCCGAGGCGGTGCGGGATGCGGATTTCGTCTACACCGACGTGTGGTTGTCGATGGGCGAGCCCGAGGAGACCTGGGGACGTCGCATCGAGCAGTTGCTGCCGTACCAGGTGAACGCGAAACTCCTGGGAGCCACGGGAAATCCCGCCGTCAAGTTCCTGCACTGCCTGCCCGCCCTGCACAACCGGGACACCGCGATCGGGCAGCGGATCGGCGAACGGTACGGGCTCGACGCCCTGGAGGTGACCGAGGAGGTCTTCGAGTCTCCGGCGTCGATCGTGTTCGACCAGGCGGAAAACCGGATGCACACGATCAAGGCCGTCATGGTCGCCACGGTCGCGTCATGAGGATCGTCGTCGCGCTGGGCGGGAACGCCTTGCTGAAACGGGGCGAAGCACCGGAATCCGAGATCCAGGAAAAGCATGTCATGGCCGCGGCCGAGGCGCTGGCCCCGCTCACGCGCGAGCACCAGCTGATCATCACCCACGGCAACGGTCCTCAGGTCGGCCTTCTCGCAGTGGAGAACGAGGACGATCCGGTGCTGGATCACCCTTACCCGTTGGACGTACTGGGCGCTCAGACCCAGGGCATGATCGGCTATTGGCTGGTGAACGCCCTCCGTGCCGCCGCTGGGCTCAGCGCGGTCTGCGTGCTGACGCGTACCCGGGTGCGCGCCGACGATCCCGCGTTCGCCCGGCCGACGAAGTTCGTGGGTTCCGGTTACGACGAGCCGATCGCGCGGGATCTCGCCGCGCGGCGGGGATGGCGGGTCGCGCGGGACGGCACCGCTTGGCGTCGCGTGGTTCCCTCGCCCGAACCGGCGGGTTTGGTCGAGCTGCCCGTGGTGGAGCTGCTGCTCGGCGCGGGACTCACGGTGGTGTGCGCCGGGGGCGGGGGCATTCCCGTCGTCGAGGACGGACACAGCGGCCTGCACGGCGTGGAAGCGGTGGTGGACAAGGACTTCACGGCGGCGTTGCTGGCGCGGGAGACCGGTGCGGACGCCTTGCTGCTGCTGACCGACGTCGATGCCGTCCACGAGGATTTCGGTACACCGCGGGCCCGTCCGATCCACCGGATCACCAGCGCGCGGTTGCGGTCACGGACGTTCCCCGCCGGGTCGATGGGCCCGAAGGTGACGGCGGCGTGCCGGTTCGTCGACGGTGGCGGGCGGTTCGCGGGAATCGGCCGTCTCGAAGACGCGGCAGAGCTGGTGGCGGGCACCGCCGGGACCATCGTGCGGGCGTGAGGTCGTCGCGTGCCCCGCCGCCAGGGGCAGTTCGGCTCTAGTGGCGCGTCGCCGCGTTCCGGCACCGTCGAAAGACGGCGAAGGTTTCGTGGCCCCGCTTGGCATCTAGGAAATCCCAGTGGAAGGGGTAGCTCATGGCGCGTTTGCTCCGGTCTGCCGGTGCGGTGTTGTCGGCGGCCGCACTCTGTCTCGCCGCTTCGGCGGGCCCCGTGTCCGGCGAACAGCTGCGGCCGGAGGTGCCGCCGTCCCCGGCCGAGCGCACGGAGAAGCCGGTCACCCCGACTTCCGGCTCCACGACGAGTCCTCCGCCATCGGTGACCAGAACGGCAGCGCCTTCGTCGAGCACGTCTCCTCCGACAATGCCTTCCCCCACAACGACTTCTCGCTCCGCCAAGGCGGAGCCGCCCTCGTCCGGACCGAGCGGTACAACGTCTCACCTCCCGCGGCGGACCGCGGCCGCGCAGGAGAAACCGGACCTGCGGCTGGCGGTGTGGTTCGACAAACCTTCGTACCTCGGCCACGAGCCGATCACCGTGCACGCGGTCGTCACCAACGTGGGCACCGTGGTGGTGAGCGAGGCCGACGTGGTCTCCACCGGGAACCTGTCGAGCCAGATGTGGACGCCGCTGTTCCCGCCGACCGGCGGCCGGCTCGAGCCGGGGCAGACCGTGGAGAGCAGGAACACCGGTTTGGTGACGACCCCGGCCGGGCCGTTGACCATCACCGTGACGGTCCGGCTGGCCGGCGAGGCCCAGGACGCGAATCCGGCGGACAACACCGTCACCGCGTCGGTCCCGGTCACCTTCGTCCGCGGCGGCTACCACGGAACGGTCTACGGTGACCGCAACGGAAACCACGTGATGGATCCGGGCGAGGCATTGGCCGGAATCCGGGTCGGTACCTCGGGAGGTAATCCGAACGTCGTCCGGAGCACCGTCACCGACGCGGACGGGCGGTTCGCGTTCCCCGACTTGCCGGCGGGCGGTTACTGGATGTGGTTCGACAGCACCGAGTGGTCGCTGGCGCATCCGAGCGTCGAGGTGACCGGTGCCGACGAGCCCGGCGTGCTGGTCCGTGGGGAGCCGTTGCTCAGGGCCTGGCTGGCCGAGTCGGCGGCATTCACGAGGCCGGCGTACCGCGTGAACGACATCGCGCACCTGGCGATGAAATTGACCAACAACGGTACGGCGCTGTTCACGGGACTGACCGCGGACTGCTGGACGAGCGGGGCGGGGCGTATCGATGCCGGAGAGCTGGCCGCGGGCGGGCCGGGCGTCGCGGTGCCCGCCGGTACGACGCGGACGGTGGACATGACGGTCCGGGTCACGGATGACGCGGCCGCGGTGGGGCACCTACGGGTGTGGTGCACGATCCACGGGCCGTCGAACGTCAACTGGTCGGACCTCATCACCGCGACAGCGCGGATTCCCGGGGGTGTGGCGCCCCGGGCCATGGGCGGCCTGGCGCGCTTCCGCTACAAACCCCAGCTCGGCCTTCCGGTCGGCGATCCCCTGCCCGGTGTGAAGGTGTACCTGCGCAACCAGGTCACGGGGAAGGTCGTCGCGCGTGCGGTGACCGAAGCCAACGGCAGCTTCACGTTCTACAACCTGCCCGCCGATCTGTACGACTTCGGCATCGTCGGGCCGTGGCGGCTGGTCTATTCCGAGCCGGAGTTCATCGCACGGGACGGGGAGACCGAACCGGACCGGAGCCTGCCCTGCCATCGGTGCTACTACGTCGTCCCCGGTCCGGAGCAACCCGACCCGGACCCCGTGACCCAGCCCGGCGGCGATGTCCCGGAAGGGCCCCCGGCAGCCGGGTCGCCGCAGCCGGTGGCCGCGCGACCGACCGGACCGGTCAGGACGGGAGACCTGGCCACGACCGGGTTCGAGGTGACGTGGCTGGCCCTGGGCGGGCTGCTCACACTGGCCGTCGGTGCGGGGCTGGTCCTCGGTGCGGCACGGCGGCGGTGGCGGTAGCCAGTATGTCCGAAGTAGACAGACGCGAGGAGGGCCCTGGTTCGGTGCTCGCGACGCGAACTCCGCGGCGTATGGCCCACTGGTGGGCACGGTATCACCGGTGGATGTACCGGGGCGGCCGCCCGAACCGGTGGGCGCGGTGGCAGAACCGGCTCTCCGCCACGCTGTTCGCGGCCAGGCCCGGTGGACGGGGCCGGTTGGTGACACTGGAGGTGCCGGGACGCCGCACCAGCCGTGTCGTTGCGTTCCCCTTGGTCGTCGCGGACTACGAGGGCGAACGTTACCTCGTGGCCATGCTCGGCGAGCGCACGAACTGGGTGCGTAACGTCCGCGCGGCGGACGGCCGGGCCGTGTTGCGACGCGGCCGCCGCGAGGCCGTGCGCCTGTGCGAAGTCGATCCCGGTGTGCGGGCACCCATTCTGCGCCGGTACTTGGCCGTCGCGCCGGGTGCCCGCCCGCACGTGCCGGTGGACCGGCGTGCCCCGCTTGCCGAGTTCGAGCACATCGCGGCACGGATTCCCGTCTTCCGTGTCATTCCGTATTTCACGTCCGCCGGGCGATGAAACACCGTCGGCGCGGATAGTTCCTTTCGGTATAGGTATTGACAGACCATTGCGGCCGGTTTTCCGGGGCGCCGGAAAACCGGCCACTGGCGGCGGCATCGGTATTCCTGGCAAGCTGGTCGCTGCCCGTGGACGCACCCATGGCGTCCCTCGGACTTCCCGCCCACGTCGACAGCATCGCCTGACGTCGCGAACGCTCCGTTGCCGACGATTAAAATGCCGAACATAGCGGTGGGGGCCATCCCAGGAAGATACAGTTGGGGGGGATATTCGGTGGGGAACGGAGAACTCTTCTTCTGGGTATGCTGGTTTTCCTGGTACTCGGCCTCACCGGAGCGACCGGTGGAACCGCCACCGCGGCCGCCAGGGAATCGGTGCACGGTCCCTGGGTGGAACCCGCGGGTGTCGATGGCCAGCAGATCGTCTTCGTCAACGATCTCCGTTTCGTCATCATGGCGTGCCTGACCGGGGTCAACCAGGAGGGCAAGACCGTGACCGATTGCCGGATCACGCCGGACCGGATCACCCGCTTCACCGGCTGGCGGTGGGTCGGCACAGTGACGGTCAGCCAGTACATCAGTGGCTTGATGTACTTCACAACTCAATACGCCCACGTGCCCAGGGCTTCGCTGACGGACTGGTGGTGCTTCAGCAACGTCTTCGGCGATCTGGGCCCCTGCTGAGGGACACGTCCGGTTCGCCGGCTGCGCGATGCCCGGTCCGGATCAGTCCGTCATGGCGAGCAGGGCGGCCAGTTCGTGCTCGACGGCTTTGCCGAGGTAACCGCGCTCGGGCGCGCTGTCGAGGTCGGTGGTGATCCCGAACGTCAGCCGGTCGCAGTAGGTCAGTACCGCGACGCCGGTCCGCACCCGAAGCGCGATCGGCACGTACGGGTAGAGGTCGACGAGGGGCCGGCCCAGGACGGACAGCGGCGACCGCGGACCGGGGACGTTGGTGGCGACGGCGACGACACTGCGCTGGGGGAGGCGTGCTGCGGCGCGCATCCCGAAGGACAAGGGCGCGAACGGCACGAGGCGGGCGAGGCCGGTCAGCGCGATGCCACCAGCGGTCTCACCGCTGGTTTTCAGCGCTGACATCCGGTGGTGGACCGCGGTCAGCCGCGCCGCCGGGCTCGGCAGGTCGACCGGGAGGCGGGGAAGCATGACCGAGATACGATTGTCCACAATGGCCGGTTCGGTACCGGTGCGCGCCGAAACCGGGACGAGCGTTCGCAGCGAACCGGGCCGGGGACGCTCGCCCCGGCGTCGCAGCAGGTCCCGGAACGCGCCGGCGACGGCGGCGAGCACGACATCGTTGACCGTGACGCCGAGGGCGGAACTCGCCGCGTGGACCTCGGACAGCCGGGCATGGGCGAGCTCGTAGCGGCGGTCCGTGCCGAGCGGGCCGGACAGGGACGACGCGGCGGCGGGCACCAGTGCCTCCGACAGCGCGCCGAGTCCTCGGGCGGCGTCGGCGAGCCGCCGGGCGAACCGCGCCGGGCGACGGAGTTCACCGGTGAGCGACCACAGGAGGTCCGCCGGGCCCCGCGCCATGTCCCGCACGGCGTCCAGCAGGAGGGGGAACACGCCGGAGTCCGGCAACTCGCTGGGAACCGGGACCCCTCGCGGCGAGCCGGTGAGCAGGGTTTCCAGCAGCGTGGCCCCGGAAACCCCGTCGGCGAGGCAATGGTGGATCTTGGACAGGATGGCCCAGCGCCCGTCCGCGAGGCCTTCCACCACCCAGGCCTCCCACAACGGACGCGCGCGGTCGAGCCGCTCGGCCATGAGCAACGCCACCAGTTCGCAGAGAGCGTCCTGGTCGCCGGGAGCCGGAACCGCGACGCGGTGGATGTGCGCGGCCGGGTCGAACCGGTCGTCGTCGACCCAGATCGGGGCTCCCAGGTCGAACGGCAACCGGCGGATCTTCTGGCGGTACCGGGGCATCAGCGGAAGCCGTGTGGTGAGCGCGTCGACGAGTTCACGGTGCGGCGGCACGGGTCCGTCGAGCACCGCGACAGAGGCGATCGCGAGCGAGACGTGCGGGTCGGCGTCTTCGAGTTCCAGGAAGACCGCGTCGAGCGGGCTCAGCCGGTCCATCGCCTTCTCCTGTCCACTGTGGACTAACGGCGGCTCCGCCGCGCCGCATGCTCCGGAGCCGCCCACTCCAGGTTCGTCCCGGGCCGGCCACTGCGTAAGGGCAGAACGTCCCCGTCGTCGGGGGCTCGATGCCCTGGCGCCCCTCCACAGCCGTGGGGAAGCTGAGATGCGGGGGCCCGGGGAAGAGACGGTGGTGTCGGTGGGTGAGACGCGGCGACGGATTCCGGCCGAATGGCTGCTGCTCGCGGGTGTGGTGCTGCTCCTGGCCGCCGGTGGCGTCGCCTGGTGGTGTTCCGTGCCGTCGGCGGCGTCGATCCTGTGGGCTGTGGCCGCCGGGGCCGCACTCGTGCCCACGGTGGTGTGGGTGGTGGCCGACCTGCGAGCCGGGCGCTGGGGCGCGGACCTGCTCGCGGTCCTGGCACTCGGTGGCACGGTCGCGGTCGGCGAATATCTGGCGGGCGCCATCATCGCCGCGATGGTCGCGACCGGGCGGGTGCTGGAATCGAACGCCGCGCGGCGGGCGGGTCGTGATCTTTCGGCGCTGCTGGAGCGGGCACCGAGCCGTGCGCATCTCCGTGTGGGCGACCGGGTGGACACCGTTCCGATCGCCGAAGTGCGTGCTGATGATGTCGTGGTTGTCCTGCCGGGGGAAATCGTGCCGGTGGACGGTGTCGCGCTCGCGGACGGGCAGTTCGACGAGTCGGCGCTGACCGGTGAAGCGGCTCCGGTCCAGCACGCCGCGGGGGCCGCGGTCCGCAGCGGCGTGCTGAACGCCGGTGGCGTGGTCGATCTCCGCGCCACCACGACGGCGGAAGGCAGTACTTACGCGGGGGTGGTCCGGCTGGCGGAGCAGGCGGCGGCGGAAAGCGCCCCGGTGGCCCGGCTGGCGGATCGGATAGCGGCCTGGTTCCTCCCGGCGGCGCTGCTGATCGCCGTGGCGGCCTGGGTACTCACCGGAGATCCCGGACGCGCGGTGGCGGTGCTGGTGACCGCGACCCCCTGCCCGCTGCTGCTCGCGGTTCCCGTCGCGGTGACCGGCGGGTTGTCGAGGGCGTCGCGCTCCGGCGTGGTGGTCAAGGGCGGGGCGGCGTTGGAAACGCTCGGGCGGGTGCGCAGCCTCGCCATGGACAAGACCGGCACGGTGACCGCGGGACGGCCGGAGGTGGTCGACATCGCGTGCGCGCCTGGTGTCCGGCCGGAGGAGGTCCTCGCCGAGGCGGCGGGTGTGGAGCGGTATTCGCCGCATGTGCTGGCGGATGCGGTCCTGCGCGCCGCGGGGCGCGCGGGCGTGGAGCCCTTGGCCGCGGAGTCCGTCGTGGAGCGCGCCGGGCTTGGCGCGAGTGGCGTCGTCGGAGGACGCCTGGTGCGGGTCGGCAAGTTCGAGGACACCGCCGCGTTGCCGCTGTGGGCCGCCGGTGCCGCACGGCGCGGAAGGCTTGATCTCGCCACGGTGATCTGGGTGATGGCCGATGGCGTGCCCCAGGCCGCACTGCTGGTTCGCGACCGCTTGCGCCGGGACGCCGCCCGTACGATCCGCCGGCTGCGCGCGGCCGGGCTCTGGCACATCGTGCTGCTGACCGGCGACCGGGTGGACAACGCCACGGAGGTCGCGACGCTGCTCGGCCTGGACGAGGTCGAGGCCGAGGCGACCCCGGCGGACAAGGTCGCCGTGGTCCGCGCCGAGCACGAGCACGGCACGACCGCGATGATCGGTGACGGGGTCAATGACGCCCCGGCGCTGGCGGCGGCCGACATCGGGATCGCGCTCGGCTCCCGGGGATCGACGGCCGCCGCCGAGGCGGCGGACGCCGTCATTGTCGACGACCGCCTCGACCGGCTCGCCGACGCCGTCGAGATCGCGCGCCGCGCCCGGCGGCTCGCGGTGCAGAGCGCCGGCATGGGAACCCTGCTCTCGGTGGCCGCGATGGTGCTGGCCGGGCTCGGGTGGCTCGTTCCCGTCGTGGGAGCGCTCGTACAGGAGGCCATCGACGTCGCGGTGATCCTCAACGCGCTGCGCGCACTGCACGGGCCGCTGTCGTGGCATCGCGCGTCGCAGCCGACGGTGCTGTTGCGCCGGTTCGCGGACGAACACGAGACCCTGCTGCCGACGCGTGCCGCGGTACGGCGAGCGGCGGATGCCCTCGCCGACGGTGCCGGGCCCTCGGCGGAGGCCGCCGTGCGGGAAGCGCACCGGCTGCTGACCGAGCAACTGCTGCCCCATGAACTGGCCGAAGAGACCCAGCTGTACCCGGCGCTGGCCGGCGTGCTGGGCGGGCCGGAGGGCACCGTGACCATGAGCCGGGCCCACGCCGAGATCGACCGGTTGGCGCGGCGGCTCGGCAGGCATCTGGCCGAGTCGCCGGCGGGTGTCCAGCCCGACCAGGTCGACGATCTCCGGGCCACCCTTTACGGGCTGGACGCGATCCTCACGCTGCATTTCGCCCAGGAGGAGGAAGCCTACTTCACGCTCGCTCCGCCGGTCCGAGACTAGCTCGGAGACCGGTGCGGACGGGGCTTCCCAGGTCTCCGCGGCCCGTCCGCACCGGCGTGTTCAGGGGTGCCGGGCGCGCGGTGAAGGCGGCGAGCGCGGGCGAAAACTCCCAGCGGCGAACTGTCGCATGACGAGTCGGGTTCCCTTCGTGACCGCCCGGTTTCTCATGCTGCGCCGGAAAAGATCGGCTCACAAGGGGCCAATTCGCGCACGGGAGGTGCCACGGGAGACGACCGTCCACAGTGTCCTGTCGCTCAGCGCGAGCAGCGGACGGATCGCGGCGTGTCCCACGGCGAAAGGCTGTTCGCCCCTATCGGTCCGCCGGTGCGTCCGGCAACGTCGAAGTGGGCGACGCAGTTTGACGGCTCTGCCTGGTGTACCGGAAAACTCAGCGGGAGGGAAGCTCATGTCACCATCGGTTCGGCTGATCGGAGCGGCGTTTTCGGCCATCGCGTTCTGTCTCGCCACATCGGCGGGACCGGCATTGGGCGAGGATGCCCGAGCGTCGTCCTTCGCCGAGGGCCGGCCCGAGATGAGCTGGCAGATTCGGGTCGGCCTGTTCGCGCTGGCCATCGGCATCGGACTCGTTCTCGGGATAGCGCAACGGCGACGGCGATAGCCTTGGCCCCCGGCCAATTCTGCGGTGGACTCAACGGGTGATCGGTGAGCTTCGGGTTCCTCGGTGAGGACATCGGTGCGTCACGGCTCAGACAAAGCGCCGTTCTTCGCGAAGGCGGCGATTCCGGCGCCAGAGTTCGTCGGCTCCCCACACCAGGACCGGGAACAACGGCAGGATGGCGAGGTCCCGCGCCGAGGGAAGCGCGGTGCCGAAGACGTGCCGCAGCGGTGGGAGGGTGACGACCGCCGCCGCGAACAGCACCTCGAACGCGATACCCCAGAGCAGCAGCCGGTTGCTGAAGGGTCCGATCGCCCGCAGTGACGCGTGCTGGGTGCGCGCGGCGAACGCGGTGCCGAGCTGGCAGGCGACGATGCCGAGGAAGGTCATGGTGGTCGCCTGCTCCCAGACGTGGTGCAACGACTGGCCGTCGCCGACGGGCGCGCCCGGATACCAGCCGCCGCTCAGGAGCGTCAGGAAGAACCCGCCCAGGACGAGAACGGCGGAGATGCCGCCGAGCAGGCCCCAGGCCCTGCCGAGCATACGGGCGTCGATGACGCCGGCGGTGCGTCGTCGTGGCGGGCGGCGCATCAGCCCGGGTTCGGCGGGTTCGCGGCCCAGTGCGAGCGCGGGCAGTGTTTCGGTGCCGAGGTCGATCGCCAGAATCTGGAGGACGGTCAGTGGCAAGGGGATCTGGCCGCCGGACAGGGCGAACAGCAGGAACGGGACGACTTCGGGGGTGGCGTGGGCGAAGATGTAGACGATGAACTTGCGGACGTTGTCGTACACCCGCCGTCCCTCTTGGACGGCGGACACGATGGTCGCGAAATTGTCGTCGGTGAGCACCATCGTCGACGCCTCGCGTGCGACGTCCGTGCCGGCGCGTCCCATGGCGACCCCGATGTCCGCCCGGCGCAGCGCGGGCGCGTCGTTGACGCCGTCACCGGTCATCGCGACGACGTTGCCCTGGGCGCGCAACGCGTCGGCGATGCGCAGCTTCGCCTCCGGTGACGTCCTCGCGAAGATCAGTTCCTGGCCACCGCCGAGGAGTTCGTCGAGTTTCTCTTCGCTCATCGCGTCGAGGTCGGCGCCGGTGAGCACGGTGCTGCCATTGCGGGCGATGCCGACCTGCCTGGCGATTTCGGCGGCGGTCAGCGGGTGGTCTCCGGTGACGACGATGAGCCGGACTCCTGCGGTGTGGCAGCGGGCGACCGCGTCGGCCACCTCGGGGCGCGGCGGGTCGAACATCGCCACCACGCCCAGGAGGACCAGGTCGCGTTCGGCGTCGTCCCGGTTTTCGGGGAGCGGGTCGTCCGGGTGGAGGTCGCGCCGGGCGATCGCGAGAAGCCGCAACCCACGCGAGGCGTACTGGGAGATCAGCTCGGTGGCCTCGGCGCGGTCTGCGGGGCTCAGCGGCTTGGGGGTACCGTCCGCCGTGACGATTTCGGTGGTCCTGGCGAGTACTTCTTCGGGAGCGCCCTTGACGTTGACCGTTCTCCCTCGCTCGTTACTATCCACAGTGGACATGAGACGCAGTGCGGGATCGAAGTGGAACAGCCGCAGGCGGCGCTCGTCCCGGTGGGCGACGGAGACATCGGCGCCCCACTCCGCGGCGATGCGCAGCAGGGCGATCTCGGTCGGATCGCCGGTGGCTTTCCCGGGGTGGTCCGGGTCGAACTCGGCGCTCGTGCACGAGGTGAGGACGTCGGCGAGCAGCCTGGCGGCAGGGGAATCGGGAGTGTCTCCCGGTTCGATAAGACCGTCCGGAGTCCAGACTTCGGTGACCCGCATGCGGTTCTGGGTCAGGGTCCCGGTCTTGTCGGTGCAGATCACCGACGTCGAGCCGAGTGTTTCGACGGCGGAGAGCCGTTTGACCACGGCCCCGCTTCTGGCGAGTACCCGGACACCGACGGCCAACGCCAGCGTGATGGTCGGCAGTAGTCCTTCCGGGACGTTCGCGACCAGCAGCCCGATCGCGAAGTTGACGGCGTCGGCGATCGGCAGCCCGGCGAGGAAAGCACCGAGCGGCAGGAAGGCGATGCCCGCTCCCACCGCGACGATCGCGATGAGCCAGGCGACGCGTTTGACCTGTTTTTCGAGCGGGCTTTCCTCCCGGCCGACGCGCTGGGAGAGCGCGGCTATGCGACCCAGTTCGGTCTGCATGCCGGTGGCGAAGACCACGCCGGTGGCTTCGCCGCCGGTGCAGCTGGTTCCGCTGAACAGCAGATCACGGGCGTCGAGCAGGGAACCGTCCACATCGGTCAGATCCGCCGCGCGGTACGCGGGCAGCGATTCACCGGTCAATGTGGACAGATCGACCTCGACGGCGCCCTGGAGCATCCGGACATCGGCCGGGACACGGTCGCCTTCCTCGACGAGCAGGATGTCGCCGGGCACGAGGTCGCGGGCTTCCACCACGGTGCGCGCACCGTCGCGGATCACCTTGGCCTTGGTCGAGAGGTAGCCCGCCAGCGCCTCCACGGCCCGTTCCGCCTGGCGTTCCTGGAGAAACGCGAGCGCCGCGTTGAGCACGATGACGGTCACGATCGCGATACCGAGCGCCGTCGTGCCGGAGACCATCGCGAGCGCCGCCGCGAGCCACAGCAAAAGGGCGAGCGGGTGAGTGAACTGCCGGAGCAGCCGCGTCGCCCAGTTGCCCTGGCGGCGTCGGGACAGTTCGTTCGGCCCGTGGACTTCGAGTCGCCGGGCGGCTTCCCGGTTCGTGAGTCCTTCCGGACGGGTTCGCAGGTCTCGCAGCAATCGGTCGGTCGGTTCGCGGGGATCCTCGGCACGGACGTCGGTGTCGATCGTCATGTGCCGAGAATCCCGGTGATCCGGCCCTGCCGGATAGGGACCAAGGCCCATCCGACTGTGCCGGAGTGCCTTATCGGCAGGGGGCCGCGCTGTCGTGTGCTGCGGCGAGACTGGCGCGGCAGGCACGGACGATCTGTTGTGTCGGCCTGGTGAGCGGGGCCGGTCCACAGCGCGGGCAGGAAAGGGCCACGTCACCCGCGAGTTCGTCCACGGCGACCGTGAGCGCCCGGGAGCACATGCGGCACCAGCGATGGCCGGTGACCACGATGACGTGCAGCGGTGAGGAGACGCAGTGGTGCAGCCAGCTGCGGTGCGCTCGGCAGGTGATGCGTTCGAAGGGATCCAGGCCGTTCGCCTCGGCATGGTCTTCGGCGGACAGCGTGGCGGCGAGCCGCCGATCGCGCAGATCCGCGTATCGCGGCTCGACGTGGTCCGCCGGACGCAGGGCGAGCCGGTCATGGCGGTTTCGTCGCAGCGAGGCCGTGGTCACCGGTGCTTCGGGTGGGCGGGACATGGCGGCCTCGTCTCAGTCGGGTGGTTGACCTCTCCAGCGTGCCGCTGCGTGTGGCGTGGCTCACAGAGGCGTACTGCCTGGTTTCGCCGCCGACAGGCCCTGCGGTCCGGGCAGCGCAGCGGGGCCGAAAGTCCCGGTGTGCTGTTGCCGCCGGCGCCGGGACTTTCGGCTCTGGGCCGCCGGGAACGGCGCCCGGACACTGCGAGCTATGCGATGGTCCGCGGTGGTGCCTGGTGTCGTCCGCCTGCGCGGCTATCGGCGCGGCTGGATGCGCGCCGATGTCGTCGCGGGTGTGACGGTGGCGGCGTATCTCGTGCCGCAGGTGATGGCCTACGCCCAGGTCGCCGGTGTTCCGGCGGCGTCGGGATTGTGGGCGGCCGTGGTCGCACTGGGCGTGTACGTGGTGTTCGGCTCGTCTTCGCAGTTGTCCGTCGGCCCGGAGTCCACGACGGCGTTGATGACCGCGGCCGTGCTCGCTCCGTTGACAGTGGGCGATCCCCGGCGGTACGGATTGTTCGCGGCCGTGCTCGCGGTGCTGGTCGGTTGCCTGTGCCTGCTGGCGGGGCTGGCCCGGCTGGGCGTGCTGGCGGAGTTGCTGTCGAAACCGGTGCTGGTCGGCTACCTCGCCGGGATCGCCCTCATCATGATCGTCGGGCAGCTGGGCAGGGTGACCCGGGTGCCGCCTGGCAACGGCGAATTCGTGGACCAGTTGCGGTCGTTCGTCGCGCGGGCGGGTTCGGTGCACGTGCCGACCCTGGTCCTCAGCGGCACGGTTCTGGCGTGTCTGCTGTGCGCCCGGCGCTGGGTTCCCCGCGTACCCGCCCCGTTGCCGGTGTTGCTGCTCGTGACCGCGGTCGTCGGCGTGTTCGGGCTGGCGCGGTACGGGATCGACGTGGTCGGGGAGGTTTCGCGCGGGCTGCCCCCTGTCGGTGGGAAGATCGGCATGGGCGAGGTGGGCGAGCTCGTGTTGCCTGCCGCCGGGATCGCGATCGTCGGCTTCTCGGACAACGTGCTGACCGCGCGGGCGTTCGCCGACCGGCGTGGCGAGGTGATCGACGCGCAGCAGGAGCTGCGGGCACTCGGCATCGCGAACATCGCCGCCGGACTGGTGCACGGCTTTCCGGTGAGCAGCAGCGGAAGCCGGACCGCGCTGGGCGCCGCCGCGGGCAGCCGCACCCAGCTCCATACCCTCGTCGCGCTACTGGCCGTGCTCGGCGTGCTGGTCTTCGCCGGACCGGTACTGGCGGCATTCCCGACCGCCGCGCTCGGCGCGCTGGTCGTCTACGCCGCGTTGACGCTCATCGACGTCCGGGAGTTCCGGCGGATCGCCCGGTTCCGGCACAGCGAGTTCGCGCTCGCGGTCCTGACCACGGCCGGGGTACTCGCGCTAGGTGTGCTGTACGGCGTGCTCGCGGCCGTCGGACTGTCCATTTTGGATCTTCTGCGCCGGATCGCCCGTCCGCACGCGGCTGTCCTCGGCTACGCGCGCGGGGTGGCGGGAATGCACGACATCGACGACTACCCCGAGGTGCGGACGGTCGCGGGGCTGGTCGTCTACCGCTATGACGCTCCGCTGTGCTTCGCCAATGCCGAGGATTTCCACCGTAGGGCATTGGCCGCCGTCACGACGGCGGAGGGGCCGGTGCGCTGGTTCGTACTCAACGCCGAAGCGATCGTCGATCTCGACGTCACCGCGGCCGACGCCCTCGACCGGCTCCGGACCGAGATGACCGCCCGCGGTGTCGTGTTCGCGCTGGCGCGGGCCAAACAGGAGCTGTGCCACGACCTGGCCCGGTTCGGGATGATCGAGGCGATAGGCACCGACCGGGTCTTCCCGACCCTGCCGACCGCCGTCGCCGCTTACGAGCGGTGGGCTGGCGGGTGAAGCCGCCGGTGCCGGACGTTTGCCACGGACACCGGCCGCGGGCCTCACTCGGCCGGTGTAGGTAAACCCACTGTCGGTGGCGGTGGCGGCCATCGCTACTGCCCGGCTGCCGTATCCACAACACGGTGGGTCTCCCGCTACCGTCGGAAACGACTTCCGAGCATCCCGCCCTGGCCCCCGGCGGCGCCTGTACCAAGCAGCGACATCAGCCGAAGGGGGATCATGGGGAGGTATTCGCGAGGTGTGGCGGACGAGGTCGATGTCGCGGAACTGAGCCAGGAACAGCGCCGTCGCGGCGTGCGTACAGTCGCCTCGGCGGCGCTCGACGCGCAGGACTGCGCACTGTTGCTCGACATTCTCGGTCTCGACGCCGCGGACGGCGTCGTGAAGGACACGGGGTGATCGGGCAGCCGTCCCTTTCGCTTCGTGTCTTGTGGGGTCAGGCAGGAGACCTTCCCGGCGCGGTGGGATCGATCGGTCGCCTGCCGTAGGTGAGGTAGGCCAGCGGGCCCGCGAAGTTGATCGCGATGATCCACGCCCACCGGCGTTTTGGCCCGCGGATCTCGGCGGCGGGCCGCAGCGCGAGATCGGTCCAGGCGACCGCGGCGAGAGTGACCTGGATTCCGGCGGCGAAGGCCATTCCGAGGTTTTTGCGGGTGAGCTGTTTGGACGACCTGGTTCGGGCTGTCATGACACCTGCTCGGGGTGGGAGGGGATGGGGTCAGCAGATCCGGGGGAGTTGTTCGCCGATGAGCATGTCGACCACGCGCGTCGCGCCGACCAGGGTGCGCGCGGTGACGCGGGGCAGGTCACCGGCGGTTTCGCGGACCACACCGATGGCGCGGGCGTGCCGTCCGGCGGGATGCGTGCGCATCGCGGCGAGGACTCTGTCCGCGGCGGTCGGTGCGACGAAGGCGACGAGACAGCCTTCATTGGCCACGTGCAGGGGGTCGAGGCCGAGCAGTTCACAGGCCGAGGCGACCTGGATCGGCACCGGTACGTCGGCGTCGTTGATCTCGATGGCGACATCGGACGCTTCGGCGAGTTCGTTGAGCGCGCTCGCCAGCCCGCCCCGTGTCGGGTCCCGTAGCGTGTGCACCTGCGGACCGCCCGCGGCGATCATGGCGGCCACGAGGTCGTGCAGGGGACGGCTGTCGGAATGGATCTCGCTCTCGAAGCCGAGCCCTTCGCGGGCGCTCATGATCGCGGTGCCGTGGGCGCCGATCGGCCCGGAGATCAGGACGATGTCGCCGGGGACACCGCTTGACGCCGAGGGGTAGGCGTCGAGCATGCGGACGCCGATGCCGGTGGTGGTGAGGTAGACGCCGTCGGCGGCGCCGCGGCCGACGACCTTGGTATCGCCCGTGACGATCCGGATCCCGCAGTCCCGGGCGGCGGTGGCGACCGAGGTGGTGATCGCGCGCAGCTCGGCGATCGGCAGGCCCTCCTCCAGGATGTAGGCCAGCGCCAGCGCCACCGGACGGGCGCCGCGCATCGCCAGGTCGTTGACCGTGCCGTACACGGCGAGCGAACCGATGTCGCCACCGGGGAAGACACGGGGGGTGACGACGAAACTGTCCGTGCTGAAGACGAGCTCGGTGTCGCCGACGCCGACGAGTGCCGCGTCCTCCAGCGGTCCGGTTTCGCCGAGCCCGCCGGACACGACGTCGTCGAGCAGTTCGGCCATCAGGCGGCCGCCGGAGCCATGGCCGAGCAGGACCCGCTCGCTCTCGGCGGCGGGGACAGGACAGGTGGCCCTCAGCGGGTCGATCGTGCTCATCGTGTTCCCTCCATTGTGGATGGTCGGCGGCCGGCGGCGAAGAAGGCGGCGCAGGTGCCCTCCGCGGACACCATCGGCGCGCCGAGCGGCGTGCGTGGCGTGCAGGTGGTGCCGTACGCGGTGCAGCCGGTGGGCTCGGCGGTGCCGCGGAGGATGTCCCCGGCGATGCAGTCCGGGTGCTCGGCGGCCCGGAGGCCGGTTGTGGCGAAGCGGGTGTCGGCGTCGAACGCGGCGAACTCCGGTGTCAAGGCGAGCCCGCTGTCCGCAATCGGCCCGATCCCGCGCCAGTTTCGTTCGGTGACGCGAAAAACCCGGCGGACGACGTCCTGCGCGGCGGTGTTCCCGGAACGGCGTACCGCCCTGGCGTACTGGTTCTCGACGGTGGCGCGGCCCTCCTCGAGCTGGCGTGTCGCCATCACGATGCCCTCCAGCAGGTCGAGGGGTTCGAACCCGGTGACGACGATCGGGACCCGGTAGCGCGCCGCGATCGGTTCGTACTCGGTCCAGCCCATCACCGCGCACACGTGACCGGCGGCGAGGAACGCCTGGACCTGGTTGTCGGGGGCGTCGAGGATGGCGGTGATCGCGGGAGGTACCAGGACGTGGCTGACGAGCACGGAGAAGTTCCCGATCCCGGTGCCGGCGGCGTGGGCGACGGCCATCGCGTTGGCCGGTGCGGTGGTTTCGAAGCCGACGGCGAAGAACACCACCTGCTTCCCGGGGTTCTCCCTGGCGATCCGGACGGCGTCGAGCGGGGTGTAGACGACGCGGATGTCGCCGCCTCGCGCTTTCACCCCGAGCAGGTCGCCGTGGGTTCCGGGCACGCGGAGCATGTCGCCGTAGCTGGTGAAGATCACGTCGGGCAGCGAGCCGATGGCCACGGCCTTGTCGATCATCTCCAGCGGGGTGACGCACACCGGGCAGCCGGGCCCGTGGATCATCCGCATCCCGGCGGGCAGCAGCTCGTCGATGCCCTGCCGGACCAGGGTGTGCGTCTGCCCGCCGCACACCTCCATGATCGCCCACGGCCGGGTCGCGAGGGTGCCCAGCTCGGCCAGCAGCCGCCGCGCCAGGATCGGGTCCCGGTACTCGTCGAGGTATTTCACGCGGTCACCTCCGGTCCCAGTTCGCCCGCGAGCGCGTCCGGGATCGCGCGCAGCACGGCGAGGGTCTTCTCGGCTTCGAGCTCGTCGACCACGCTGATCGCGAAACCGACGTGCACGATGACGTAGTCACCGATATCGGCCTCGGGCGTGTAGGCCAGGCACACCTCGCGGCGGACACCGTCGAAGTCGACCGTGCCCATGCGCGGACCCTCCCCGGTCACGGACACAGCGGCTATCCGGCCGGGTATTCCGAGGCACATCGCGGCTCACCTTTCGCGCAACCGGGCGCAGGCGATCGCCGCCTGGCCGTAGCTGATTCCGCCGTCGTTCATCGGAACGCCTTCGCCCGCCAGCGGATGCAGGCCCGCATCGTCCAGCCCGTCGAGGACGAGCGTGGTGAGCAGAGCGTTCTGGAAGACTCCGCCGCCGAGACACACCACGTCGGTGCCGAGCGCGGCCGCCGCCTTCGCGGCGAGCGCGACCACGGCCTCGGCGACGCTCCGGTGGAATCGCGCGGCGATCTCGCCGACCGTTGTGTCCTTTGTGGACTTCAGGGCGGCACGCAGGGTGGGCGTGGGGTCGTAGACCCACAGGCCGTCGCGATAACGCAGCTCCCATTCCAGTGCGCCGGATGCGGTTTGCCCGGTCGCGGCGGCTTCGAGGCGAGCGGCCGCTTCGCCTTCGTAGCCGTTGTCGTCACACAGACCGAGCAGGGAACCGAGCGCGTCGAACAGCCGTCCGGCGCTGGACGCCCTGGGGCAGTTGATGTTCCGCTCGATCATCGTGCGCACGACGGTGATCTCGCGTTCGCCCATGCGTTCACGGAGGCTCTCGGGAAGCGGCAGCTCGCCGCCGTCGAAGTTCTCGGCGCCGTAGAGGTAACCCAGCGCCATCCTCGCCGGGCGGCGCACGGCCGCCGCGCCGCCCGGCAGCGGTGCTGTGGCGAAGCGGCCGAACCGCCGGTAGCCGGTGTAGCTCGCCAAAAGCACCTCGCCACCCCAGAACGTGCCGTCGTCGCCGAGCCCGAGCCCGTCGAGCGCGACGCCGACGAACGGGCCGGTGACGCCGTGCTCGGCGGCGGTCGCGGCGACGTGCGCGTGGTGGTGCTGGACGGCGATCCGTTTCCCGGCGGGCCACCGCTCCGCGTACTGCGTCGACAGGTAACCGGGGTGGAGGTCGTGGGCGCAAAGGCCAGGGTCGGTGTCGTGCAGGCGGCACAGATCGCGCACCGACTGGCCGAACGCCGCCAGGGTCTCGGCGTCCTCCAGGTCACCGCCGTGCGGCCCGAGATACGCCAGATCGCCGCGGGCGAGGGTGATGGTGTTCTTCAGCTGGGCGCCGAGCCCGACAACGGGTTCCGGGCAGCTGGAGGGCAGTCGCAGCGGGGCGGGCGCATACCCGCGTGCCCGGCGGATCATGCTCGTACGACCGGCCGCGGCGCGCACGACCGAGTCGTCGTAGCGGGACCAGATCGGCCGATCATGACTGAGCAGGCCATCGGTGATCGGGCCGAGCACGCGGTGCGCGACCGCGTCGTGGGTGACGATCGGCCCACCCGCCCGGTTGCCGCTGGTGACCACCAGCGGGCGGCCGAGGTCGGCCAGCAGCAGATGGTGCACCGGCGAGGTCGGCAGGAACACGCCGACCTCGCGGAGCCCCGGCGCGATCCCGGGGGAGAGGGCCGCGTCCTCGCGCAGGGGCAGCAGGACGATCGGCGCGGCGGCGGAGGTCAGCAGGCGCTCGGCCGCCTTGTCCACAAAGGACAGATGACGGGCCGTGGACAGGTCCGGCACCATGACCGCCAGCGGTTTCGACGGCCGGGGCTTGACCTCTCGAAGCCGCCGTACGGCCCGATCGTCGCCGGCGTCGCACACCAGCTGGTAGCCGCCGAGGCCCTTGACCGCGACAAGACCGCCGCCGTCGATGACCTGGCAGGCCTGGGCAAGGGCATCCTCTCGGTGCGCGGTCGCCGTCGGGCCCGGGAACCACGAGAGCCGCGGTCCGCACTCCGGACAGGCGATCGGCTCGGCGTGGAACCGGCGGTCCGCGGGATCGCGGTACTCCGCTTCGCAGGCCGGGCACAGCGGGAACGCCCGCATCGCGGTGCTCACCCGGTCGTAGGGGAGCCTTTCGATGATGGTGGCCCGCGGGCCGCAGGCGGTGCAGTTCAGGAACGGGTAGCGGTAGCGGCGGTCGGCCGGGTCGAACAGCTCCCGCACGCACTCCGGGCAGGTCGCGAGGTCGGGCGGCACCTCGGGAGCGGCCGCGCGGCCCCGGACGCTCTCGACGACCCGGAAGCCCGGCAGGAGCACGACTTCCCCGGGCAGCGGCGCCACGTCGACTCCGGTGACCTTCGCCTGCGCCGGGGCGGAACCGGTGAGCGCTTCGACGAACCCGGCGAGCCGGGGGTCCGGGGCCTGGGCGCGGATCACGACGTATCCACCCGCGTTGCGCACGTCGCCGTCGATACCGAACCGCTCGGCGAGGCGGTAGACGAACGGGCGGAAGCCGACGCCCTGCACGGTTCCGCGCACCTCGACGAGTGCCCGGCGCTTCCCAGGCTCCGGCCGGATCTCCATGCCACCTCCCACCCGTTCGCCGATCACCACGGTGCCGTCCGCCGGTCCGGTACGGACAGGGCAGGACGTACCGCGCGTGGAGTCTTTGGTCCCTATTCCCGGGTCGGCGGGCTGCCGGTGACCTTCGGCCCTAGGGCGGACCGCCGCGCCCTCGGTTCAGTGGAACCGGAGGTGGGCCATGACGAGCCGGGAACCGGCGATACTGGATCGGGCAGGACTGGACGGCCTTGTCGACGTGCTGATCGGCGCGGGGTACCGGGTGATCGGGCCGACCGTGCGAGACACCGCGATCGTGCTGGACGAACTCACCTCGGGCAGGCAACTTCCCGCGGGCTGGGGCGTCACCACCGGCCCGGGACACTATCGCCTGCGCCGCCGTGACGACGCGGCGGTGTTCGGCCATTCGGCGGGCCCGCAGTCGTGGAAACGCTACTTGCACCCACCGCGCCGTAAGCTGTTCGACGCCGATCGCGACGGCGTCTTCACCCCCGCGCCGGACGAGGCACCGAAGTACGCGTTCCTCGGCGTGCGTGGCTGCGACCTCGCGGCGATCGCCGCGCTCGACAAGGTGCTCGGTGCCGGGCGGCACCCCGACGGCTCGTACGCGCGACGCCGCCGGTCGTTGTTCGTCGTCGCGGTGAACTGCACCGAGCCGGGGGAGCTGTGCTTCTGCGCGTCGATGGGCACAGGGCCCGCCGCCGGGCCCGGCTACGACCTCGCCCTGACCGAACGCCTCGACGACGCCGGGCACCGCTTCCTCGTCGACGTGGCGACCGATGAGGGCGCCCGGATCCTGGGCCACGTGCCCACCATCACGGCCGCGTCGGCGGAGGTGACTGCGGCACGCAAGGACGTCGCCGCGGCCGCCGGGCGCATGGGCAGGGCGATGCCCGACGCCGATCTCCCGGCGGTGATCCGCGACGCGCGCGAATCCCCGCAGTGGGAGGAGATCGCGAGCCGTTGTCTCACCTGCGCCAACTGCACCATGGTGTGCCCGACCTGCTTCTGCACCACCACCGAAGACGTCACGGAGCTGACCGGCGACCACGCGGAACGGTGGCAGCGCTGGGTTTCCTGCTTCGAGCTCGACTTCTCCTACGTACACGGCGGCAGCGTCCGCACGTCTGGTTCGAGCAGGTACCGGCAGTGGTTCAGCCACAAGCTCGGCACCTGGCACGAGCAGTTCGGCGGCTCCGGGTGTGTCGGTTGTGGACGGTGCATCGCCTGGTGCCCGGCGGGCATCGACATCACCGAAGAGGCGGCGAAGCTGGCAGGGGGCGCGCGATGACGTGCGCCGAACCGATGATCCCGACGCCGTACCGGGTGGCCGCGCGTGCCGTCGAGACGGCCGATTCGGTCACCCTGCGGCTGGAACCGGTCGCCGCGCCGCTGCCTCCAGCGCGGCTCGGGCAGTTCATGATGCTCTACGCCCACGGCGTCGGGGAGGTGGCGATCTCGGTCAGCGGACCGGGTCCCGCGCACACGATCCGCGCGGTCGGCGCGGTGAGCCGCGCGCTGCACGCCATGACGCCAGGCACGGTGCTCGGCGTCCGCGGGCCGTTCGGGACCAGCTGGGACATCGAGGACGCGGCCGGGAACGACGTCGTCATCGTCGCGGGCGGGGCCGGACTGTGCCCGCTGCGTCCGGTGCTGCTCGACGCGCTCGCGCACCGGGGCGACTACCGGCGGGTGATCGTGGTCGCCGGTGCCCGTACACCCGAGGACTTCCTGTTCCCGCGCGAACTCGACGCGTGGGCCGGGCGGCACGACGTCGAGCTCGTGCGCACGATCGACCGCCCGGCGCCGGGCTGGACCGGGCCGGTCGGCTTCGTGACCGAACCACTGTCCGGGCTCAGTCTCGAACCGGAGCGGACCCGCACCTTCCTGTGCGGCCCCGAGCCGATGATGTGGTTCTGCGCGGAAATCCTGCTGGACAAAGGAATTCCCCCGAAGGCCATCCGGGTTTCCCTGGAACGGTCGATGAAATGCGGCATCGGGTTGTGCGGTCACTGCCAGCTCGGCCCGCTGCTGGTCTGCCGTGACGGCCCGGTGGTGGACTACACGGTCGCCGGCCCACTGCTGGCGGTGAAGGAGCTGTGATGGGAAAGCCGACGCTCGCCGTCTGGAAGTTCGCCTCCTGCGACGGCTGCCAGCTGACCTTGCTGGACTGCGAGGACGAGCTCCTCGCACTGGCCGATCGAGTACGGATCGCCCATTTCCTGGAAGCGTCCAGCGAGGTGCTTCCGGGGCCCTACGACGTGTCACTCGTCGAAGGATCCATTACCACGCAAGCGGATCTGCGGCGTATCCGGCGGGTGCGCGAGGAGTCGAAGGTGCTCGTGACGATCGGCGCGTGTGCCACGGCGGGTGGTGTCCAGGCACTGCGCAACTTCGCCGACGTCAACGAGTTCGCTTCCGTCGTCTACGCCAACCCCGAGTACATCGACACGCTCGCCACCTCGACACCGATCGCCGCCCACGTCCCGGTGGACCACGAACTGCACGGCTGCCCGATCGATCGCGGGCAACTGCTCGAAACCCTCAGCGCACTGCTGGCCGGGCGCAAGCCGGATCTGCCCGGCACCAGTGTGTGCACCGAATGCAAACGCCGCGGCCTGAGCTGCGTCCTGGTCGCCGAGGGCACGCCATGCCTCGGGCCGGTCACCAGGGCGGGCTGCGGCGCGCTCTGCCCGTCGGTGCGTCGCGGCTGCTTCGGCTGCTTCGGGCCGATGGCGAAGCCGAACACCCCGGTATTGATCCCGCTCCTGCGCTCGCGTGGCATGTCCGGCGACGACGTGGACCGCGTGTTCAGCACGTTCACCGTGACCGAAACCCACCGCGGAGGGGGACAGGGATGAGCCACCGCAGCAGGCAACTGCGGGTCAGTTCGCTCGCACGGGTCGAAGGCGAAGGTGCCTTGCGGGTGATCGTCGAGGACGGTCGCGTGGAGCGGGCCGAGTTGAACATCTACGAGCCACCGCGGTTCTTCGAGGCGTTCCTGCGCGGCCGCGCCCACACCGAACCGCCCGACATCACCGCGCGGATCTGCGGCATCTGCCCGGTCGCGTACCAGACCAGCGCCTGCAACGCGATCGAACAGGCCTGCGGCGTCACCCTCGATCCCGCGCTCGCCGAAGTGCGCCGACTCCTCTACTGCGGCGAATGGATTTCCAGCCACGCCCTGCACATCTACCTGCTGCACGCACCCGACTTCCTCGGCCATCCCGACGCGGTCAGCCTCGCCACCCGGCACCGTGACGTCGTCGAACGCGGCCTGGCGCTGAAGAAGGCGGGCAACACCCTGCTGGAGACCATCGGCGGCCGGGCGATCCACCCGGTCAACGTCCGCGTCGGCGGCTTCTACTCGTTACCGGCCCGCGCCGAGCTGCGGCCGCTGGCCGAAACCCTGCGCCGAGCCCTTGACGACGCGCTCGGCACCGTGCGCTGGACCGCCGGCTTCGAGTTCCCCGACCTGGAACTCGAGCACGACTTCCTCGCCGCCCGCGAACCCGGCCGGTACGCGATCGCCGACGGCGTCCTCCACTCGACGTCCGGCGCCGCGTTCGCCCCCGCCGAGTTCTCCCGGCACGTCGTGGAGAACCAGGTCCCGCACTCCACCGCGTTGCAAGCGGCCCTCGACGGCCATCGGTATCTCACCGGACCACTGGCCCGCTACACCCTGAACTCCGCCGAACTCTCCGAGACCGCCCGCCAGGCCGCCACCGAGGCCGGGCTGGGGCCGGTGTGCCGCAACCCGTTCCGCAGTCTGCTGGTCCGTGGTGTCGAACTGGTCTATGCGATCGACGAAGCCTTGCGGATCATCGACGCCTACGAGCGACCCCCGCGCCCGGCTGTCGACGTTCCCGCGCAAGCGGGAATCGGCCACGGAATCAGCGAAGCGCCGCGAGGCACCCTCTACCACCGCTACGAACTCGACGCCGACGGCCTGATCCGTTCCGCGACGATCATCCCGCCCACTTCCCAGAACCAGGCCGCGATCGAGGACGACCTGCGCCGGGTCGTCGGCGCGAACCTCGACCTCCCCGATCCCGAACTCACCGCGCTGTGCGAGCGCACGATCCGCAACTACGACCCGTGCATCTCCTGCTCGGCCCACTTCCTCGACCTGCGGCTGGAGGGCCGATGACACCGCGTCGCGTGGTGGTGATCGGCGTCGGCAACGAATACCGCCACGACGACGGCGTCGGCCTCGCCGTCGTCACCGAGCTCGGCAGTGACCCGATCCCGGGCGTCACCACGACGATCTGCGACGGCGAACCCGCCGCCCTGCTCGATGCCTGGACCGATGCCGACCTCGCGATCGTGGTCGATGCCGTGCTCTGCGAACCGAGCACCCCCGGCCGGATCTGGAAATCCACAGTGGACGGACAGCCACCCGGGCGCGGCGCCGCGAGCTCACACGCCCTGGGCATCCCGGACGCCGTCCGGCTCGGCGCGGCACTCGGTCGCGTGCCCGGCGAGCTGATCGTCTTCGCCGTCGAAGCCGCGAACCTGGACCTCGGCGTAGGGCTCTCCCCGACGGTCACCGAGGCGGTTCCCGCGGTGACCAAGGCGATCCGGGCCCTGCTGCGCTGAACTGTCAGGGTGGCCGCGGCGAGCTTAGCTGCAGGGCGGTGTGGTGGCTTCGTCGAGTGCGGCGATGGCGACGGCGAGGTGAACGTGTGCCCAGTTCGTCGCCATCGCTTTGTTGGCGAGCACGACGACCAAGAACTCACCCTCGGCGCCCTTGACCAGAACGTCATCGATCGGTGGGTGACCACCGGCGGCAGTATGCGTTACGAGGCTCGGCATTTCCTTTGCTGGGCAACCGAACGCCGCTTGGTGTCGAAGGTGGAGGTTCCCGTCCGCCCGAAAAACACCACCGGCTACCGTGCCCTCGAAGCCGACGAACGCTGGAGCCTGCTGCACCGGCTCTGGCACGACGGCACTATCCCGCTGGACATTCGCGTCGGTGGCAGCCTGGTTATCCTGTTCGGGCAGCACCTCAGCCGAATCGTTCGCCTCACCATCGACCGCATCGCCGACGACGATCATTTCCATTGCGCTCCTTCACTTTTCGCTTTCTTTCGGGTGGCTGCGGTTGGTCGATACCGGGCGCCATGTCAGCATGGTGACGTGGACCGCGTCGTACTCTTCGATGAGGTCACCGATGCGTGCCACCAAGGCTTCTCCGAACGCCTGGTCATGTGGTGGGCGCTGCATGGTGATGTTGTCGGGTCTTGTCCAGTTTGGTGAGTGCTTCGCTGATGTGGGCACGGGAGTTTCGCTCGCGGAGCGCGCGCTGTGTCAGGTGGTCGGCGACGTTCTCGTATCGGTCCACATAGGACGGTTCGGTGAGGTAGGTGTGGATGTGGTCTTGGCAGACAGCGACCACGGGGGTGCTGTGGGGGAATCGCGCTACATTCGCGTCTGGACCGGAACACCGTCGGCCGACTTCACGGTGAAGGACCTGCTGAGCAACGACTCCGGCCGCCACCGGCGACAAGCCCGCCGACTACGCCAGGAAGAAACTCCTCGACCCGCTGGGCATGAGGCACTCGAAGATGACCCAGGACCAGGCGGGCAACACCAATACGTTCATGGGCCTGCAGTCGACCTGCCAGGACATGGCCCGCTTCGGCTATCTCTTCCTGCGCAAGGGACAGTGGAACGACACCCAGGTCGTGCCCGCGCAGTGGGTCGGTGATGCCACCGGAAAGCCGTCACGGGACATCAGCGCCGCCTACGGATATCTCTGGTGGCTCAACCGGCTCGGTCCCGTCGCCACCGTGCAGCACTCCATGACCCGCGACGAGAGCACGAAAGCCCCACGTACCCAACTCGTCCCGTCGGCCCCGCAGGACATGTACTGGGCACTCGGCCTCGGCGGTCAGATCCTCCAGATCGACCCCGGCTCGGACACCGTCGTCGTCCGCCTCGGCCCCGCCAACCTGACCGCCGCCTTCCCCGCCCCGGCGAAGACCGCCAGGATCGTCACCGAAGCCCTGGTCCGGCCTAAAACGCGGTTCGGCAGCCGGGCACTTCACGAGGGAAGAAAACGCGAGTAAGATGAACTCGGCTCATATTTCGCTCCCGAAGAGCGCGTCGTCCACGCCGATGATCACCCGCGTAATAATTCGGCATTCGATGATTCGTGTACGCGTGATAATTATCGGTCTTGTCTGCCGGACACCGTCTGCGACCCTTGTCCGTAAATCGGCAACACCTTAGTGTTCCCGTCAGTGGGCGGTCGGTCATCCGGATCGCGGCCACACTTTCCCATTCTCTGTGTTCCTTCAAAGAAGAAAGGGCCGGAAATGACCTCAGCCATGCTGAAAGCCGCCGTGCGTCCCGTGGCGAGGGCAGGCATCATCGCCGCCGTCGCAGCGGTCACCGTAGGAGTGTTCGGCGCCGGGATGGCCAGCGCCGCGGACAAGGAACTGACCTACAAGGGCGAGTTCCCGATCATCGGCGCGCAGCCGGTGAAAGTCGTCGTGCACGCGGACATCCCGAAGAACGTCAAGGCGGGCGAGGCACTCGACGTACCGTTCAACCTGGACGTCGACGCCGGTGCCGCCGCCGGTGACGGCCTGCGGCTGATCGGCACCAAGAACCTGTCCGGCACCATCAAGTCCGCGATCAAGGCCACCCTGAGCGGCGGCCAGTCCGTCCCGATCGCCATCGAGCTGCCGATCCCGGACACCCAGGTGCCGCCGCAGGGGCCGCTGACCTTCAAGGCGCACGGCGCTGTGAAGTTCACCGTGCCGAAGGGCACCCCAGCCGGTGAGGCGAAGATCAACGTCGACCCGAAGGCCACCTCGCACGTCAAGACCGACAGCGCGCTCGGTGAGTTCGACGTCAACCTCGAGCTGGACCCGCCGAGCCAGGACACCCTGCTCGGCAGCACCCAGATCGGCTGACCGAACGGAACTCCGGTGTGGTGGGGCGCTTCGCCGAAGTGTCCCACCACACTGCCGTCGTCGGCAGGTGACGGCGAAGAACGCTCGCTCCACGGTGGCCGGACAGTGATCAGCGCTCCTTACTGTCCACATCAGACAGTAAGGAGCGCCGACGCGAGAAAGGGAAATGATGCTCAGATCCTTCCGGCGAGTCACACTGGTGGCGGCCCTCATGGCGGGTGTGGCGACGGGCGCGACGACCACCGCGGCACACCGGCCGCCGCACTGCCGGACACCACCGCCTTCGTCCGCACCCTGTTCGCGAGGTGACCCGGCCACAGCGGCCGAACACCCCGGCCATGTCCTCAATGGACAGTGCGGCGCCGGGCCGCTCGACCGCCTCGCAACCTGCGCCTGGTCACACCGGCGCCGACGCCATCAGCACCGAGCCCAACAAGCCCACTACCAGCGAAGACACATTATCAATCACGAAGTGCGGCTGGAGTACTAGAGGTCCAGGAGGAGCCGACGTCCGCACGCACGGGACACACAGATCATCATCGTGTCGTTCGCAGCCCGTTCTTCCTCGGTGAGCACCGAGTCCCGGTGCTCGGGGACACCCTCGAGCACCGCCGTCTCGCACGTTCCGCAGACGCCTTCCTGACAGGACGATGGCACGAGCACTCCGGCGTCCTCGAGTGCCTCGAGGATCGAGCGGCCGGTCGGCACCGTCAGCGTGATCCCCGAGCGCGCGAGTTCGACGTCGAAACTGGTGCCGGGGCCGTTGCTTTCCCGGGGTGAGAACCGCTCCAGGTGCAGGTCGACGGAGGACCGCACCGCGTGGCATCGCTCGGCATCGGCCAGCAGGGCTTCGGGTCCGCAGCAGTACACGCTGGTGCCGTCGGGCGCGTCGGCGAACAGTTCCGACAGCTCGGGCAGGCCGGTTTCCTCACGCGGGCAGATGGTCACGCGATCCCCGTACTTTTGGCCGAGTTCCTCATGGAATGCCATTGACGAGCGCGTGCGCCCGCCGTACATCAGCTGCCATTCGGCACCCGCCTCGTCCACGGCCGCGATCATCGGGACGATAGGTGTTATTCCGATGCCGCCCGCGATGAACAGATACCGCTTCGCGGCCACGAGCGGGAAATGGTTGCGCGGCCCACGGATCCGGACCAGATCGCCGGCGCGGAGGTCGTCGTGCACGAACTCGGAGCCGCCCCGGCCGGCACGTTCACGGAGCACGGCCACCTGCAGCGTGGAACGATCGCCGGGATTCCCACAGAGCGAGTACTGCCGCACCAGGCCGGGGCGGAGCACGAGGTCGACGTGCGCGCCGGGCCGCCACGGCGGCAACGGCTCTCCTGCAGGGTGCCGGAAGGTCAGCTGGACCACGTCGTCCGCGATCGTTTCCTTGCGTGCCAACAGAACCTCGAGGTCGATTTCGGTCTGGGCAAGTGAGTTGACGGTCATGACTCTCCCGCTCGTCCATATCGTTCCAGGAGAAGTAAAACCTCTTGCCAAAACAGGCGAGTGACTCGAATGTCACTTCCCTGTATCGCGATTCTCACGTTGCTCGGTTGATCCGGTGAGATTCTCGATGGTGGTGAAGGCAAATACCTTCCATTTTCGGGGAAATAATACCGGAAAGTGCGATGCTCGCGCATGCCGCGCTCAGCCGAGCGTGAACCGGAACGAAACCCGGCCGAGGTCGCTGCGTGACCACAGGCGGAGTATCGCGTAGTGGTCCCGGGGCCAGACGCACACGACGACGTTGAGTCCACGGGCGAACTGGGCCATCAGGTGCCGGAGGAACTCGCCTGCCTGGTCCGCGTCGAACGGTCCCTGCTGGGCCTGGAAGAACATCGTGCCGCGCGTCGACATCGCGAGGAGGACGTTGACGTCGCCGAAGTAGTCACGGAAACCGGTCATCAGGTTCTGTCCGCTCGCGACCGGGCCAGGCCCGGAATCCGGCGGCTGGTGCGGTCTGGTCCAGGCGACCCAGACCGCGTCGGCGTCGCTCAGCCACTCGTCGCCGCGTATCGGCGTGCGCTGGCGGGGTGCGATCTCGGTGACGCGGCCGCGCATCAGGTCCATTAGCCGTGATTCCTCGATCAGCCCCCAGCGGACCAGGTACTGCGAAACCGTCGTGGTGCTGATCAGGACGCCGAACTCCCGGTTGATCAGCTCGGCGATCGCCTGCCGGTTCCACAGGCGATGCGGCAGGCCGTGACGGTCCGGACGACCATCCACAATGGTCCGTACCGTCCAGGCCTGCTGGGCGGGGGTGAGGGCGTACTGCTCCCCGGGACGCCGGCCTCGCCGTTTCGGGCGGAACGCCTCGTCGCCCAGGCGCTGATAGGACGACACCCAGGCCCCGACCGTCTTTCTGGACACTCCGAGAAGACGCGCGACAGCGGCTCGGGTGCCCCCTGCCTCGACTGCCGCGACGGCACGTCGGCGGAGCTCTTCCAAGGCTTCCGCGGACAGGCTCCGTGCGTCACTACCGGCCATGTTCAAGCCCCGAATTGTGGCGAAAATCCGGTCTGCGCCGGATATCTTCGCGTAAACGAATCGTCACCGGTGACCGCTGGATCCGACGGGTTCGTTACCGCTCGATTAACGGGATCGGTGTCGCGGGCTCAATGCGCACCTGCGTGCGAAAAACGCGCTGACAATGCTGAGCGAGATGAGTGCGGCCAGTGCGGCGGGGAAGAGTTCGTCCTCCTTCACCGGCAGCGTCTCCGCGGAGCCGATGACGGGACGCGACGGCGCCGAGGCCGCCGCCGGCGCCGGGATTTCGGGCGAGCCCGGCACACCACCGGTGGTCGTCGGGAACAGGGCGGCGCCCGGCGTCGGCTCCGCCGGCAGCGAGCCGAAGACCGCGCCGGTCCCCGCGTCCGGCTGCGGCAGGCGCAAAACGCCTCCGGCTGTGACCGCTCCGCCGGCGGCCGGGTTCCCGCCGTCGCCGCCACCAGGTCCGGCGGGGGCGGGAACAGGGGGAGTGGTCCCGTCCGGGAGCGGCGGGTGCGTGGCGCGGAGCAGGATGACGCACACCGAGGCGAGCGTGTTCCGCACGGCGGAGCCGAGCGGCCGGAGTACCGGGCCCAGCACCGCGATATCGCCGAGCCGTGCGATGACCGCGTCGGCGATCCGGGTCCCCGTGACCTCGGCCCGCCCATCGGGCACAGTGCCGACCGGGATGGGCGCCGTGCCCGTCCACGCCGTGCGAAAGGCGGGCGTCAGCAGGCCGAGCGGATCCAGCTCCGCGAGCGCTCGCACCACCGGTTCGGCCACCGACGCCGGGTCCAGCAGGACCGGTTGTCCCGGCGTGCCCTCGACGGTGCTCGAACAATTCGGTGCGGTCACGGGTTCGGCCGCGGCTATCGGGGCGTCGATCAGGCAAATCAGTGTCACCGCGCTCACGGCGAGAAAATGTCGTCCTCGCATGTGACTTCCTCTCCGGTTCAGTTCGACCAGCATCCGGTCAAGGCCGCATGAGCGTCGGGCCACTCTCGGGCGAGCAGCCGGACTTCCCGGGAGAGTTGCACCCGTAACCGCCTTCTGAACTCGATGAGTGCGTCCGGGGTGAACGGCCGTTCCCCGGCGAGGAAATGCAACAGGCCACGATCGCTGAGCGCGACCAGTGCGTGGCCGTGACCGGCTTCGGTCGCCGATCGAGGATGAGTCCAGGTCACCAGGAGCGCTCCGGGTGGGCAGTCACACCACCGCGTGAACACGCCCTCCCTCCTGATCAGCTCCCAGCGAATCAGGTAGTGGTCGATCGTGGATCCCGCGAGCGAGACGCCGAACTCGCGGCGGATCAGGTCCGTGACCGCTCTCCGTGTCCACAGTAGATAGGGAAGCCCGAGGTCGTCGGGTGTTCCACTCGCGATGACGGTGAGTATCCGGGTCTGTTGCGGCCAGGAAAGCGCGAGGCGCTCACCAGCCCGCCTGCCGCGTGTCTGCGGACGGAGAGCGGGCTCGCCACCGGTCCGGTAGGAGCGCACCCAGCTGCCGACCGCCTTTCGCGACACCCCGAACGAGCGTGCCACCTGGGTCTGCGAAACGCCGGACCGGACGGCGGCGACCGCCTGTCGCCTGAGCTTCTCCAACTCGTCCACCGCAAGGCTCCTGGCATCGACCGTGCCCGATCGGCGCTGAGTGTTCACCTGTGCCACCCCTTTTGGTTCTCGGGCACCGCCGGGTACCCGTACGACGGTCTGCTCGGCCTGTCGAAGACAGCGGTGGCGCGGCTACGATCGCGTGACGTCCGGTTCCCCTGCCACGTCGGTCATCCGCGCCTCGTGCACCGGACGCCTTCGCAGGACTGCCGCGGCCGCGGCTGCGAACCCGGCGGCGAGACCGGCACCTCCGAGCATGCGCGCCGGTGTGTCCGAAGTGGACTTCTCCGGTGCTGTGGCGGAGGTCGGCGGCTCCACCGTGACGGTGGGTGCGGGATGTGCCGGCTCGGGCTGTCCTTGGCGTACGGGATCGGACCAGAGAATCGTCTGGCCGTCGGAATAGGTTTGCCGGACGACGAAGCCGAGTGTGCCCGAGCCGGGCATCTTCGCGATCCGGACCGGGAAGTCCTCGAACGTTCCGGCCGGTATGACACCGCTTTCCCACACGATCGACGACACCGTGCCATCGGTCATCTCGTCGGCGTGGGCGGATTCAGCCCGCTGAGTGGTCGTCTGCTTCCGCACTTCGATCTTCCAGCCCGGCAGTGTCCGGGGGACCACGGAGCCAAGCGGATGGTCGGCGGGGAAGGTCACCTCGAGGCGTGTGGTGGTCACGTCGTCGCGTTCGCTGGGCACTCGGAAGGAGAGCACTGCCGGAACCCCTGCCGGAGTGCTGTCCGGACTGACCGAGATGTGGGCGGAGGCGATGGGCTGACAGGCGAACGTAGCGGCCGCACCGGTGAACACGACCACCGTGATGCGACGGGACCACCGGGAACGCGGTGCTCGCATGACTGTCCTTCCTCGAGATTGTCGGCACACCAGGGCGGGTAATCGCCGAGTAACCACCGGGACACCGAGCGGAACCGGGTTCGAACAATAAAGCGAACATGTGTAATCGACTGATTACGCGTCTGTTGCCTGTTCATTGCAGGAAGGCGGCCCAAGATTTTCCTGGCTGTGACTTTCCGGGAAGGCGATACGGTGCATCGTATGCCGTCCCGGCTAAGGTAACACACAGCGGCTCGTAGTGGTGATCCATTTTGGCGGGGTTTGAGCACTTCACCGCCGTGATACTCGCTCCGTTCACTCGATCGGGCGAGTAACCTATTTGCGTCGAGGAGCATCATCCGGGCTATGGGAGGTGTTCCGGGTGCCACTGTAACCACAATTGTCGAGGGTGCGTGCGCACGCTGGGGATATGTCGAAAAATCTCGTGTTTCGCCGAGATGAAGGAAAATGTTCGGCAGTGCGGTGAGGCTGCCCGGCGTGCTCTGGTCAGCTTTCCTCCTGCCATGCCATGATGACCGTCCGCTGGAACAATTTCCGCACGAGCGTCCGAGGGAAAGGTGTGAAAAATCGACCCGTGTCCACTGATGGAGTTCGGCGGCCGCCGATGAGGACCGCGCCTGGCAAAGTCGCGACGTACGGGGCGGCTCTGCTGGCAGCGGTGTCGTGTGTCTGGTCTTTGGGAGTCGTGCTGAGGGGAATGGCCGGCGACTCCGGAATTCAGGTGGCCGAGGTCCTGGTGCCACCGCCCGCCGCCGCACCGCCCGCCGAGAACGCCGGCCCGGTGTCGCCGGCGAATCCGGTTCCCGTCGCGCCATCCGGCCCGATTCCGGTGAGCGCTTTCCCGCCCGTCACGACGGGTGCGGGGCGCGATATCGACGCCCCGGTCGGTGCGCCGCCGTCCACAACGCCGAGCTCGCCGAGCCGTGAAAGTCCTCCTGTGTCAACGGAATCACCATCGCCGCCCGTGTCGTCCGCGCCGTCCGGCCCCACGCGGCCACCCGTGCCGCCGGACCCCACGATGCCACCGGCCCCCGCCCCGACGGCCCCTGTCCCGCCACCCGCTCCCGCGCCCCTCTGTACGCCGGACGACGTGGTCTCCTCTCTGCTCTGCACGGTGCTCAAGCTTCTCGCCGGCAACTGAGAAACATTTAATGAAGACCCTTCTTCGACAATTATCTCCACTTGTCTCACCGTCGGATTCGGCGCGAGGAAATAGATTTCATCACCTCGTAACAAGCCTTGGTCTCGCGTTGACCAGGGTTCGTGATTCACTTTCCTTCGTTCGGTCAAGCGCTGTCGATGCCTGGCCTCCCCGCCATAAGAGAGAAAGGAAATCCATGTCCGCTCCAGCTCCGCCGGGAATCCCGGTGAGGCGAACACGATTCAAGGTGGTGGCCGTGTTGGCCGCCATCACGATCGGTGCCTCGGCGGTGGCCGCGGCGCCGGCAACGGCCCAGCAGCCGATCGGTGTCGGCCCGGTGCCGATCACCTTCCACCTCAGGGACGACAACGGCAAATGGTTCGACTCCGGGCTCAACCTGTTCGGTGACCAGTCGCTGGCCGTGGCGGAGATGCCGCGGCTCGGCACGCTGGGCGGCCTGAAGACCGGTGACGAGCTGGCCAGCCTGCTCAATTCCGATCTCGGTGGCGCGCTGAACAATCTGGTGCGCAACGTCCTCGGGCAGGTACCGCTGCTGGGCGCGCTCGGCACCCAGCTCTGGAAGGCGCTGAACCTCGACAACACCTTGTCCGCGGTCCAGTCGATCGGAGCGTCCAACCCGGCGGCGACGCCCGCGGCCACCAAGGCCGCGGGGCTGCTCGGCCAGTTCGCAGAGAAGCTCGCCGTGCTCCCGGCGGACCAGCCGATCAACCTCAACTCCCTGCCGGTCGGCGTCGACCTGCAGGGCGCGCTGAACGATCTGGCGAAGTTCGCGGTCAAGGGCCCGCCCGTGACGGTGAACTTCGTGGTGGACCCGAAGGAATCCACCGGCATCCGTGACCCGATGGGCCTGATCGCTCCCGCGGGTGCGCAGAACTTTCCCTACGAGAACCCCGCGGGCGCGTTCTTCGGCGAGCGGTCGATCCAGCTGACCGAGCCGGGCCTGTACGCGTTCACCGACATGGTCACGCCGTACATGCTGGGCGCGGTGGTGGTCGACGACCCACTCACCATCGGCCTCGACTTCGGGAAGAGCATCCAGGTCAACTCGCGGAACCTCGTGGTGCCGTCGAACTCCGACATCGTCAACCGGTTGGTGAACACGTTCTTCAACATCACCAACCCGAGGAACTGGCAGCAGTACAAGGCGGATTCGGAGAACTCGTTCGACGCGTTCCAGCCGCCGGTGCCGATCCTGCAGTACGACGCCGCCGGTAACCCCGTGCTGATCCCGAACCTGGACGCCTACTTCGACAAGAAGTTCTCGTATCCGAAGACGCTGCCGAAGGGGAACCAGCCCCCGGCGACGCCGGGTGTCGGGGAAGTGTGGATCGACACCGAAGTGGAGGAATGGAACGGCAAGGACAAGGTCGGTTCCGCCACGAAGGTCGACGTAGGCAACTGGACAGTCGACCGGAAGATCGGCGCACCGTCGATCAACATGAACAATCCGCACAACATGTGGACCGACAAGGACTACAAGTACCTGTACCAGACCGAATGGTTTGCCGACAAGGTGGACGTGTTCGACCGCCAGACCGGTCAGTTCATCCGGACCACGCAGGTCGGGCACAACCCCGCGCACGTGATGACCGAACCCGGTAGCGACAAGCTCGTCATCGGCATCAACGCCGGGAACGAGATCGTCGAGCTGGCCCCGGGCGGTACCAACGTGCTCCGCAAGATCTCGGTCAGCCCGACCGGCGAGGTACGGCACCCGCACGCGCACTGGACCAGTTCCGACGGCAAGACGGTGGTCACGCCGAACGTCCTGACCAACAACGCGTCGGTGATCGACATGCCGACGGGGACGGTCAAAACCGAGCCCACCGGGCAGTTCCCGATCGCGAGCAGCATGACACCGGACTCGTCGAAGTTCTACACCGCGGACTTCCTCGGCGAGTCGATCACCTGTGTCTCGCTGGCGGCGAACGCCTGCGACGACAACGGGAAGAAGGTGCACAGCAAATCGATCGACCTGTGGGCGAACTACAGCCCGCAGAACGGGCCGAAGAGCGGCGCTCCGTTCGGTGGCCTCACCATCCAGCTGCCGGTGACGCCGGACGGTAAGGCGCTTCTCGCGGCGAACGTGCTGTCACAGACGGTTTCGGTCGTCGACCCGAAGACCGACAAGATCGTCAAGGACCTGCCGTGCTCGGCGGGCTGCCACGGCATCAACTTCGGTGCCAAGAAGGGCGGTGGCTACTACGGCTACGTGTCGAACAAGTTCGCCAACGTCATGCAGGTCATCGACGTCGACCCGAACAACGACGGCGACATCTCCGACGCGAAGGTGGCGGGCCAGCTGATGCTGGATCCGGTCGCGACGACCAAAATGGACGGTTCGATCGCCGGCAAGGCGGGCTACGGCGGCCAGGGTGTGCTGCCGATCCCGCTGGTCTACAACGGCTGGGCCCAGCAGAACCAGGGTAGCTGGCGGAACCAGCTGACCTGTCAGCAGCTCAATCCCATCACCCCGTCGGCCTGCTAGCCCGACGGACCGGCAGATCGTGGCCCGGGACCGGGTACCACCACGCTCAGCGGCCCCTGCGTCGCGGAGTACTCTTGCACCTCGGCCGATCTAGCATAGACCGGGGGCTGGTCACGCTGTCGACCGTCACGGCCTGCCTGCTGACCGCGTGGGCGCCGGCCACGGCGCAAGTGTCCATCGTGCCCGATCGGACCTCCGGCGGTGGTACCAGGACCTTCGCCTTCCGGATGGCCAACGAGCGGAAGGACACCAGGAGCACGCGGCTCGAGCTGGCCTTCCCGGAGACACCGCCGATCGCCTACGTCCGGGTCGATCCCGTGCCGGGGTGGACGGTGAACATCCGTCCCCGGCCGTCGAGCCCGCCGCCGAGGGCAGGCGACCGGACGGCGGGCGAGGTCGCCGCGTCACTCGTCTTCGAAGGGGGCGCGGTGCCGCCGGGAGAATTCGAGCAGTTCCTCGTCACGATGGGACCTTTGCCCGCCGACGGACGGCTGGTCTTCGACGCGACGCAGAATTACGCCAACGGCGCGGTCGCCCGCTGGACCGGGGCCTCCGCCGGACCGGCGATCCTGCTCGGTTCCGGTGCTGTGGCCGGTGCCCCTTCGGTGTCGGCCACCGGAGGACTGGGGCAGCCGCCCACGGTGCCCGCGGCCGAGCACCCGGCCGCTTCCCGCGGAACCGCCGCCGGCGGTGGCTCGCCGTTGGTCCTGTTATGGGGTGCGCTCGGAGTCGCGGTGGCAGTGATCGCCGGAGTCTGGCTCCAGGCGCGCCGCCGCAAGGCACGTACCGCGGAGTCCAGCGTGGATCTCTTCGACGAACCCGGGCAGACGGACGACACCAGGGCGAGCACCCGATGACCACGGTCCAGGATCGTCCACAACGGACAGTGAAGCACCGGAGCGGTTCCTGGGGCCGGGTCGCCGCCTTGCTGTCCCTGGTCGCGATCTGCTGGGGGACACTGCTCGCCACGACACCCGCGGCGACGGGGAACCCGGTGCTCACCACGACCTCGCCCGGCAACGGGCAGCTCGTCAAGTCACCCGATCACGTGCTGCTCACCTTCGACCGGCCGGTGCCCGCTGGACTGGCCACGGTGCGCGTCCTCGACCCGGCGACCGGGCGCCAGGTCGTCTTCGAGCGGCCGGTCCATCCCGGTGGCGATCGGAACACGATCTCCGTGCCGATGCCGAAGGAACGGCACCAAGGCACGTACGCGGTGTCATGGTCGCTGCCGTCCAGCGGACTCCAGCCCATCAGCGGCTCGTTCACCTTCGACGTGTTCGCCTCGATCCCACCCGAGGGCGTGCCGGAAATCGAGACCACGCACGACGTCACGGTCACGGTGGTCCACGCGGCGAGCCGGGCCGCGGCGATCGTGGCGATGCTGCTCCTCATCGGCGCGGTGTTCTTCGTGGCGGCCATCGGACCGTCCGCCGCAAGGTCGCGGATTGTCGTCAGGCTGGTCAAGTACAGCTGGTGCGGGCTGGTCGCCGCCACGCTCGGTACCTTCTTGTCGTTCGGGCCCTTCGCGTCGTGGGCGACGCTGAGTGGCGCGTTCGATCCCAGGCTGCTGACGGCCACCGCCGAATCGGATGTGGGCGGCGCCTTGCTCGCCCGGCTGTACCTCTTGGTGCCGGTCGCTCTCGGCATCGCGCAGCTGATGACCAGCCCGCCCGCCGGGACCTCGCGGGAACGCTGGGTGCGTGGCGGGACCGTATTGGCGTGCGCGGCGGCGTTGTCGGCCACCTGGACGTTCGCCGATCCTCGTCCGGAGGGCGCCCCGTCACCACTCGCGCTCGCCGTGGACGCGCTGTTGTTCACGACGATCGCGGTGGCGGTCGGCGGTCTCGTCCTGCTGCGGATGTCAGGCGGCGAAGAGAGCGATGTCGTGTCGCGCTTCGCGCGCCTGGCGATCGGGTGTGCCGGAAGCCTCGTCGTGGCTTGCGGATATCAGGTGTGGCGTGGCCCGCGCGAGTTCGGCTGGCTGCTCACCGGGACGCTCGCGCTGATGCTGGTGCTCGTAGCCGTCGCCGCGCTCTGCCGAGCCTGGGCAGGCCGGCTACCGGTGGGCGGGAAGACCGCCGGCCGGGAAGTGAGGCCGCGGCTACGCCGGGTTCGTTCCCTTCTCCTGGCCGTGAATGGAGTCGCCGTTCTGGTGCTCGCCGGAACGGCGACGCTGGTGACCGTCGTGCCTTCGCAGGCAGCGCACGCGCAGGGCGTCACGGCCACGATTCCCGCGGCGGTCCGGCAGCAGGTGGCGCCGGCCAGGCTCGCGTTCGACACCGGGAAACCGGGCGGCCAGGGCTCCCTGGATCTGGTCCTGATCCCCGCCACCGGCCAACGGGGCCGGGTCCGGCTCGACGTGCACGTCACCGTGCTCACCGACACCGGGAAGACGAGGGACGACACGGCGCTGACGGGAGTGTTCACCCTGCCGGATCAGCGTGCCCCGGCGGTGCCCGTCGTGTTCGGGCGTCGTGCGAGCGGCTTTTCGTCGGGCACGGCGAGCCTTCCCGAACGCGGCCGGTGGAAGCTCGCGATCACCCTCCGGACCGCTGACGGGGGCACGCAAACGGTCGCCCAGCCCATCGACGTTCGCTGAACGGCGCGTCCCGGCCGACGAGGAGTTGCTTTGCACGCACCGGAAACCGAACCACGGGTGGAGGCACAGGGCCGCCGGGCCCACCGACGGAATCCCTCGCCGGGGCTGAGCACCACGATCCAGACCGTGGCCCGGCGCGTGCACTTCCTGGCGGGCATCCTGGTCGCGCCCTTTCTCGTCGTCCTGTGCCTGACGGGACTCGTGTACGTGTTCAGCCCGCAGATCCACGAGAACCTGTACCGGTCGGACTTGTTCGTCAACCGCGCCGAGGGCACACCGCGGTCCTTGACCGACCAGATCCGGGCGGCGCTCACGGCCCATCCGGAATCGAAGCTGAAGTCGGTCGTCACGGCACCGAGCCCGGATCGCACCACACGGATCGTGCTTTCGGTTCCGGGGCCGGCAGGGACCCCGGACCGGACGGTATTCGTCGACCCGTACACCGGTTACCTCAACGGCGAGCTTTCCACGGTCGAGAACCGCCTGCCCGCCAACACATGGTTACGTCAGCTGCACAGCAACCTGCACCTGGGCAACCCGGGTCGGCTCTACGCGGAGCTCGCCGCGAGCTGGTTGCCGATCGTCGTCGTCGGTGGTCTGGTCCTGTGGCTCGCCAAGACCCGCCGCAAACGCCGTCCGCGCGAAGTGTTCCTGCCCGCGGTGCGTGACAAGAAGGGCTGGCCACGGGTACGGGCGATGCACGGGGCGCTCGGTCTGTGGCTCACCGTCGGCCTGGTGGCCGTCGGCGTGAGCGGTCTGACGATGTCCCAGTTCGCCGGCGGCCGGGCGAACGGGGCGGCCGATCCCCTTCACCTGCGGGCACCGGTGCTCACCGCGACACCCGTGCCGATACCGGCCGGTGTTCGCCAGATCGGTATCGATCAGGCGCTGGGGATCGGCCGGGCCGCGGGACTGAGTGGCGAGTTGGTCGTCACCTCGCCGACGAGTCCTGGCGTGCCGTTCACCGTCACGGAGATCAGCGAGGGCCTGCCGATCCACCGCGGTGCCGTCGCGATCGATCCGTTCACGGGCACGGTGACCGAGCGGATCCGCTGGAGTGATTACCCGGTCCTGGCGAAGCTGAGCACGGTGGCGGCCGAGTTCCACACCGGCTCCCTGCTCGGGCTCGCGAACCAGATCATCCTCGCGGTGCTGGCCGTCGCAACGCTCGTGCTGATCGCTTGGGGCTACCGCATGTGGTGGATTCACAACCCGTATCGGGGGCGGTGGGCGTCGTTGCCCCGGCCGGTGGCACGCCGGCTACCCCGTCCGGCGCTGATCACGACGCTGCTGGGGATCGCCGTACTGGGTGCGATGCTGCCCGTGTTCGGCGCCAGCCTCGTGGTGTTCCTCCTCGTCGACGCCGGCGTCGGCAGGATCAAACGACCCAAGAAGCCCGTCGCGGCAAGGGTGTCACCGAGGCCGGCCCCGCGGCCGGCGGGATCAGAGGGATGAGGACGAGGCGGGGAACGGCCCGTCACACCGATGCGTAGCTGTCGGGCCGTCGTTCGTCGAGGTGCCGTGGGGCGTGCCTGGCGCCCGTCGGCTGGGCGTCGAGATCGAGTTCCGCGACCGCGAGGGCGGGCCTGGCGCCGGTGCGGGCCCTGATCACACCTCCGGAGTCGACGACCTTGGCCTGACCGACGAACCGGACGCCGTGCAGCGAACCGGTCTGGTTGGCCGAGACGAACACGATCTGGTTCTCCGCGGCGCGGGCACAGTCGTACAGGTCGAACAGACGGGCTTGCCGATCCCTCGACTCGGTTGTCCGCCCGCCGGCCGCCGGCCACGCCGAAAGGCAAGCCACCACCCGTGCCCCGTCGAGGGCGAGCGTTCGCGCGGATTCGGGGAACACCTTGTCGTAGTCGATCACCATGCCGAATCGGCCGACCGGGGTGTCGAAGGCGGCGAACCGATCACCGGCCGCGTGGATGGACGGTTCACCGGAGGGCTGGTGCACTTGGCGATGGCGGCCGAGTATCCCGTCCCCGGTCACGCAAACCGCCGAGTTGTACCAGTTACCGTCGTCGGCGGCCTCGTGATAACCGGCGCAGACCACCATCTCCGCGGCGAGCCCCGCGATCCGGTGCAGGTGCTTGTCGTCCGAGCCGAGCGCGGGCGGCAGCGTGTCACAGCCCGTCCTCGGCAGGGTGAAGTGGCAGCCGCCGAGTGTCCCGTCGGGGAAGACCAGCACGGAAGCACCCGCCCGGCGTGCGTCGTCGACGAAAAACGCGATCCGCCGCATGTCGAACTCCAGATCTCGGCCGAAATGCGCGGCTACGGTCGCGATCCGCACGAGACTGCTCATGTGGCGTTCTTCCTTTCCGTGATCGCTCGAGCCAGGTACCTCTGAACAGGACATGGCGCTCTCGCTCTTCTTGGCGCCCTACCTGATACTCGGTGCCCGGACAGTGACCATCGAAATACAAGAGATGCGACGAGTTCGAGTGGTCTCCAGGCGACACGATGGCACGCCGCCCGGCTTTTGACCAGCGGCTGCCGAAATGGGCCGCGTTCGCTGCGTAACCTGGCCGAAACGACGCGTCGTGTCGACGGTATGCACAGTTCCCGATCCTGGTGGGGCAACTGCGTACCGCGACAGCGGGCCTGTCATCCCCGGTTGTGTCCGGCGAGTGGTTAAGCGGCTCCCCGGCAAATATGTTACGCCCGCCCGACGCTCACAACCTGGCGCGCATCTCGTTGAGCTGCGGGTGGGCGAGCGTCGATACCGGCGACGCGGGTGCGTCGGCTGGCATGTATTTGAATTGCGACCCTGATCGAATGGATCGAAGAACCCGGATTGCCCGCCGTGAAAAGTAATGTCGACGGAACTTTGGTTATATGGTGGTAACGCTGTCGCAGGATCGCGCAAGCAGGACCGCGATCTCCTTGCACGGACACTGCCCGTGGCCGGAACGAGCTGGTCATCCGAACCGTCCAGTCCGGCCTCGGGCTCCGATTTCTCAGCATGAGCGATGAGGGAAAGGTGCCCGTGAGGTGTCAGATGGGGACCAGGAAGACGAACGCGAGTGAATCGTTGCGGACGTGTCGAAACAGATATGGATGACATCGAAACCGGGGTGTCAAACGGATCCCGGGATGAGCCTGGCGGGTGTTCCGCTTACCGGTCAGGTGGCGTCCGGCATGGAGACGACGTGAGCCTGGTCTGTGGCTTCCGAGCGGAACAGGAGAAGGCGTGTCCGGATACGCCCTGCCCGCGAGGGTAACGGGGGGTGGGACATGGGCCGGCTCCTGCGAGAGCGGGCGACCGGGCGAGAGTGGTGCGTCGAGAACAGTGACCTGGCCTGGGAAGCAGGCGGCTACGATCCGACCCGCTTCGAGGTGCACGTGATCGGCGAGCAAGTGGTCGGTGCACCGGACGGCTATCCCGACTCGGTGTCGCCGACAGGCCGTTCCGCCGAGGCGCCCGAGCCGCTGCTGCGGTCGCTATTCGAGGTCACGCAACTGAGCATCCACTTGCATGACGACGGCGATCACGCGACGATCACTATCCGGCTTCCAGCCGAGCAAGTACCCCAGATCAGCCACATGGCGGAGAGGATCACGGAAACCATGTCCGACTCACAAGCCAAGCCCGCGCGCCGCGCCGGCCAGCCTTGTGAGGATGCTGTACGTGCCCCCGGAGAGATTCGAACTCTCACTGGACGGGTTTTGAATCCGTTGCCTCTGCCAGTTGGGCTACGGGGGCCGCGACGGGAGAAACTCTACGGGATCACCCGGTCGCGGTGATGAGCGGGCCCAGGTGTCGGCTGGGCCACTACGTGGTGAACGCCATCTCTGCCGACTGGATCGTTCCCGGTAGGCTTCGGATTCGCGGGTAAGCCGCGAACCAACCGTCCCGCCGAGTCGTCAGGAGGACCCCGGTGACCGAGCAGGCTGCCGAGGCCAACGGTGCCGTCACCGTGCCGCAGCGTCGGGTACTCGTCGCGGAGGACGAAGCGCTCATCCGGCTGGATCTGGTCGAGATGCTGCGTGAAGAGGGCTACGAGGTCGTCGGCGAGGCCGGCGACGGGGAGCAGGCGATCAACCTGGCCGCCGAGCTGAAGCCCGATCTGGTCATCCTCGACGTCAAGATGCCGAAGCTCGACGGGATCGAGGCGGCGTCCAAGATCACCGGCGACCGGATCGCACCGGTCGTCATCCTCACCGCGTTCAGCCAGCGTGACCTGGTCGAGCGAGCACGCGACGCCGGCACGATGGCCTACCTGGTCAAGCCGTTCGCCAAGCGTGACCTGGTGCCGGCCATCGAGCTCGCGGTCAGCCGGTTCGCCGAGCTGCAGGCGCTCGAATCCGAGGTCGCGGGGCTCACCGAGCGGCTGGAGACCCGCAAGGTCATCGACCGGGCGAAGGGACTGCTGATGAGCCGCCAGGGGCTCACCGAGCCCGACGCCTTCCGCTGGATCCAGCGGACCGCGATGGACCGCCGGACCACGATGAAGGCCGTCGCCGAGGCGGTTGTCGAGAGCATCGGCTGATCCTCCCGAAACAGTGACGGGCGCGACCTGCTTGGTCGCGCCCGTTTTTCGTGCCCGCTTCCCGTTCGCCGGGGCAACGCGGCCTGCCTCTCCGGGCATATTTGCTACCTTCGATTCCCCGATCGGCCGGATCCGGGACCGGACCCGCGTGAGAGTCCTAAACTTTCGCCACGATTCGGTCGGCTCGTTCCTGTTCCGCCCGAAGTGCCGGTGCCTACTCAGCGTTATCACCCGATTGTCACAGTACGACGATCGGGTGTAAATCGTCCGTTAACGCTCGTGACGACCGTCACGATGTGGATACAAGAGGCTGAGTGACTCTGTGCAACACCGCCACCGGCGGCTACGTTCAGCGCCCAGTCAGGTCCTACGGGACTGCCGCTCATCGGGGCGGCTGGTCGGCATTTGGAGGAAGAGTGTCAAGAGCACGACTCACGCGGATCATCGTGCTGGCAGCGGCCGCATCAGTGGCACTGACTGCGTGCGCGGCGCGTGACCAGGGCGGTTCCAGCGGCAACACCAACTCGTCGGCGGCCGCGCCGCAGCAGGCCGCCAACGCGGCCGACCCCAAGGGCGACGGCAAGGCCCAGTGCTCGGGGGCGACCATGGCCTACATCGGGACGATCAACGGCGCCAACGCCGCCCTCGGCCAGAACATCCTCTACGGCGTCGATCTGGCCGTGAAGCAGCACAACACGGCCAACCCCGGCTGCCAGGTCCAGCTCAAGCAGTTCGACAGCGAAGGCAAGCCGGACAAGGCGCCCGGTGTCGTCTCCCAGGCCATCAGCGAGGCCTCGATCATCGGCGTGATCGGCCTGCCCTTCTCCGGCGAGTCGAAGGCCACCGGCGACCTGTTCGAACAGGCCAAGCTGGTGCACATCACGCCGTCGGCGACCAACCCGGCGCTGGCCGACCACGGCTGGAAGACCTTCTTCCGCGGCATGGGCAACGACAGCGTGCAGGGGCCGGCCGCGGCGAAGTTCATCACCGAGAAACTCCAGGCCAAGAAGGTCTGCGTGATCGAGGACGACTCCGAGTACGGCACCGGTCTCGGCTCGCAGGTGAAGCAGGCGCTGGGCGCCAAGGCCGCCTGCACCGACAAGGTGAAGACCGGTCAGACCGACTTCTCGGCCGTCGTCAACAAGATCGCCAGCGAGAAGCCGGACGCGATCTTCTACGCCGGGTACTACAACGAGGGCGCGCCGTTCGCGCAGCAGCTCAACGACAAGGGCGTCACCGCGAAGTTCGTCGGCCCGGACGGTGTGAAGGACCAGGAGTTCGTCAAGAACGCCGGCAGTGCCGCGAGCAGCGCCTACTTCACCTGCCCCTGCGTGCCGGAGGACAACTTCAAGGACTTCACCGCCGCCTACAAGCAGATCGAGGGGCACGACCCCGGCACGTACTCGCCCGAGGGCTACGACGCCGCGACCGTGCTGCTCAAGGGCATCGACAAGGGCATCAAGGACCGGGCCGGTCTGCTCGACTTCGTCAAGAACTACGACGGCCAGGGCCTGACCAAGAAGTTCAAGTGGAACGAGAAGGGCGAGCTCTCCGACGTGCCCGTCTGGAGCTACAAGGTCGAAAACGGCAAGATCGTCAACAACGGCCAGATCTGATTTCCGTCAACCTTGCCTGTCCAAGCAGGTGACTCGGGCATGCGCGTGGGGGCCGATCGTCCCCGCGCGCATGCCCGAGCCGTACCCGGAGAGAACGAGAATCCGTGCACCCCACGCTGACTCCGTTCCTGGCTGAATCCGGTTCGTGGATCCATTTCGATGTGGACACGTTCCTCGGACAGTTCTGGAACAACACGTTCGACGGGCTGACCCAGGGGGCGATCTACGCGCTGATCGCACTGGGCTACACGCTCGTCTACGGTGTCCTCAAATTGATCAACTTCGCCCATTCCGAGGTCTTCATCGTCGGCACGTTCGCCGCTTGGGTGACGTTCTATCTGCTCGGCTTCCGGCCGGGCGCCGACCCCGTGCTGGGCGTCGGGGAACTCATCCTGTACCTCGGGCTCGCGCTGATCGCCGCGGTGGCGGTGTCCGGCCTGACCGCCGTCGGCCTCGAGCGCGTGGCCTACCGGCCGCTGCGCAATCGCAACGCGCCGAAACTCGTCTTCCTGATCACCGCGATCGGCGCGTCGTTCGCGCTGCAGCAGACCCTGAAGCTCATCTTCGGGCTCAACGCGCAGCGCTCGATCCGGCTGCTCACCCCGCAACCGCTCTTCGAGATCTTCGGCACCAAGATCACCGACCGCGACATCCTGATCGTCGTCGCGTCGGTCCTCGCCTGGCTCGTCGCGGACTACTTCGTCAACCGCACCAAGGTGGGCCGCGGTATCCGCGCGGTCGCCCAGGACCCGGACACCGCGACGCTGATGGGCGTCAACAAGGAACGGGTCATCATCGTGACGTTCCTCGTCGGCGGCCTGCTCGCCGGCGCGGCGGCGTTGTTCTACCTGATGAAGATCCCGTCCGGCGCGATCTACAACGGTGGCTTCCTGCTCGGCATCAAGGCGTTCGCGGCGGCGGTGCTCGGCGGTATCGGCAACCTGCGCGGCGCGCTGCTGGGCGGGCTCATGCTCGGCATCGTCGAGAACTACGGCCAGTCCCTGTTCGGTGGCGAATGGAAGGACGTCGTCGCGTTCGTCGTCCTGGTGCTGGTCCTCATGCTCCGCCCGACCGGCATCCTCGGCGAATCACTCGGGAAGGCACGGGTATGACCACGCAGAACACACCCGCGCGCCCGTCGATCCGGGAGCGCTGGAACAGTCTGAGCCGTCCCGTCCAGTGGGGCATCCTCATCCCGCTGGTCGTGCTCATCTACTTCCTGCCGTGGCTGAACCCGCCACTGCTGGCGACCACGGGTACCGACTTCCCGACCGCGATGTTCGACGTCGCCCGCTACGCGCTGGTGGCTGTCGGCCTCAACGTCGTGGTCGGCCAGGCCGGGCTGCTCGACCTCGGGTACGTCGGGTTCTTCGCCGTCGGCGCCTACGTCGCGGCGTTGTTCACCAGCCCGAGTTCGAGCCTCGCGAAGCTGCCGTACATCTGGACGCTGCCGCTGGCGATGGCGATCACGATGATCTTCGGCGTCATCCTCGGCACACCGACACTGCGGCTACGCGGCGACTATCTCGCCATCGTGACGCTGGGCTTCGGCGAGATCATCCGGCTCATCGCGGACAACGTCGGCCCGTTGCGCGGGCAGTCGGGGTTCGAGCGGGTCGGGACCGACACCGCGGGCAAACCGTTCCTGGCCAACGCGAGCCTGTGGTACGTCTTCACGGTCACGATCATCATCGGCATCCTGCTTCTGGTGGGGAACCTGGAACGCAGCCGGGTCGGCCGTGCCTGGGTCGCCATCCGGGAGGACGAGGACGCCGCCGAGATCATGGGCGTGGCGACGTACAAGTTCAAGATCTGGGCGTTCGTCATCGGCGCCGCGATCGGCGGCCTTTCCGGTGCCCTGTACGCCGGGAAACTGCAGTTCGTCAACAACCAGTCGTTCGACGTGGTGACCTCGATGCTGTTCCTGGCGGCCGTGGTGCTCGGCGGCGCCGGTAACAAGGTGGGCGTGCTGCTCGGCGCGGTCGTCGTGGCCTACCTGCCGCTGCGGTTCGTGCAGATCGCCGAGTACAACTACCTCATCTTCGGTATCGCGCTGATCATTCTGATGATCTTTCGCCCGCAGGGGCTGCTCGGCGCGCGCCAGCGGTTGCTGGCGCGGGGGAGGCAGGCATACCAGCGATTGCTCGGCAAGAGCGAGCAGATCAGCGGGGACAGCGCGCTCGCCGCGGAACCGACCCCAGGGGGCAAGGCATGACGCAGCCACAGGACGGCGCCAAGCCGGTCGAAGGCGGCCTGGTGGCCGAGGTCGAGCAGATGACCGAGGAGGAGCGCGCCGAGCACTTCGCCGAGGTCGCCGAGGTGGTCGCGCCCGACCGTGACATCGCGGTCGACGTCGGCCAGACCTTGCTGGAACTGCGGGACGTCACGGTGCGGTTCGGTGGTCTGGTGGCGCTGGACTCGGTGTCGTTCGGGATCCGCCGCGGCGAGATCCTCGGGCTCATCGGGCCGAACGGCGCGGGGAAGACGACGTGCTTCAACGCGATGACCGGTGTCTACCGGCCCACCTCGGGCAAGGTGCTGCTGGAGGACAAGCCGCTCGGCAAGGCGAATCGGCACACGATCACCCAGCGGGGGATCGCGCGCACGTTCCAGAACATCCGGCTCTTCGCCGAGATGACCGCGCTGGAGAACGTCGTCGTGGGGGCGGACGCCCGCCACAAGACGAGCGTGCTCGGCGCGCTGCTGCGGCTCCCTCGGCATCACCGTGAGGAACGCGAAGCGGTGGACCGCGCGATGGCGCTTCTGGAGTTCGTGGGCATCGCCGACCGCGCCGCGGAGAAGGCGAAGAACCTGCCGTACGGCTACCAGCGCAGGCTGGAGATCGCGCGGGCACTGGCCACCGAGCCGAAACTGCTCTGCCTCGACGAGCCGGCCGCCGGGTTCAACCCGGCGGAGAAGGAAGAGCTCATGGGGCTGATCCGGACGATCCGCGACGACGGCTACACCGTCCTGCTGATCGAACACGACATGAAACTCGTCATGGGCGTGACCGACCGGATCGTGGTGCTGGAGTTCGGCAAGAAGATCGCCGAAGGAGTGCCGGCCGAGATCAGGGAGAACCCCGCTGTGATCGCCGCCTATCTGGGAGTGCCCGACGATGACGTTGCTTGAGCTGTCCGATGTGTCCGTCCACTATGGCCGGATCCAGGCCGTGTCCGGACTGTCCATCACGGTCAACGAGGGCGAGATCGTCACGCTGATCGGCGCCAACGGCGCGGGCAAGTCCACCACGATGCGGGCGATCTCCGGGATCCGCCCGGTGTCGAACGGGACCATCACCTTCGCCGGGGAGAACATCACCAGGTTGCGGGCCGACCTGCGGGTGGTCCGCGGGATCTCGCAGGCGCCGGAAGGCCGCGGGATCTTCCCCGGCATGACGGTGATGGAGAACCTCGACATGGGCGCGTACGCGCGCAAGGACCGCAAGAACCTCGGCCCCGATCTGGACCGCGTGTTCGAGCTGTTCCCGCGGCTGGCCGAACGCAAGAGCCAGGCGGGCGGCACGATGTCCGGTGGTGAGCAGCAGATGCTCGCGATCGGCCGCGCGCTGATGGCGAAGCCGAAGCTGCTGTTGCTGGACGAGCCCTCGATGGGGCTGGCCCCGCAGTTCATCCAGCAGATCTTCCGGATCATCACCGAGATCAACAAGCAGGGCACCACGGTGCTGCTCGTCGAGCAGAACGCGCAGCAGGCGCTTTCGCGGGCGCACCGGGCGTACGTGCTGGAGACCGGGCGCATCACGAAGTCCGGTACCGGCAAGGAACTGCTGGCCGACAACAGCATCAAGGAGGCCTACCTCGGCGTCGGCTGAGGTAGGTCGAAGGTCCGTGAAGGCCTCCTTACCGGCGCTCAGCGCCGGTAAGGAGGCCTTCACGGCTTTCCGGGGGTAGCACAACCGGTGGTTGTGATCGGCGCCGGAAAGGCTGTTGGACCCGCCGGGGGTGGACGCGGTTTGCTTATCCCGTAAGGAAAACAACGCACTGGGAGGCAGACCGTGGGAACCACCGCACAGCAGGAACAGATCGTCGGCGAGGCGGCGGGCGTGCCGTTCGTGGCGCTGCCGCCGGCGGGTGACGCCCCGGCGCCGCTGGTCGTCACCTGGCACATGATGTCGCCGCCGTGCACCGAGGTCGCGATGGCGGCCGCGGTGCCGATGCGCGGCCTGCGCGCCTGGCGTGTCCACTTCGGACTTCCGATGCACGGACGCCGCCTGCCGCCCGGTGGCTACGAGGAGTTCTTCCGGCTCGCGAGCGAGGACAACGTCCTCAACGTCGTCGAGCCGGTCACCGAGCAGGTGGCGCAGGAATTCCCGGCGGCGGTGGCGGACCTGCGCTCCCGGCTGTCCATTGCGGACGGTCCGATCGGGATCGCCGGCGGTTCGGCGGGTGGTGCGGCGGCGATGGAGGTGCTGGCACGCGGTGAGGTCCCGATCGCCGCGGCGGCGCTGGTGAACCCGGTGGCCCAGCTGACGCCCGTGGTCGCCGCGAACGAGCGGCGGTACGACGTCGTCTACCACTGGTCCGCACGTTCGCGTGCGGTCGCCGAGCGTTACGACTACGTGCGGCGGGCGGACGAGCTCAAGGCCGACGTGCTGCTCGTGATCGGCGAGCAGGACGACGTCGCCATCCGCGAGCCCGCGGCGGCGCTGGCCAAGGCGCTGGGGGAGCGGGGCGAACAGGTGATCATCCCCGGCATGGCGCACGAACTGGCCGAGGCACCCGGAATCGAAGCGGCGCCGCAGACCGAACACGCCCGCGCGGTGGACGCGGAACTCACGAAGTGGTTCGCGCGGCGCCTGAGCGTATGAGCATTTTCGTGTCGGCGCGCGGCAGCCAGGTGCGCGCCGGGTCGCGGGCGCACCAGTCCTCCTCACGGCTGGTGCGCCCCGCCAGCGCGAGCAGCCGCCGCAGGCCGGGGCTCTGCTTGCCGCGGCGCCAGGCGAGCGACCACGGGAACAAGGGAGACGGCTCGAATGGCAGCACCCGCAGCCCGAGGTCGGACGCGAGTTCCATGTCGGCACCGGCCAGGGTGACCCGGAGCTTGCCGTAGCGAGTCTGCTCCAACGTGTGCCGAAGGTCGTAGGTGACCCCGGAATCGTCGATCGGCACGTCGAAATCGGCGCAGAGTTCGCGGACGTAGGAAACCCATTCGGCGGGGCCGCCGAACTGGGGGAGCCAAATGCCCTCGGTCCGCAGATCGCTCAGCCGCACGGCCTCGCCCGCCGCGAGCGGATGTTCCGGGGCGAGCAGCGCGACCAGCGGTTCGAGCCGGACGACCCGATGCTCCAGCTCGTCCGGCAGCATTCGGCCGCAGCCGCCGACCCGGCCGAACGCGGCGTCCAGCTCACCCCGCAGCAGCGGATCGACCGCACTCACGAAACCCGGGCCGCTGATCCGGTCGACGCGCAGACCGGGTTCGCGTTCGGCGAGCCTGCGCAGCAGGAACATCGGGGAGAGCCGCGGGTCGATCACGTGCAGACGGAGCGGCCGCTCCTCGGCGTTCATGGCCGCGACGGCGGCGTCGGCCGCGCGGATCAGCTCGCGGGCGTGGGGGAGGAACCGCTCGCCGTCCTCGGTGAGTTCGACCGCGCGGTTCGAGCGGACGAACAACGTCGTGGACAGGGCGTCTTCGAGCTTGCGGATGCGCTTGGACAGCGCCTGCTGGGTGAGGAACAGCGACTCCGCGGCCCGGCTGAAGTGCCGCAGGTCCGCCGTCACGACGAACGCCCTGACCTGCGCGATATCGAGGTCCATCCCGCCTCCCCGAAATGCCCTTAAGGCCACCTTACGGGCGTCTGACGCCCGTAAGG
>NZ_JBHYJW010000033.1:0-103821 GCF_042741125.1 Amycolatopsis sp. NPDC058986 | reverse complement strand
CAGCACATCCGATTCAGCCGACCTGGAGGTCGATGCACGCGTAGAAAGCGTTTCCCGTATCGGCGATGTTCCAGATGGCCAGCACGGTCTGGCGCCCGGTGTGGTTGCCCAGGTTGACCGAGTGCGTGACGGTGGCGGGCGGCTGCTGGTTGTTGCCGCTGACGTCGGCGACCTTGTCGCCGCCGATGTAGTACTCGTAGTTGGTGGTGCGGTGCCGGGCGGTGAAGGTCCAGGTGAAGTTCACCGTGCGGCCCACCGAGGTCGCGCGCCAGCCTTTGTTGTTGTCGTTGAGCTCGGCGAACGCCGCGTTGCCGCCGTTGCAGCTGCGCAGCCCCTTGGGGCCTTCGACGCTCTGCGGCTCGTACTTGATGGAACCACAGGGAACCACGTTCTGCGCGCACTGCGCCTGCCTGCTGGCGGGCGCGTTCACATAACCGTGCGCGCTCGCGACACCGGCTGGTCCGGCGACGACGAGCACAGGGGCGACCGCCGCACCGGCGAGTGCGGCGACCAGTTTCCGATTCGTTTTCATGCCGGCTCCTTCGGGGAAGATTCGTTCCCCTGTGGGTATGCCGAAATGGCGGCATGGGCCGCCGGGCGGTGGGGACGGGGAACGAGGTGAGCGGGACTGTGGTCTAGACCATATTCCGGACCTCTTGCGCAGTCAAGAGATTTCCGTCGTGCTGTCCTGTTGGTGACCTGCTTACCGGGACAACAAGCGGCTCGTCGCGCCGTCCGGTCTCGTTCCGGAGGAGATCGACTACTCCATTGGTGGTATCTGACGTTGCTCCTCATGCTCTTCTAGGACGGGAGTGTGTCCGGCCGCGTGGGAGCCGGACGGGGGAGGGTGATGGGAATGCGGGTGTCCGAGGATCCGTTCGTGGACGGTCAGGCGAGGGAGCTGATCCGCGCGGTGCGGTCCGCCGCGGCCGGCGGTGAGGTGCGGCGCAGTCTCCGGCTGGCCGAGCATCTCGCGGCCGAAGGCCTGTTCCATCGGGAGGACGTGGTGACCGCGACGTGGTTCCTCCTGGCGTGGCGTGCCAGGGAGACGGGCAACCGTGAGCTGGCGGGGCAGTGCGTCGCGCGGCTGGCGGTGTGTGCTCCCGACTCGGTCGAACTGGTCCTGCACCTCGCCGACCTCGAACGTGCCCGCCACCGGGGCAAGCTCGGCAAGGGCAAGGGAACCGAGATTCTCGACTTCGCCCACCGGACGGGGAACCCGGAACTCGCCGCGCGCGTACGGCGGCTGTGGGCGGTATCGACGCGAAGACCGCCGCGCTGAAAGCGTCCGTCCGGAGCAAAAAATCAGTCACTGGCCACAAAAACCGGCAAACCGGATGACCGTCGCCGGACTGGGAACCGAGTGCGGAAGCGGGACGTCGTAGTGCGGCGCGAGTGTGATTTCGGCGATATATGCTGTCGCGCGACCCGGCGGCGCCGTGCCCGCCGGGCGACCCGGATTGGGGAACGGGGAGGTGGGCGGTGTGGATCCGCACCGGTTGCAGGACAAGGACGATGCCCGTCGGCTCTTGAAGCAGCTGGGCAGGCAACCACGGACGCCGCACCACGTCGCGTCCGCCGAGGGCGTCCACGACCCGAGCGGCGCCGGGAACGCGGCGCTGGTCGCCGACGACGCCGGCCGGATCGAGCTGGACCCCGCGCAGATCGCGGCGGCGGAAGCCGCTCTGGCCAGGCACTACGACGAGCTGTCCGAGCTGCTGAGCCAGGCGAAGGAGCTCGAAGCCCCGTTGCGGGACGGCGGCAGTCCGGTCGCGACGCACCTGCGCAGGGCGTTCGGCCTGCGCGGTGGGGCGGACACCGGCGTGCAGGCCACCCTGCGCGACTACCTCGACGAACTCGACACGCTGCGCGACGCGATCCGGCAGGCGGGCGCCAGTCACGCGCGCGCCGACGAGCAGGCGGGGGAAAGCCTTGCCAAGCTCCACCCGGGTTCCGACGCCGCTTCGGGGGTCTGAGCGATGACCGACAACCCGCGCTACAACCCGCATCGCAAACACCGCTACTGGTCACAGGACCACAAGCCGACCGCGTCGCAGCGCCGCCTCGTCCGCCGTCTCGACCGCGCCAGGAGGGCGAACCAGCAGGACAGGAGCTTCGGCAAGATCAACTGGGCGGCCTACGACCACCAGCAGCTGTGGGACATGGTGCAGTCCTCCGACCCGGCCACGATGGGAACGGCCGCGTACCGCTGGGCGCAGCTCGCGGTCGGCGTCGACACGGTGACCACGAACGTGCACCAGACGGTGCAGAAGCTCTTGATGTCGTGGCGGGGCGGCTCCGCCGTGACGGCCGCCGAGTCGGCGTCGAAGCTGACGAAGTGGGGAGCGGGCGCGTGCGACACGATGCGGCACGTCGGCGACGGCCTCGACCAGTACACCTCGGCCCTGCTCGACGCGCGCAACCACATGCCCGAGCCGGTGTACTACTCGGAGGTCCGCCACTTCCGTGAGGGCTACGACATCAAGGCGGGCAACGGGCCGAGCGCGGCGATCCTCGCGGACCAGCTGCTCGACGATCGCCTCCCGACCCAGCGCCAGGCGTCGAACGCCAAGGCCGAGGCCGTGCGGGTGATGGAACGGTACGAGGCAGGCAGCAAGCACGTGCACGACAAGCTGCCGCACTTCACCGACGCGCCGCAGCCGGTGGCCGGACGGCCCGGCGGGCCCGCCCAGGGCGCGGAGCAGGGCACGGACCGCGGCAGTGGCACCGCACCCGACGGCACGGTGGCCGCCTCGGCGGTCTCGGTTCCCGGCGGCGAGGTCGGGACGACGGGGTCCGGGAGCACCATCGGTTCGGTTCCCGGCGGCGGCATCGGTACCGGGAGTGGCGTCGGCAGTGGCTCGGCCCTCGGCGCGGGGAGCACCTCCGGAAGCGGGTTCGGGACGGCCGCGGCGAGCGCCGCGCAAGGGGGCGCGGTGGCCGCGCGCGGTGCGGGTCCCGGCGGGATGGGCATGTATCCGGGCGGGATGGGTGCCGGACGGCCCGGCGGCTCGGACGACGATGAGCACACCAACCGTTACGCCGAACAACGGGGCCTTGACCTGCTCGACGATCTGCCGCCCGCGTACCCACCGGTGCTCGGCGAGTGAACCGGCACTGGGGGAACTGACGTGGCGAGAACCTTGCCGTCGGTGAACGGCATCGTGCTGTCCCACCTCGAATACGACCTGTTGTGGGCCGATCTCGGGCTGGGACCGCAGCCTTACCCGCTCGAGGTGCGGTCGCACGGCTACACCATGGACGAACGCGACGCGCTGGGCGGGCAGGTGTTCGACGGCCTGGCCGAAGCCGGGCTGGTCGACGAGGACGACCGGGTGGATCCCCGCGTCGACGAGTTGCTCGACTCGCTCGCCCGGCCGGTCGTCTCGGTGGACGCGCTCGTCGTCGGGGAAATACCGCTGCGGATGTTGGCGGCGGCAGGGAAGCGCCGGGGTGTGCTCGCGACGCTCGACGACGACGAGCTGGCGTTGCGGCCGATGTGGCCGGACGAGCTCGTCGACGTCGTCGCCGGGGTGGTCGGCGACTGCGATCCCGGGCCGGGCGAGCCCGTCCGGTTGCCCCGGGAGACGTACTCGGAAGCCATGCGGGCCTTCGCCGACAAGGGATATCCGGCCTTCGAGCGGACGCTGGCGCGAGCCGGGATCACCGGCCGCGCGACGCGGGCACTGTCCACAATGGTCGATTCGCCGCGGTACGTCTCCGGGCAGCTGGCCGCGAACGGCCCCGCGGGCCGTTCGCCGGTCGTGAGCTGGTTCGACACCGGCGCGGGCCGCTACGGCGCGACGGTTCAAGACGTCGCCGGGACCCGCTGGGTGACGGTGACACCCGCGAACGGGCACTGGCTGGTGAACCGCGTCGAAGAACTGCTCCACCGGGTAGGGGAAACCGGAACGCCAGGCACCTCGGGCGCGTCGGAGGACTACGAGTCTTCGACCTGGTCCGTTTTCGAGAAAGGGGAGAGATGAGCACGCTGACAGCGACGCAGATCGCGGAACACGCCTACAAGGCGGGCTTCCGCGGTCACGCGCTGGAGACGGCGGTCGCGGTGGCGATGGCGGAGTCCGGGGGGAACCCGCACGCGCACAACGGCACACCGCCGGACAACTCCTACGGCCTGTGGCAGATCAACATGCTCGGCTCGATGGGCCCGGCCCGCCGCCACCAGTTCCATCTGCACTCCAACTCCGAGCTGTTCGACCCGGACGAGAACGCGAAGGCCGCGTACGCGATCGCGGGGCACGGCAAGAACTTCGGGCCGTGGTCGACCTACACCAACGGCGCGTACAAGAAACACCTCGCCGCCGCCCGCAAGGCCGCCGCAGAGGTCTCGAAGCACCACGGAAAACCACCGCACCACCCCAAGAAGCCGGTCCATCATCCTCCGAAGGGGAAGGGCCACGGCGGTTTCAAGACGGATCCGGAGCAGCTCATCGCCTACTCGAAGAAGGCGGATCACATCGCGGCGGAGCTGAAGTCGGTGGGCTCGCGCACGGTGCACGCGGTGACGTCCATCGCGAAGGACAGCTTCGGCCACGTCGGCGTCGAGACCGGGTTCTCCGGCGCGCTGGGACAGTTCAGCAAGTCGCTGGAAAAGCAGGTCGCCGCGACCGGGCGGAACGCGCAGGTGCTGGGCTCGGAAACGTCCCACGCCGCGAAGAGCTACCGCGCCAACGACAACGAGCTGGCGGCCGACATCACGGGCGTGCTGGGCTAGGGGGAAGTCACACATGGACACGGGACAGATCGCCACGCTTCTCGCGGGCGAAATGAAGACACACCAGGGAAAGCTGTCCGGCAAGGCGGGTGAGGCGCAGGCCGCGCAGCACGCGCTGGAGAAGGCGGCGCGCGACATCATGGCGCAGCACGACGCCCAGCGGAAGGACGCCCAGGCGCTGCTGACCCACTGGGACGGCAGGGCGGCGGCCGCGTTCGAGGGCAAGTCGGCGAAGTTCGGCGACGACCTCACCACCACCGCGGAAGCCAGCGTGCGCGGCGCCCGGATCGTCGCCGAGGTCACCGAGGCGCTCGCCGGACGGCACGGGGCGACCAGCGCCCTGATCGACGAGTTCGTCCGGAAGGCCGAGGCGTTCCTCAAGGCGGGGGCGGCACTCGCGGGCTTCGGGGCGTCCGGCGCGATGCTCCGGGCGCTGGCCGAGGTCACCGACCTCGCGGGCAAGTACCTCAAGGAGTCCGCGGGACACCTCAAGGGCGCGCGCGCCGAGATGGAGGAGGCGGCGCGCAAGCTCAAGGCGCTGGAACGGGACCTGAACTCCGACGGGGTCGCCGACCCTGGCAAGGAGCACCACAAACCGGTGCCGGGCAAGGGAAAGGAGCACCATCCCCACAAGCCGGGGCACGGGCACCACAAGGGCGGCACCAAGCCGAGCGAGTCCGGGAAGGCACACGAGATCCTGGAGCACGCCAGGAAGAACCTCGGCTACCACGAGGGCCCGAACAACCGGAACAAATGGGGACCGACCGGCCAGCCGTGGTGCGCCTACTTCGCCACCTCGATGTGGCGCGAGGCCGGGGTGAACATCCCGAAGTACGGCTTCACCGGCGACGTCTACAAGTGGGGCGAGCGGCACCACCTCGCGTACAACCGGCACGACCTGGCGAAGCAGGCGCGGCCGGGTGACGCGATCCTGTTCGGCACCGGGCCCAGCTGGGGCGGCAGCAGGCACATCGGCCTCATCGAAAAGGTCGAGGGCAACAAGATCACCACGATCGAGGGCAACTCGAGCGACCAGGTGATGCGCCACACCTACACGCTGCCGCGCGACGCGCACCTCTTCTACGGTGGGGTGCACCCGAAGTGAACGTCACCGGAAGCGCCCGGCGGGACGGGGTCTCGGTGGAGGTCCTGCCCGGCGGCGCGTTGAAATCGCTGGATCTGACGCCGGAAGCGTTGCGCGCCAGGGGAACCGGCCTCGCCGAGACGATCCTCGCGCTCGTGCGCGAGGCCGCGGCCCAGGCCGACCGGCGGGCCGTCCAGTCCGGCGAGTTCGCGGGCCTGGACGACGACGAGCTCGCGCGGCTCGGGCTGACCCGCGACGAATCGCTGTCCGAGGCCGCGGAAGGCACCACGCCCGACAGCTGGAGGCTCTGATGGAGCACGACGAGCGGACCGTCGACGAGCTGATCGAACTCGCCGAGGAGATCCCCGAACGGCTCGGGCTGGCCGAGGGCATGGCCGGACTGCGCGGCCGGGCCTCGGGCGACGGCGTCTCGGTGACGGTGGACGTCCAGGGCAAGCTGGTCGGGCTGGAGATCGACGACCAGGGCATCGCCCTCGGCCCGGATCGGCTGGCCGCGCGGATCGCCGAGCTGAGCGCCGAAGCGGGCAACGACGTCCTGAAGGCAGGAATGCGGGCGGTCCAGGCGGGCAGTACCCCGGCGATCGCCGGGGCGATCGCGGATTTCCTCGGCGTCACCGACCGGCCGCGTCCACCGGTGGCTGAGGAAACCGAGCGTCCCGCCCGTCCCTCGCCGCGCCCGGCTCGCCGGGACGACGACGAAGAGGAGGGCTTCGTCCTCAAACCGGTCGGCTGAACACCGTGATCCGGCATGGCTTCTCGCGAGCCGTGCCGGTTTCGGTGCTCGCGGTGAGTCCGGGATTTCGCGCGTCGCGGGGTCAGCGGGATGGGTGTCCGGCGGCACGTGCGCAGCGGGGCGTCTTGGCGGTGCCCACCCCCGCGAGCACCGCGCGGGTGACGAGTTCGGCGAAGTCGGGCCCCATCCCGGCGTGGTGGAACAGCGCCCGGAAGACGATGGGCGCGGCGAACAGGTCCGTCAGGAGGTCGGCGTCGCCGAGTTGTTCCAGCTCGCCGCGTTCCCGCGCGCCGCGCAGGGAAGCCAGGCAGGCCTGCCTGCGGGGTTCCCAGAAAACGGTGAGGAACTCCTCGCGCAGCTCGGGATCGTCGGCCAGATCGGCCAGCAGGGCGGGGAGCACGCGGCTGAGCGCGGGGTCGGCCAGGCCGGTGCGCAGAGCCTCCAGATGCCCGACGATGTCGCAGTGCACGCAGCCGGTGTCGATCTCCACGACGCCGACGCGGTCGCGCGCCATGGCCGCGACGACCAGCTGCTGCTGGCTCTTCCAGCGCCGCCGGATGGCGGGCTTGGTGGTGCCCGCGCGGGCGGCGATGGCCTCCATGGTCAGCGCCGGGTAGCCGACCTCCCGGAGCAGCTCGGACACCGCCGCCAGCACGGCGTGGTCGATGCGCTCGTCACGTCGGCGTGCCATTCCACCTCCCTGCCGCGCTCACCCTACCGAGGCAGCATGACCACCTTGCCGAACGGTGCGCCGCTTTCGAGTAGTTTCAAGGTTTGTTCGGCGTCACTCAGTTCGAGGCGCTGGTGGACCACGGGCGAGAGCTGTCCCTGCTTCCACAACGCCATGACCTCCTGCCACGACTCGCGCAGTTCCTCGGGTTTCACCGAGTTCAGGCTGAGCCCCAGCAACGTCGGCGACTTGTGGAAATCGCGCACCAGCGTGGCGATGACGTCTTCCGCCGGAGGGCCACCGGCGGCGCCGCACAGCACGTGGCGTCCGTTGTCGCGCAGTAGTTCGAGGTGTTTGGCCGTATCCGGGCCCGCGACCGTGTCGACGACCACGTCGTACGTCTGATCCGGGGCAGCGCTGCTGGTCCGGTCCACGATCCGCGCGGCACCCAGCTCCCGAAGCCGCTTACCGCGCGCAGGGGAGGAGGTGACCGCGGTGACCTCGGCACCGCGAGCGTGGGCGATCTGCGTGGCCAGTACACCGATTCCGCCGCTCGCGCCGCGAACGAGCACGTGTTCTCCCGCTGTCATCCCCGCGCGGCGGAGCGCGATCCCGGCGACGAGCGCGTTCACACCCAGTGCAACCGTCTCGACGGCGTCGGCGTCTTGCGGCACCGGCAGGACGCGGCCGACATCGGCGACGACCCAATCCGCGTAGCCGCCGACGCCGAGGATGGCCAGCACTCGCTGCCCCACCAGGTCACCCGGTGCACCGGGTCCCGCGTCCTGGACACGGCCGACGACTTCGGCCCCGGGCACGGAACCCGGGCCGGTACTGCCCGGGTACTCACCCCGGCGGACCATGACGTCGACGTAGCCCGCGCCGATCGCTTCGACCTCGATGAGCACCTGTCCGGGGCCGGGCGTGGGCTCCGGCACGTCGACGAGACGGACCTCTCCGGACGTCTGCACAACCGCTGCTCGCACAGCGACTCCCTTCACAATAACGTTCCGATTCGGATCGGAACGTTATTGTGAAGGAGGTGTGCTCGTCAAGGGCTTCCAGGCTTGTGCGGCGTGACTTACGCCGGAACCGAGGGACGCCCTGGGTGCGTCCACCGCACCGAGGGACGCCCCCGGTGCGTTCAACGCACCCAGGGACGCCCTTGTCGCGATCGGGCCGGGCCGAACCTCAGCGGGGTGACGGGCTGACGGAATCCCAGAACCCGCACTGATGCTGGTCGCCGATTTCGCGGGTCAGCACGCTGTCCCCGGCGGGCTGAAGCGACATGACCGCTGGATCCGTTGGGGTGTAAGGAATCCAGCGTGGGGTCCCGGTGACGGTGGGGTTGCCGGTGCGGGCGAATCCGGTCCATTGGGCGACGATCTGCCTGCCGTAGGCCGCCTGGTTGGGTGTGAGGGTGACGTTGGCGGGCAGGTAGAGGAACGTGTTCTCCGAAACGTGGAAGGCGCCGTTGGGTTTGCTCTGGTCGAGGAACCACGCCGGTGGCGAGTCCGTGTCGTCCACCTGGTAGGCGTAGACCGTCAGCCGCCGTGCCAGGTGCCGGGCGGTACGCAGGGCGGGACAGACGGAGTTCGAGTCGGCCACGATCGTGCGGTAGGCGAGAAACGCCGACGGCTCGGGGAATCGTTCGAGCGGGTAGCGGGCGAACACGGCCGGAGCCAGCTCACCGTACTGCTGCCGGACCAGTTCTTCGTACTGCTGGGGCGTGTCGGGCAGCGGGAGCTGCACGTCGTCGCGGTCGACGCCGATCATCAGGCGCACTGGGTTGACCTCGCCCTCCTCGAAGGCTTCGGCGGGGGAGAGCGGGATCGTGACGCCGTCGACGACGGGGGCGATCGTGCCGCTGTCGGCTTTCATCCCGTCGCCGGCCTGCGCCAGCAACCGCTCGACGGGGACGGCTCGCAGACAGCGGGCGACGTCGGCGGCCTGTGCGCAGCCGACCGCGGCGGTGAACCGGGCGCCGGCCCGCTGGGCCTCGGATTCGGTGGGCCACCGTGCCTTGCAGTCCTGTGCCTGCCAGGTGGTGTCGTGGCCGAACAGGGAGTTGTACTGCCCGCTCTGGCTGATTCCCCGGTGGAACAGGCCGCGGGCGCCGGGGGAGACCGTCTGCGCGCAGACGCTCGATCCGCCCGCGGACCCGCCGTAGATGGTCACGTTGTGCGGGTCCCCGCCGAACCGGGCGATGTTGCGCTGTACCCAGCGCAACGCGGCCTGCTGGTCCTGGAAGGCATAGTTGCCGGAATGCGGGCCGAGGGCTTCCTCGGCGAAGAAGCCCATGATGCCCAGCCGGTAGTGGATCTCGACGCTGATCACCCGGCCGGTCGCGGCGAGATGGCCGGCGTCGTGCGGGCCGAAGAGCAGGAAACCGCCGCCGTGGATCTGCACCATGACCGGGAGCGGGCCCGGCCCGGCGTCGCGGGGGACGCGGACGTCGAGGTTCAGGCAGTCCTCGTTGGTCTGCCGCGGTCCTTGCCGGGCGGGTTGCGGACAGAGGTTGCCCGGTGTGGTGGCCGGGAAGGGTTCCGTCCACGGGGCGACCGGACGCGGGGCGCGCCAGCGCAGTTCGCCGGTCGGCGGCGCGGCGTAGCGGATGCCGAGCCACGAGGTCACGCCGTTGCCGCTCACCCCGCACACCGGGCCGTCGGCGGTGACCACGTCGGTCCCCACCGCGCAGGGCGGCGGCGTGCCGGGTGCCGTCGCGGTCGCGCCGGTGGGCAGGAACACGGTCGCCGCGCACACCGCCGCCGCGGCCGCCAACCGTGCCGTCGCTGTCACGGTGATCACCTCTTTCGCGCATCGGGAAACGACGAGAACACCGCTGTGGGTCGAACGGGCCGATTCTTCGGCGAGCGCCCGTGCCGAGGCGACAGTTCTTCCGCCCCAAGGGATTTCCGGCGCTTCATCCCAGTTTCCCGGTACGGGTTCGGCACCCGCAACCCGCCGGTCGCAGTATCCGCTACCGCCGCGCCGCCGAACGCTGTCCTCTGTGGACGGTGCGACGGGCGGCGACGGCGGTGTGGACAGCGACCGGCGGGCGGGGTAGTCTCGAGTTGAACGAACATGTTCGTGACGAACGTGTTCGCAAGGAAGGAGGCGGGGATGGAACCTCGAAGCAGGCGGGAGCGCCCCGCCAAACCGCCGCTGTCCCGGCAGTGGATCATCGACGTGACGATCGGCATCATGCGCCGCGAGGGGCTGCGGAAGGCGACGATGCGCCGTGTCGCGAAGGAACTCGACACGGGCCCGGCCTCGCTCTACGTCTACGTCCGGAACACGGCGGAGCTGCACGCCGCGGTCATCGACGAGCTACTGGGCGGCGTGCGGATGCCGGCCGGGGGGACCTGGCAGGAGCGGCTGGAACGCCTCGTCACGGACTATCGCGACATCCTGGCCGCGCAACCGGGGCTCGCCCGGTCGGCGTTGGTGATCCGGCCGTCCGGCCCCCATCTGCTGACGCTGTACGACCGCATGATGGGCCTGCTCGTCGAGGGCGGGGCCGAACCGGGCCAGGCCGGTATCGGGGTCGACCTGCTGCTGTTGACCGCGACCGCGAGCGCGGCCGAACACGCCGTCCCCGAGGACGGGGACGCCGACGCGGACACGGACGGTCCGGCCAAGCAACGTGCTCTCGCCGACGCGGTCCGTGCCGCGAGCGCGGACCGCGCGCCACTGCTCGCGCGGCATGCCGAAGCGGTACTCGGCGGCACGCCCGGCGAGCGGTGGAGCTGGTACCTCAAAGCGCAGATCGCCGGAATCGTCGCGCTCGCCACCGAATGAGGCGGCCTGTCCTTTGTGGACTCCGATGCCGTCCCGCCCAGCCGACACCGAAGAGAAAGCAGACGAACTCATGCACACCACATCCCACTATCCGATCGCAATCGTCGGAGGCGGCCTCGGCGGGCTGACCGCCGCGCGCGTGCTCCACGTCAACGGCGTCGAGCCGGTCGTCTTCGAACTCGAGGCCGGGCGGCACGGCCGTACCCAGGGCGGCATGCTCGACATCCACGAGGACAGTGGGCAGAAAGCCCTGCACGCGGCCGGGTTGTTCGACGAGTTCCTGCGGAAGTACCACCAGGGCGGCGAGGCCATGCGCGTGCTCGACAAGCAGGGCACCGTGTTGCGGAACGAAGCCGACGACGGCGAGCTCACACGGCCCGAAATCGACCGCGGCACCCTGCGGGACATGCTGCTGGACGCGCTGCCCGAAGGCACCGTGCGGTGGGGGAGCAAGGTCACCGGCGTCCATGCCGTCGACGGTCACCCCGGGCGGCACGAAGTCACGCTCGCCGACGGCGGCTCCTTCACGACCGATCTCATGATCGGTGCCGACGGCGCTTGGTCCCGCGTGCGCCCCCTCGTCTCCGAAGCGAGGCCGGCCTACACCGGCATCTCCTTCATCGAGACCGACCTCTTCGACGCCGTCGACAAGCACCCGGCCGAGGCGGCGGCGATGGGTGACGGCGCGCTCTTCGCGCTCGGCGGCGACGTCGGCGTCCTCGGCCACAAGGAGACCGACGGCAGCCTGCACGTCTACTTCGGCTACCGCTGCGACGAGTCGTGGATCGACACCATCGACTTCACCGACACGCCGGCCGCGAAAGCAGCCGTCCTGAATCTTCTCGACGGATGGGATGACGCGCTGCGCGGCCTCGTCGCGAACGCCGACACCGCCCTCATCCCCCGCCGTATCAACGCCTTGCCCGTCGGGCACTCCTGGGGCCGCGTCCCCGGCGTGACCCTGCTCGGCGACGCCGCACATCTCATGTCCCCGTTCGCGGGCGAGGGAGCGAACCTGGCCATGCTCGACGGGGCGGAACTCGCGCTCGCGATCGTCGCCCATCGCGACGACGTCGAAGCCGCCCTCACTGCTTACGAAGCCGAGCTGTTCCCTCGCTCCGCGGCTTCCGCGCGGGAGTCCGCCGAGGGACTTGAAATGATCTTCGCCCCGGACGCGCCCAAGGGGCTCGTGGAGCGATTCGCCGCCTTTGACGCGCGGAAAACCGGGGAACCGGCCTCATGAGTGTCGGAGGCATCGATACGGGTTCCGGAACCGGCGTGGGTGTGCCCGGCCAGGTGGAGCACGCCCACGCCGGTGGGCGACGGCACACCCGGCGCGCGCTCACGGGTGTGCCCCCTGGATCGCCACGGGATGCCGGGGGAGGGTGGCAGACATCAGCGTCCCGCTGTGTCCCGCTGACCTGATAGAGCCCTGAGTCCCACGGACGTGGTGCATTTGCGTCACCGCCGTCGCGGTATCGGGCGCGATACGGCCGATCGCGCGACAATCGGGACCGGAGACCCGCGAGCGACGGAAGGACCGCAGATGTCCGACTACCCGCGTAACACCCGCCAGGACCGGCCCGGCGTGGACGCGGCCCGGCTGTGGGCGGGCGGTGTCGCCACCGCTGTGGTGGCGGCGTTGATCGCCATCGTCGGGCTGCTGATCGCCAGGGGGATCTTCGCGGTGGAGGTGCTCGCGCCGAAGGGCGACGGCATCTGGGGCAACGCGAGCACGACCACCTACGCCGTGGTGGCCGCGATCGTCGCCCTGCTCGCCACCGGGCTGATGCACCTGCTGAGCGTGGCGACGCCGTCGCCGGGGCAGTTCTTCGGGTGGATCATGGTGCTGGTGACCGCGATCGCGGTGGTGCTGCCGCTGACGCTGACCGTGAACATCAGCGCGAAGGTGGCGACGGCGCTGATCAACCTGGTGCTCGGGCTGGCGATCGCGGTGATCGTGAGCAGCATGGCGGCGAGCGCGCGGACGCGCTACCGCGGCCCCGCGGCGGACCAGGCACCGACCCGCCGCTGGGACCAGCCGGGACCGCCTTCGTCGTACTACGACAGCTGAGCGGGCCCCGGCGTCCGCTGTGAGACACACCACGAACGTTTCCTTCGGCGCCGAAAAGGGAAACCTCTCTCTGTACGCCGTCGTGGTTCGGCACGTGCGAGTCAGAAGGGGTGAACGACGATGACCGCGACATACGGCCAGACGTGGCATCCCGACCGACCTGAAGACGCCGGGAGCGCCGAAGAGGACGACGACCGGCCGTTGGCCGCCCTCTTCGCGCACTTCGACGACCTGAAGCGGCGGGTCAACAGGCACCTGTATTCGAGCGGCGAGGAACCCGAGGACCCCGAGGTCCCGCCGGCGGAGGCCCGGCCGCGGAACGTCGGCTGAGGACAGCGGAGGTCGCGTCATGGACGCCGGGACGGACGCGCTGAACCATCTCGACGTCGCCAACGAGGCGCTCGCGGATCTGCGTGTCGTGCTGGCCGAGGAACGCCATCTGGAGGCGCTGCTGGAGCACAATGTCTCCTTCGCCGCGCAGCTGATCGTCGAGGCCGACGCCGTGTCCATCACCTCGCTCACCTCGGCGGGGCCCCGGACCTTGGCAGCCACCGATCCGTCCATCGCCGAGTTGGACGGCAAGCAGTACGCCGCCGATCGGGGACCCTGTCTGGACGCGGCCCGTGATCGCCAGCCGGTGCGCGCGGTGATCGCCGAACGGCGCCGCGAGTGGCCGGAATTCTCCGAAGCTGCCGATGCGGTGGGGATGTCCACGTCCGTGTCGATCCCGCTGTTGCTGGACGACTCCGGCAATCCTGGTGAGGGGCGGCTGGTGGGGGCGTTGAACGTCTACAGCCGCTCGACGAAGGCGTTCGACCCCCTGGACGAGACGCTGCTGCGGCTGTTCACCACCGCCGCCACCGCGGTCATCGACTGCGCCGGTCGCTGGTACGAGGCACGCCGGACCATCACGCAGCTCGAACAGGCCATGACCACCCGCGCCGGGATCGAGCAGGCCAAGGGCGCGCTCATGGCCATCCACGGCTGCACCGGCGACGAGGCCTTCGCGCGGCTGGTCGAGCAGTCGCAGCACCACAACGTCAAGCTCCACCAGCTCGCCCACGACTTCCTGACGACGCTGCGCACCTCCGGCTGATCACCGTGCCCGGCTCGTAGGCTGGGGCCCGCACGGGGATGGACAGGAGGCCGAGTGACCGACACGACGGTGGCCGAGGTGCTGGCCGAGCTGGCCGCGCTCGAGGACCCGAAGATCCGCGAGGTGAACGAGAAACACGGTGACGAGCACGGGGTGAACCTCGGCAAGCTGCGCGCCCTCGCGAAGCGGCTGAAAACGCGGCAGGAACTCGCCCGCGAGTTGTGGGGGACCGGTGACGCCGCGGCGCGCCTGCTGGCGACGCTGATCTGCCGCCCGAAGGCGTTCGAGCGTGCCGAGCTGGACGGCATGGTGCGCGAGGCATGCGTCCCCAAGGTGCACGACTGGCTCGTGAACTACGTGGTGAAGAAGAGCCCGCACGCCGAAGAGCTGCGCCTGGCCTGGTCCGCCGATCCGGATCCGGTCGTCGCGAGCGCGGGATGGGCGCTGACCACCGAACGCGTGGTGAAACAGCCCGAGGGGCTCGACCTCGCTGGACTGCTCGACGTCATCGAGGCGGAGCTGAAGGACGCCCCGGGTCGTCTGCAGTGGGCGATGAACAGCTGCCTGGCCCAGATCGGGATCGGGCACGCCGGGCACCGCGCCAGGGCGATCGACATCGGCGAGCGCCTGGAGGTGCTCAAGGACTATCCGACGCCGCCGAACTGCACGTCGCCGTTCGCGCCCGTCTGGATCGCCGAGATGGTGCGGCGGCAGCACGGCGTGTAGCCCGTCCCGGAAGCGTCAGCCCTCGACAGGCGGGCGCGCGACGACGAGTTCCCGTGCCGCCTCGGTGTGCGCGAAGGTCAGCTCCCTGGCCTGCACACCGTCCCGCGTTTCGATGACCGTGGTGATGTGGTCGAGTTCGTCGGCGCGGTGGGCGAGCGACCTGCGTAGGGGACAGGCGAACGTCCGGCACTGGGCCGGCGAACTCCTGCCGCCGCTCACCGGTGACGACGATCCGCTGGGCGTGGAAGGGTTCGCGACGCACAAGCTCCCCCTCGAGGACGCGCCGAAGGCGTACGAAATCTTCCAGAAGAAGCAGGACGGTGCCCAGAAGATCCTGCTCGAAACCGCCGACTGAGCGTCGGCAGGTCCATAACGGACGTCCGAAAAGGACACTGAGTGGGAGTGGTTCCGGCGGCGCCGGCCCGGATCACCCCGGCGACCCGGGAAGCGATCGAGGCCCGCAACCGGCGGCGGCCCCCGACGCGGTGCCGCGCACGCCCTGTGCGCCGAGCCGGAACCCGAGCGCCATCCGTGACGTCGTGCCGAAACGGTGCTGCAGCTCCGCGACCACGGTGCGTACCGTGCGGCTGCTCAGCCCGAGCCGGTTCGCCACCTGGTGATCCGTCGCGCCCTCGACCAGGAGCTCCGCGACGCCGAGCTGGCGCACGGACAGTCCGGCGCGTGCGGGCAAGCCGCTGTCGAGTGGCCGGGAATTCGCCCACAGCAGGTCGAACAGCTGGTTGCACAGGACGGCGATCGGGGTGTGGAGCACGAGGGCGCCGGCGTCCAGATCGCCTTCGTCGAGCGGCAGCACCGCGAACCGGGTGCCGAAGATCAGCATGTGCCGCAGCGTGCCGTCGTGGACCCTGACCTCCGTCCTCCGGCCGGACGCCTGGCCGCGCAGCCGGTCCAGGCCGACGAGTCTCGGGTCGACCAGCAGCCGGCGTCGCCCGCTGCCCGCCGCGGGGCATTCGAGGAGCGCGGGATCGCACTTGTCCGCCCACGCCCCGCACAAAACCCCGTGCACGAATTTCGCCATTTCGGCCAGCTGACAGATTCTTCTCAGCACCGCGGTCCGGTCGTGCAGGATCTCGACGAATTCCATTCGGCGGACCCATTGGCCATCGGTCAGCTGGTTGAACGACATTCGACTACCACCGGGCCCATCAGAACAGCGCAGCGAACGAGGAACGGAATCAATTCTTAGCAGTGCGCGGACGGTTCGCCAGGGCCATCCAGGGGATGGGATACCGACGATCGGGCCATCGTGGCGAAGCGATCTTCGACGAATTGACTGGTGATGAGCCGACGGTAAAGTTCGCTGGTTTCGACGAGTTCCGCATGGCTGCCGTGGCTGTCCACCCTGCCCTCGTCGAGCACGATGACGTGGTCGGCGCCGCGCACGGTGGACAGCCGGTGCGCGATGACGACCAGCGCGCATTCACCGGCGACCCGTGCGAGAGCCTCGGTCAGCGCCAGCTCGTTGATCGCGTCGAGGTGTGCCGTCGGCTCGTCGAGTAAGAGCAGGTCGGGCTGGGTGAGGAGGGCGCGTGCGATGGCGACGCGCTGTCGCTCGCCCCCCGAGAGCATGGTGCCGCGTTCACCCACCTGGCTGACAAGCCCGTCCGGCAACCGGTCGACCAGCTCCGTGAGGCAGACCAGTTCGAGAACCCGGGCGAGCGCCGCGTCGCCGGCCTCCGGTGCCGCGTAGGTCAGATTCTCACGCAACGTTCCGTGCAGGATCGGCGCGTTCTGATCCACCAGTGCGATACGCGAACGGCAGTGGTCGCGGTGCAGGCGTGTGACATCGACACCATTCAACAGGACGCTTCCGGAAAGTGGTTCGTGAAAACGCTCGACCAGTGAGAAAATTGTCGACTTGCCCGCGCCGGACTTACCCACCAGTGCGATATTCGCTCGTGCGCCGACGGTGAACGACACTCCGTTCAGCACCGGCCGCGTGGCGTAGGAGAACCGGACATCGCGGAATTCCAGGACGGGGGTGTGTGGTGCGCGAGGCGCGGGAGCACGGACTCCGGCGTCGTTTTCGACGGGAATCGCCGCCACCTCGTGCACGCGCTGCATCGCGCCCATTCCCCGCTGGATCAGCCCGATGCCCTGCAACAGCGAGACGAGGGGGACCACCAGATAAGTGGCGTACAGCAGGAACGCCACCAGGTTCCCGAGCGAGGTGGCGTCCGCCGCCACCCTCGTCCCGCCGATCAGCAGCACGAGCAGCAGCGAACCGCGGATGGCCAGTTCGACGGCCGGGGTCATCACCGAGGTCAGCCTGGCCGCGCGCACGCCCGCGGCGTAAGCCGACTCGGCCCGCCCGGCGATCCGCCGTTCCTCCCGGGTTTCGGCCCTGCTCGCCCGGACCGTCCGGATCGCGCCCAGCGCGCGCTCGAGATCGGCGGTCATCTCGCCGACACCGCGCTGCGTCTGCTCGCCCGCGGTGCGGAGCCTGCTGAGCAACGACACCACGATGACGGCCGCCACCGCCACCGTCGCGGCGACGATCAGGAACAACACGGGGTCGAGCAGCAGCATGAGCACCACCGTGCCGATTCCCGTCAGCCCGCCGGAGACGAGGTGCACGGACGCCGTGGAAACGACGTCGCGCAGTACGGTGGTATCGACGCTGAGCCTCGCGATGAGGTCACCGAGGCGGTGGTCCTCGTATTCCCGCATCCGCAGCCGCAACAGCCGTGCGATCAGCCGGCGCCGGACCCCGAGCACGACTCCCTCGCCCGAGCGTTCCAGCAGGAACAGGCCGAGACCGTCCACTGTGGCCTGAGTCAGGAAGAGCGCGGTGATCCCGGCGATCAGCCACCACGGCAGCGGCCGCGTGCCGACCGTGTCGACGGCGTTCCTGACGAGCAACGGCTGCACCATGCCGAGACCGGAGGCGGCGACGGTGAGCGCGATGGCGAAGGCCAGTACCCGCCGGTGCCCCGCCGTCAGCCGCAGCAGATCGCGGAAACCGGCGCGAGCGGTCATTCGGGCGGCCCGACGGCGAGGAGCCGCCCGAAATACCCGGACGGCGCGCCTTCGTCGACGAGCCTGTCTTCGGCCTCGATCCAGGCGTGGGCGCCGAACGGCGGCTTCATCCGGACGCCGGCGCACCACGTCGGCCAGGTACCGCCGAACCGGCACAGGACGGCGGCGGCGAGCGACCTCGGCAGGCAGCCCTGCGGGCCCCGGCAGGTCAGGCTGACCGCGAGGACGGCGTCCCGCGCGGACTTCGCCTGCTCGTACGAGGCCGGGCGGGCGCCACGACGGAGCACGCGCAACAGGGCCTTGATCCGCCGGGGTGGCAGCTTCGCGATCAGCTTGGCCAGCACGACCGCGAGGCGGGCGGAAGACCGGCGCCCGAGCGGGACGGGCAGCGGGCGGCCGAGCGCGCTCGGCGTGGTCACGGTGTCACCAGCCCTGCCGAACGCAGGCCCGCCACCAGCGCCGTCACGTCCCGCTCCGCCTGCTCCTTCGACACGCGGTACTCGCCGGCGAGCGCCTCGGCGGCCTGCTCGGCGCTCCGGCCTTCGAGCAACGCGCCGACCACGAGCTTTCCGGTCGGGTTGAGCTGGAAATACCGGCCCGCGCGCTCGTCGAGCAGCACACTTCCGTAGTCGGTGTCCACAACGGACACTTCGGCGCGTAACGTGAGGCCCATCTCTCCTCCTGGAAAATCGGGACTACTTCGAAAGGGTGCGCAGCCAGACCTCGCAGCCGATGGTCGAGTAGAGGACGGCCTCGCGCAGTCCCGGCGTGTCCGGGCGGGAAGCCAAGGCGCGCAAGCGATCCCGGTCGACGAGACCGAGCCGCGCCAGCAGCGGGTCGTCCCAGAGCCGGGCCAGATCGCCCCGGTTCTCCCGGAGCCCGGCCGCCGCGTCCATCGAGGCCTGCGCCTTGCTGGTCCTGGCGAGACATTCGGCGGGCACCACGCCCCGCATCGCCTCGGTCAGCACCGGTTTGTAGGCCCACGGCGTCACCCGGTCCGCCGGCCTGATCGCCAGGCACGCCTCGATCACCCGGTCGTCGAGATACGGCGACTGGATCGGCAGCCCGGCCCGCGCGCTCATCTGCTCCCACTGCCGGATGATCCGCGAGCAGGCCCGGATCTGGTCGAGGTCGGTGTGTTCCCCTCGGGTGGCGCCGAGCGGTTCCGCCGACCTCGCCGCCTCGCGGATGGCCGCCGCGGCGAGCTGTCTCGCCTCCGGAGTCACCCAGTCGAACAGCCGCGGCGGGCAGCCCCAGCCCAGCGCCGCGGTCACCGGCGCGGTCTTCGGCGCGGACAGGTCGTCCGCGGTGTCGGCGAGCCACCTGCGGTACGACCGCGAATCGGCGAGCGCCCGCACCATGTCCCCGAACGGCCAGGTGAACAGGGCACGGAAACCCCGCAGCTGCCGGAGCGCGAACAGCGGCCGCCGCCGGAGCACCGTGTGGTAGTGCGCCTCGGAACACCAGGCGACGTGGTCCCCGCCGATGCCGGTGAGCCGGACCCGGCTTCCCTTGGCCGCCAGCGGTTCCAGATCGCTGAGCAGCCGCGCCCTGTCCATCATGCCGATGCTGGGCTCGTCCAGCGGGTCGTCGATTTCCAGCAGCTTCTCGTAGACCAGCGGCGATTTCCCCGCGTCCCACACCAGGTGCTCGACCTCGGGCAGATGAGCGGCCGCCCGCTTCGCCCAGCCGAGGTCGTCGTCCGCGGGGTCGATGCCCGGCCAGGTACTCGCGATCACGCGAGCGTCGCCGCGCGCGGCGAGGAAGGTCACCGACGTCGAATCCAGGCCACCGGACAGATCACACGCGACAGTCCCGCCGCCCCGGGTACGGGCGTCCACCGCGGCGGTGAGTGCTTCCCTGACCAGCGGTGCGCCCTCGGCGAGGCCGCGGACCGGGCGCGGTGGCCGCCACCAGGTCGCCGTCCTCGTGTGGCCGTCGGGTTCGAGCACCAGTGCGTCCCCGGGGCGCACGCCGTCGATGCCGTGCCACAAAGGCTTGTGCAGCAAGGGATGCGGCACGGGGAAGAGCAGCCGCACCGACACGGTCTGCTCGTCGAGGTCCGCCCCGGTGACCTCGGCGAGAATGTCGGCGCGGTCCGCGGCGACCGCGATTCCGCCGATTTTCGCGTGATGGACCAGCCGCAGACCGGACGCGGTGCCCTGGACCCGGCACCGGCCGCGCACGGCGGCGACCAGGTGGAAGCTGCCCGGGAGCTTACGGGCCAGGGCATCGAGCTGGGCGGGATCACGGACGCGCCCGGCCTCGGCTGTCAGTTCGTCTGCCGTGACCGGGCAGCAGCCGATCACCGCCAGCAGCGTTTCCCCTGCTCGGACGGCGACGATCCCGCCGTCGCGCCACCGGCCGGTCAGCCACGGCCGTCCCGAGACGTGGGGCAGCGTCCGGGACCCCTGCGCGCGAAACCGCGGGGCCACGGCAAGGCCCGCCTCGTGGTCGGGAAAGACCGCGAAGTACTCCTCGCCGTGACCCAGCATGCCCAATGCCTCAGGCATCGACGTTCGGCGTACTCAGTTCTTGCTGAGGATCAGCCGGTCGTTGCCGTGGAACTGCAGCAGTCCGGTGACCTCTTCGAACTCGCCGGCCTCCGTCAGCGTCGGGGTCTCGTACTCCTTCATTCCGCTCACCTCTCCCTGGGTCGCATGGGTTGGACAGCGCGCGCTGTGACCGAACGTAACAAGCCGTGGCGGGTGGCCAAACCCCAGCGGGCTTCCGGAAGCGGCAATTGCCACAAGCGGAAGTCCCTTCGCGTCCCGATGGCTCCGGCCCGGTACGCGGCCGAGTCGAGGCGCTATCGGAGTCCACAATGGACTCTTCGGGGCTGGTCGCCGGGCTACCCGGCAGGGCGGGCTTCCGGTCGCACGTTCGCCAGGCGGAGTCGCGCGATGCCGCGTGCGGTGCCGACCACGAGGGTGCCGTCGTGATCGACGGCCAGTGCCGTCACCTCGGTATCGAGATCGACGTCGCACAGGATTTCCCACTCGCAGGGGTGGGCGAGCCGCTCCGATCGTTTCGGTTCCGGGGTGGGAACGAGGCGGGCGAGCCGCAGGACGCGGCCGCCGAGGGCGGCGGCGGCCACGCCGCCGGAGAGCCGCAGAAGCGCGGTGTCGTTGGCGATGATGGCGCCGCCGTGGTTCGGCCGCCGCCGGAAAGTGGTGTCGTACACCTTGTCATGCAACGACTTCGCCGCCAGATGCTTCTTCGCCCCCGGCGCCCAGGCGTGCAGGAAGGCGTCGTGGAACACCACGAGCGGCTCGTCCCCGGTCACGTCCGTGCCCGGCAGCACGCCGACCATGATCGACCTTCCCGGCCAGAAGGTGATCGACGGGCCCGGCTGCCCGGTCCTCGGGTCGTGGATGCTCAGGCGGCCGGTGGCGCCGTCGTTGACGACGAAGTGCCCGTCGGAAGTGCTCATGGCCGTCGGTTCCCGCGACGGCAGCTGCCAGAGCTGGGCGCCGTCGGCCAGGTCCCAGGCGCGGACGGTGCCCTCGTCGTCGGTGAGCAGCACCCGTTGCCCGTCCGTGCTGGTGCAGGCGAGTGCCCGGCCCGTGACGGCCGCCGGGCAGGCGGTGCGCTCCCCGGTGGCCGGATCGACCAGCGTTGGTGGTCCCTGGGCGGTGTCGCACACCACCCGCGGGCCGTCCCGGTCGTCCGGCGCCGCGATCAGTGCCGTCGGCCGCGCGTCCAGCACCACTTCGCGAACCGGCCGTCCCTCCGACCACACCCGCAGGACCGGGCCCGCGTGCCCGGTCACCAGGAGCCCGCCGGCGACCGCCAGGTGCCCGACGCCGGTAGGTGTGGCCGGCTCTCCGCCGAGCAGCTCGCGCACGTCCCACAGCCGCACCGTGCGGTCGTCGAACCCGCCGGTCACGACCACGACGCGGCCGTCGGGCAGCGTGGTCGTCGCCACGGCCTGGATCGGGCCCGAATGCGCGTGCACGAGGGTGCCCACGCGGTCGTCCGGGGTGGCGGTGATCCACATGCTGCCACCGCCGTAGCAGCTGACCTCGCTCCCGTCCGGAAGCCAGGTGGCGACCGAGGATCGCGCGGAGCACCCGCGGTCGTCCTCCAGCACTTTCCCGCTGATCACGTCCCAGGAATGTGTCCAGCCCGCTCCCGACACCGTCGCCCGATGGTCTCCTCTGTCCGAAGTGGACTGTAGGTCGAGCGCGAACCGGTCCGCCGTTCCGGGCCACGGCGTGCGGATCCTGCGGCCCGTCGCGGTGTCGATCGCCCACACCGAGACGTCCTGATAGGACACCGTCGACGCGACCAGATGGACCAGCCGGTGCGCACGCACGATCGCGACCACCGGCCCGCCGGGCGCCGGGGTCCACAGGATCCGGTGCACCCCGGGCAGGATGTCCTCGCGGTAGTCGTTCCAGTAGGCGTACCAATCGATGTCCGGTCCGGCCGGTTCGAGCGCGAGCAGGTCTTCGACGTAGTCCTCCGTCCCCGGCTCGGGATCGTCGGGCTCGGACGGCTCCGGCGCCGCCGGGAGATCCTCGGAGCGTTCGCGTGCCGCCGACGCGTCCCATGGATCGACGGTTTCGACAGGATCGACGGGGAGCGGCGGCAGCTCCCAGCTCACGGGTTCTCCGCTGTCGACGTCCCAGGCCCGGATCTCCCCGGTCATGGTGCCGGCCAGGAAGACGTGACCGCCGCCGGTGAGCGGGACGCATGCCAGCGCCTCCACCAGTTCCGGCAGTGGCCACGGCGAGTCGGCACGCTGGTTGCTGTGCGCCTCGACGATCCGGACGTGGTGGCCGACGTCGAGGCTGAACACCAGCACCCGGCCGTCGGCGAACGGGACCGGCGCGACGTCGATGACCTTGGCGTTGTGCCGGGTCAGGATGTGGTGCGGCGGCTCGGTGTGCCAGTCGGTCCAGGTGCATCGCCACGGCGAGTTCACGGCGAGCCTGCCCGCCGCTTCGGTGAGGGTGGCCGCACCGGTCTGACGTGCCGTGAGTTCCAGGTAGGCGGGCCGTTCTCCCGGGGGCTGGTCGCGCAGGTGGTGCGCGGCCCGCTGATAGGCGAGGCCAGCCGTCCGGGCCTGCTCGCTCTTCGCCTGAGACAGGCAGGGCAGGAGCCCGGACTGCTCTGCGGCGAGCAGGAACCCCGCGTCGGTCAGCAGTGGGTCGAGCCTGCCCGCGTCGGCCGCGTGCCCCGCCAGGTGCCTGAGGGTGTACGGCCTGGCCGTGGCCCAGTCGGCCGGCGCCTCCGCGCGCAGTGCGTCGGCCAGTCTGCCGCTGACGTCGGCCAGCTCGTCTTGACCGAGCGTCTGGCGCAGGTAGGTGCGCAGCACGTCGTGCAGCCGCATCGTTTCGTCGCGGACCTCGGCCAGCGACAGGTCGACGAGCTGCCGGGTCAGCCGACGGCACGCCGCTGGTGCCAGCCCGGCCGCGCGCCACAGGAGATGCACCACCGCCACGGGAACGTCGACGTCCTCGGGGAACACTCCCAGCTCCAGGAACCGGGTGCGCCCCACCGGTTCCAGGCGCCGGATACTCGCCTCGACGGTCGCGCGGACGGCGTGGTCCCTGCGGTCGGCGCTGTCGAGGTCGAGGCTGCCGGGACCGTCGAGCGACAGCTGTCCGGCCACCAGGTCCGCTGCCGCGTCCGGGGCCGTGCCCTCGGCGACGGCCTGCCGGAGGGCGGCGTTGACCAGCGCGAGCAAAAGTGCCCACCGGCCGGTGAGCCGGAGCAGCCGCTCGGTCCTGGTCAGCCCGGGCAGGCCGAGGGCCAGCAGCGACCGGCTTTCGCCCGGGCTCAACGGTTCCACGGTCACGGCCCGCACGGTCGCGGGCAGGGTGCCACGGGATCGGGTCGTCGCCACGATCTGGACACCGGCCAGGAGGAACGGGGACAGCCCGCCGGCCGTCCACACGTCGTCGACCACCAGCAGCGTCCGCTCGCGGTCACCGAGCAGTCCGGCCAGCCGGTGCGCGGCGGCCGCCGGGTCGACGAGCGTGGGGCGGCTCCCGCTCAGCAGCTCGCTGAGGTCGTTGATCTTGTCCGCCAGCACGGGATCCGGCACCTGCTCGCCCAGCGTCACCCACAACACGCCGCCGGGGAACGCGTCCCGCACCCGGCGACAGACCTGCGCGACCAGGGTCGTCTTGCCGAAACCGCCTCCGGCGACGACGCCGATGGTGGCGTCACCGGCCAGTATGGACGCGGTCAGCCGCTCGGCGGCCTCGGCCCGCTCGACGAGTTCCCTGGCAGGCTCCGGCACCATCCACACCGGCCCCGCCGGATGCGCCTGACCGGCGAACGTGACGGTCCTGGCCTGCACGACGGTGCCGACCACCACCCCGCTCACCTCGTTGCGCGTGTCCGCCACCGGACAAGTATGCCCATGCGGCCACGGCTGGCATCGGTGGCGAGGCCGTCCTATGGTCGGTTCGCCGACCTAGGAGGCGTGATGTCCGGACGCACGAAGTACACCCTGGACGAGGCCGATCTCCCCACCCGGTGGTACAACGTCGTCCCCGATCTGCCCGAGCCGCCACCGCCGCCGCTGCATCCGGGCACCCGCGAGCCGATCGGGCCGGAGGATCTGGCGCCGCTGTTCCCGCAGGCGCTCATCGCCCAGGAGGTGTCCGGCGAGTCGTATGTCGAGATCCCGGAAGAAGTCCTGGACGTCTACCGGCTGTGGCGGCCTTCGCCGTTGTTCCGCGCGCGGCGGCTGGAGAAGGCGCTGGGCACTCCCGCGCGCATCTACTACAAGTACGAGGGTGTCAGCCCGGTCGGTTCGCACAAGCCGAACACCGCCGTGCCGCAGGCGTTCTACAACGCGGCCGAGGGGGTCACGCGGCTGACCACCGAGACCGGGGCCGGCCAGTGGGGCAGCGCGCTGGCGTTCGCGTGCGCGCAGTTCGGGCTGGACTGCGAGGTCTGGCAGGTGCGCGCGTCCTACGACCAGAAGCCGTATCGCAAGCTGATGATGGAGACGTTCGGCGCGACGGTGTACCCGAGCCCGTCGGAGCTGACCGCGTCCGGAAAGGCGATCCTGGCGGCCGATCCGCACTCGACCGGCAGCCTGGGGATCGCGATCAGCGAAGCGGTGGAGCAGGCGGCGGCGGATCCCGCGGCACGGTACGCGCTGGGCAGCGTGCTCAACCACGTGCTGCTGCACCAGACGGTCATCGGCGAGGAGGCGCTGCGGCAGTTCCGGCTGGCAGGGGACACGCCGGACCTGATCGTCGGCTGCACCGGCGGCGGCTCGAACTTCGGCGGGCTCGCGTTCCCGTTCCTGCGGGAGAAACTGGCCGGGCGGATGGACCCGGTGATCCGCGCGGTCGAACCGGCGGCGTGCCCGTCGCTGACGCGCGGCACCTACGCGTACGACTTCGGTGACACCGCGGGGCTGACGCCGTTGCTGAAGATGCACACGCTGGGCCACGAGTTCATCCCGGACCCGATCCACGCCGGTGGGCTGCGCTACCACGGGATGGCGCCGCTGCTGTCCCACATCTACGAGCTGGGCCTGTTCGAGGCGGTCGCGATCGGGCAGCGGGAGTGTTTCGCCGCGGGGGTGCGGTTCGCGCGCGCCGAGGGCATCATCCCGGCGCCGGAGCCGACGCACGCCCTGGCGGCCTGCGTGCGGGAAGCGTTGCGGTGCAAGGAAACCGGGGAGGAGAAGGTGATACTGACCGCGCTGTGCGGGCACGCGCACCTGGACCTCCCGGCGTATGGCGCGTATCTGGCGGGGGAGATGACCGACAACGACCTCTCGGAGGAGGCGCTGAGCGCGGCGCTGGCGACGCTGCCCTGAGCCCGTGGCGTGGCCGTCTCGGCGGTAATGTGGCTGCCGATGCCGGAACCTCGCCAAGCCGCGAAGCCGCCTTCGACGTTCCCGGCGAAGGTGTCGCACGGCAGCGGCTGGCTCGACCACGGCTTCCACATGGACCCCCACTCCCACACCGACGGGCAGCTGGTGTACGCGGCATCCGGGGTCGTGGCCACCACGACGGAGCGGGGGAGCTGGGTCGCGCCGGCCAGCCGGGTGACGTGGACGCCGCCGGGCTTCATGCACTCCCACCGCTTCTACGGCAGGACCGACGCCCGTCTCGTCGTCATCCCCGCCGACGTTTGCGGGGATCTCGTGGCGCATCCCAGCGTGTTCGCGGTGAGTCCGTTGCTGCGCGAGGTCCTGCTGGCGCTGACCGATCGGCGGGAGACCCGTCCCGGCGCCCGTGAACGGCTGCGCGCGGTGGTGCTCGACGAACTCGTCGAGGCCCCCGACGAGTCCGTGCACCTGCCGGAGCCGCGCGACGACCGGCTGCGTGCCGTCACCGATCTGCTGCGCGCCGATCCCGCCACGGCCGCGACACTGGCCGAGCTTGGCCGGACCGCGGGCGCGAGCGCGCGCACGCTGAGCAGGCTGTTCCACACCGAGCTCGGGATGAGTTTCCACCACTGGCGCACCATCCTGCGCATCCATCACGCCCTGGTCCAGCTCACCGACGGCCGGTCCGTCACCGACACCGCGATCGCGTGCGGCTGGTCCAACCCCACGAGCTTCATCGAGGCGTTCACCGCCATCGTCGGCCAGACTCCCGGGCGCTACCAGGCCGATCTGCGCGCCGGCGGCAGGTAGCCGCTCAGGTTGGCGACTTTCCGGTATCGGCTGTCCGGTTACCGGTGGTCGGCAACTCGTCATGGGGCGATCGTGGTGATCGACAGCGGTTGCGGAACCCGGCGCTGTCGATCATCGGGCTTATTCGAGGAAATAGGGAAACACATGAGTGAAACAGCTGAGAAAACTGCCGTGGTCATCGTCGGCGGCGGTGTCGCCGGACTCGCGCTCGGCAATTTCCTGCTGCGCAGTGGTATCGAATGCGTCATTGTGGAGAAGCACAGCCGGGACTATGTCGAGCGCCGGCAACGGGCCGGGGCACTCGACGGCCGCGGGGTGCGGATGTTCCGTGAGTGGGGCCTCGAAGAGGTCATGGGCGGCTCCTCCGCCGCGCCCCTCGAATCGGAGGGAATGCCGCTGCGGATCGAGGGAGAACTGCGGCATTGGACGGCCGGGTGGGACGATGGCGAGGAGCGGGACGGCGCGGGTGTCTTCTGCCCCCAGCAGGTTCTCGTCCGGAACCTCATCGAGGTCTTCCTCCGCGACGGGGGCGATCTGCGCTTCGAAGCGGGCGACATCTCCCTGGAGGACCTCGACGGCGAGCGCCCGCTGGTCCGCTACCGGGACGCCGCGGGCGCGGCGAAGGTGATCAGCTGCGACTTCGTCGCGGGCTGCGACGGCTACCAGGGCGTCAGCAGGGCGTCCATTCCCGCCGACGTCCTCACCTGCTACTCCCATGAGTTCGGGTACGCGTGGCTGGCCGTCCTGGCCGAGGTGCCCGCGGATCCGCCCGCCGTGATGGCGGTGCACTCGCGCGGCTTCGCCGCACAGATCACGCGCGGTCCGGACGCGAGCCGGCTCTACCTGCAGTGCCCGCTCACCGACACCCTCGAGGACTGGCCGGACGAGCGGATCTGGAGCGAGCTGGCGGCCCGGTTCGGCGAACCCGTGGCGGTCACCGGCCGGATCGCCGACAGGCAGCTCGTGCCGCTCCGGTGTGTGGTGTTCAGCCCCATGAGCCATGGCAGGCTCTTCCTGCTCGGGGACGCGGCACATCTCGTTTCCCCGATGAGTGCGAAAGGGATGAGCCTCGCCCTTCGCGACGTCGAAGTTTTCGCGCGTGCAGTCGTGCACCAGATCGAGAAGGACGATCCGAGTCTGCTCGGAGAATACTCCGAGACCTGCCTGAAGCACATCTGGGACGTGCAGACATTCGCCGTCGGGGTCACCGAAACAATACACAACGCCGGTGACGCCTCCTACGAAGGTGAGTTCCGCAAGCAAATCGCCCGCACCGAACTGGAACGCATGGTCGCGCCCGCCGCGGTGGACCGCGTTTCCGGGTAACCGGCCGCTTGACGGACGCGGGTGCGCCGGGAAAAGGATCTTGGGCCGCCCGGCAGCACCCGTGTCCGGCCACCAGGGCAATTTTGTCCACCTGATTGCCGGAATGACCCGGACGAACCGGACCGATAGCGTGAGCTGGCTCTGGCGGTTCCGCCGCTGTCCTGGGAGGAAGAATGCACTCACGAAGATCGATGAACGCCGCCCGGAAACTGGCGCTGGCGGCGCTGGCTCTCGTTTCGCTCTCGCTGTCCGTCGCCACTCCGGCCGCGCAGGCGGCCACGCCCACCGTCGGCGAGCGCAACACGCCGGCACCGATCACCTTCGACACCTGCTACGCCCCGAACGCGACCGGTCCCTGGACCAAGAACCGCTTCGGCAGTTGCACGAAGACGCGGCTGAGCTACAAGCGTTACGCCTGTCCCGACGCGGGCTGCGCCGTCGACGGCACCGCGAGTGCCTTCGTCACCACGATCAGCAATCTCGTCCCCGGGACCCGCCAGGTCCAGGTCGGGCACCAGATGGGTGGCTTCTACACCGATCTCCCGGAGACCACCCGCATCGGCCTGGCGATCGAGTGCGTCCCGAAGAACACGTCCGGCACCGCGCGGTGCGACCAGCCATCGGCGACCATCGTCAAGAGCATCGCCGAGTGGCGGACCCAGATGAACGAGTTCACCACGCTCGCCTTCGACGGCGAGGACCTGCCCGATCCCGCTCAGCCGCCCGAAATCCAGGCGGAGAAGCGCACCGGATACACGCTCTCGTACCGGATGTTCGTCGAAGAGCCGCCGGGCACTCGTTCGGAGCTGACCACCGGCGCTTCCTCCTTCGGCGTGCGGTGCGACGTCGTCCGGCAGCTCAACCCCTCTTATGGACGCGGCGCCGACTGCGCCTTCCCGCACGAGACGTACTTTTACGTCGACCGGGCGGACGCACTCAACGCCGAGTCGGCACGTCTGATCTCCGACGGGATCGTGGGTTCCTCGGCCGCGTACCCGCCGCTCGGCGGCGGCTGGTTTATCCCGGGCTACCCCGGTGTCGGCGGCCGCGAAGTCTGGCGCCGTCCGCTCACGCGGCAGTACTACGACACGGCTTCCCAGCAGGCGCACCGCGCCGTCGCAGAGAACAGCTGTGTCACCCGCTGGGGACCGGACTACCAGCAGCGGCCCGGCGGAGGGACCAACGTGTGCGCCGCGTTCCCGTTCGACGCCACGCGCCAGGGCGCAACGCCCAGGGGCGGCACGCCAGGGCCGACCTACGTCGTGCGGCCGGTGGCCACCGCGGACTACCAGGAACTGCTGACGCGGCTGCAGACTTTCCTCGCGGACAACCACATTCTCGACGGCGACAATTACTGGGTGTACCCCGTGAACTGAGTCCGCACATCCTGAATGGGGCGTGTCCTTTAAGGCTGACATCACACGGACGGGTGATCCTTCTCTGGTGAAGGCAAGCCGCCTGCTACGGGGCCGCCGGGCCGAGTCGAACTGGCGGTGGTCTGAATCTGCCGCAAGGTTCCTGATCCGTGTTCAGCCGAGATCGTCCGGAGGGACGGGCGCCTGCGAGGCACATCGGTTCGTGTTATTGGCCTGTGGCCTGGTAGCCGACTGGCCGGTCACGGTGCCGATAGAGCTGTGCGGGCGTGGCCCGCTCCTGGCGCTCGGCGTGCCGCAGGAACCGTGAGGCTCCTCTACCGTTACGGTAGAGGAGCCTCAGCGGACCGGCCTCCACCCACCGAAGGGACGTCCCGATGGTCGCAAGCCAAGTCGACTCCTACCGCAAGCTTGTCCGCGATAGGATTCCGGAGATCATCCGCGGAGCGGGGGATCTGCCGGTGTGCGACAGGATAGCCGACGACGCGGACTACATCGCTGGTCTGATTGATAAGGCGTACGAAGAACTGGCGGAATTACGAGAAGCGCGTGGTGCGGAGCGTGTCAATGAATTGGCGGATGTCTTTGAGGTCCTGAGCGCGCTGATCGACACAATGGGCTCTTCTTTGGTCGATGTCGCCGAGGCCGCAGCGCGGAAGCGAGCGGAGCGGGGCGGCTTCAACGATCGCGTGTGGCTGGAGAAAGTAGTACGAAACACGCAGCAAGGAGATTGGCGGCGCTTGGAAGAGCGGTTGTGACGTGGACGAGGGATTGGAGTCGAACGGCGCATGTGAGCAAGACGGGCCGGACGCCTCGCCCACGCTGGTGAACCGTATGATTTCTGTGGCTGACGAGCAACTCTTGAGAGGCTTTGTCGGCAGACTGAAGTGGACAGCCGCTGAGGTTGATTCTCTTCGACGTTTCGGGTTCTCGGATTCATACATGTACGTTCTCCGTCCCGCTGACGGATCAGGCCAGCCGCATGTGGCTAAAATCGGGCCGGCCTCAAAAATTCGGCGGGAGCGTCGTGCGTGGCATTCGGTGCGTGGATATCTTGAGACGGACGATGTGATTCACTGCTCGGACTCGGAGGCGCGCCGCGCAGGTCTTTGTTTTAGGTTGAGATCACGGACTGGGCGCGATACCGATGTGGTCGAGCTCGACGACTATTATCGAAAGGCGTTAGTGGGTGACGGTCGCGCAAAAGATGAGTTGATGGAACACCTGACCGAGGTGTATGACACCATGTCGGGTGCTCATCACGTAGCTCCAATTATCGAGAAACGAACTTACCGTGCACTGTTTACTCGGTACCTGAGGACTGGCGCTAGCACTAACCGCGCGCAGCTCTTGTTTCGAGGTGATGGAACTCCTCTGGAGATCTGCGGCCATGTAGTTTCGGAAGATCCGTTACATTCTCTGCCGAAGCTCCTGGATCGGACTGTTGACACATTCTATGTGTGCGCTGTTCACGGTGACTTGCATCTGAGCAATGTCGTCATCAGTCGAGGTAGACCGCATCTGGTGGATTACGAATGGGCCGGGCTGCGAGATCACCTGGCGAAGGACTTTGTCCTGATGGAGTCGTCACTACGTTTCATGCGGTTTCCACGGCATGTGCACCCCCGAGTGCTGCTTCAGGTCGACAGACTGCTCAACAGTGAATGGGATGTTGAGGTTGCTCGCGAGGGGCTCAGCGCAAAACTCAACCGCTCATCTGCCGTGGCGGTGAATTGCATGCTCGATGTGGTCGGGACTATTCGTAGGCAGTTCGAGTCGATCGTGATGCAGTTCATGCCGATCAAGCGCAGGTGGATGCGTGAGTACTTCACGTGCCTGTATCTGATTCTGGCAGGGCAGCAACGGTTCGACACCTTCCCGCTGACCCGAACGGTGATCAATTTGCAGCAACTTGAGCAGTGGACGCAGGAACTGGGAGGTGAAAAATCATGAGTCGGTTGGAAATCCCTCGAGGTTCCGATATGTCAACGCGATGCGATGAATCGGGGATGTGTGAGATAGCGGACGGAATTGGGGCTAACTGCGGAACGGAACTGAAGCGCTTGATCGAGGCTCGTGCCGATTGGGCTACTATTGTCGATATTGCACCTATTGCACTCGGTCATCTCCTGGTATTCCCATTCGAGCACCTGACGCGGGCCGCGCAGCTGGGCATGGATGGCTTTGCCAAGTACTGGGACTACCTGGCCGAAGCGGCGACGTTCTTGTCCTCCTTCAAGCTAGGGCCTGTGGCCGCGGTCGAGCACGGTTCTCCCGGAATGCGCAGTTCTATGTCCTGTGTGCGCCACTGTCACACGCATGTCTGCCCTATCGAAAATCGGTTTCATTCATTTGACAGGTTTATTTCTGCCGTGGAATCGTTTGTCGATATTGATGATGTTCATTTTGGATGGCAACAGGCATACCGTGCGCTGTCGAGAATGGATGAGTATGTGCTGGTATTTTCGGTGGATTCTATTATTGTCGGCCGACCTCGACCTGGGATACGTCAGATCAGCAGGGCGTTGCTGGCCGCACTGAACGATAACTCCGGGATTTGTGACATAGACTGGGTCTTGGAAGCTGAGAATAAGACATACTTCGATACGTTAAAACTACTCAAGGGATAGCGGGTGCTGAAGATGTCCGGAGAAAAGGATCGCGTTCGATGGATCGCGGACCACCTCATGAGTGTCAACCGAACGCGCAGCGACGGTGAGCTGGCCGAACTAGGCATAGGCTACGTCGCAGGTGTATCGGAACTAGACGACTGTTCTGTGGTGTCGACGCGAGAAGCGGTCGACCTGGTGTTCGGCGCAGACTACGTACGTGGTCCGAAGTTTCACCTCTACGAAGCAGGTTATCTGACCAATTCCGATATTGGACGCTTCTGTGTAACCGCCAACGCAAGTGATATCGCGGCAATGGGTGCGCTGGGGGTAGGATTTTTCTCGATTGTACGCTATCCTCCCGAATTTAGTGACCGCGACTTCTGTGAAGTTATGACGGGAATGGATGAGGCGTGCCAGCAATACGGATTGCGACTTCTTGGTGGAGATACCGGATCGGCAGAGCGACTTATTTTGAGTGGCTTCGCCGTAGGTGTCAATCGGCCGGGTAAGAACTTACTCCGAAGTCGGGCGCGGCCGGGTGACGTCGTCGCGGTCACCGGTCGTGTAGGTGGTGCCGGAGCGGCGGTCATGGCATCTTCCTCGGAATTGGTAGCGCAACTCGAAGCTCGTGTCTGGGAAGAGTTGTTAACGTCATGGACCGGGTTCAATGCCCAAATGGAGGTCGGCCGTGCGTTGGCTGAATTAGATATCCGGATGTCTTGCCAGGACGTATCCGATGGTTTGCGGGCGACAGCTGCGGAGTTGGCTCGCTCTAGTGGGGTCGGGATCGTGTTGGATCTGGAGCGGATCCCGCTGGGGGCAGGTGTTGCCGAGGTCGCCAACCTGGTCGGTCGACGTCCGGAAGAGCTGGCGATTAGCGCTTCAACGGATTTTTGCTTGTGTTTCTCGTGTCCTGAAGAGGCGTTCGGAAGTGTGGCGAAGGCGATCGAAAAGATTGGCGCGAAATGCTATCCTGTTGGTGAATGCGTCGAAGGTGAAGGAGTGCGAACTGTAAACGAAGAAGGCGCCTTGGTGCAAGCTCCTGGTGTTGAGTGGAATCACCAGTCGGAGGACATCAATGTTGTTAAATCAATGATCTTGAAGGGTATTTCTTTAAGTGCGAAACCGTCGGAGAACGAGTGATGTCGGCGATTGGGCTTCAAGTAGTTAAACTTGTTGCAGTGGGTCGATAGTGAGCATCTACGTATCGCTGTTGTATGCATCTACGGCGGCGATGCGCATTATTTGCTCGTTTCTTTCTCTTAATATCCTGTAGAACCAGGAGGGCACTCGGCTAGCGCGCTTACGTGCGTCGAATAGTGCGTCCTGAAAAGTGCGGCAAAGAAATTCGTAGGAACCTAGGGTGTTTTCCCGGTTCTCTTCTCGTAGCGTCTCGATGGCTCGGTCGATTCCAGGCAGGATCAACCGACGGTCATAAAGCGCCCTTGCTTGTGAGAGCACAATTTCGTAGCCAAATATGATCGCCGCGCAACTAGGGGCGAACCAGGTCGATAGTATGGACCAGACGGTCATCGATGTGATTGCACCGACTGCGATACCGGTACTCAGCCAAACGGTGAGAAACCCTACGACGATCCGGCGCCATCGTTCACGAAGCCGGATATCGTAGCTTATATTCGCTCGTTGGCATATCAGTGCGTTCAGTGGCCAGGGAGCGTCGGTGTGTGGATACCAGTCTACGATGGTTTCCACCTTTCCCTTGAAGCGGTAGCTTAGCTCGTGTATTCGTTCCATGTTGATCTTCGAACCCTGGCTCCGATTCCAGGGTATGTCGAAGACATACGTGTCGAACTGCTCTTGTAGCAGGCAGGCTTCGTTTCTCAGCTGACGTGAAGACGGGACAAGAATAAGCGTCGAAATAATTGCCCAGGAAGATCCGATTATGGCTAGCAAATGGTTGGATTGACTGCCATGTATCATTGAGGCTACCGTGGCGAGCATTAGTAGGATGGAGAGAATCATTCTCGCCGACTCTATTCGGGCGACGCGCAGGTTCGCGACCTGCGCGGCTCTGAGGAGGTCTAGCCCAATTTTTGAGTTCTGGCGCTCGTTGATGCTCATCTGATTTCCCGTAGTTTACGCCACTTGGTCGAGGGAGGTCGGCATATGTCGTTGACACTATATTGCTTATTTGATTGACTCGTGATATCGAGTTCGTATCGTGATGAAGTAGAAACCTGGGGTGTCGCTCATTACTCAGGTCGAGTGAAGATCTTCTTGTCCCTTCGGGCAGGCTGAGATTGGAGTGAAGGGCGTCTCAAGTGCGGCAATCGCACGGTGGCGGCCTGGCTGCAGGTGGGTTTTAAACGACCTTGACGCACGGTTCTCGGGGCCGGGTCTGCTCCGGATGCTACGGCCGTGACCCGTTACCAGCGTTAGCGCAACAGGGCGGTGTAAGGGATTAATGTGGTGTCGGGAAGGACGTCGGCAGGAGATAGTATTTGGAGTAGGACTCCGGGGGTGAGAGTGCGCGAGCATCTCAGTCAGAGTTGGCAGGGTCTTTCGGTTTCGATGGTTAGGGTCGTCAGTTGGCGCTGGCGACGGTGTTCTGAAAGGGCTGATGACGAGCTTCTCGCGCTGCGTCAGCGAATCGGTCAGTATTACTCGTGTTTGCGCGGTATGATTTTTGGCGCGCCGTGCGTTCGGGAGACCAATGGTGACGTCACTGATCTCAGTTTCTCGCCACGGCGATAGTGCCGGCGTGCCTGCGCTCAATAGCCACGACAGGAACGTTGGCGGGGCCGGCAGCAGGACAGCGTAGGTGCGGTGCTCAGCCGAGCAGAAGAAGCGCGTAGTAGGCCAGGAAATGCTCGACCTCGTAGGTGCCGCCGGTGAGCTGGGGCAGTGAGGCATGGGTGTGGGTGTACGCGGTGTCGAGCATGGCCGGGACCCGGGCGTCCTCGGCGGGCAGGGCGTGGGCGAGGCGGTGCCAGCACCAGGCGCGGTGCAGGTTGAGCCCGTGCAGATGGGCGATCAGCCCGTCGGCGGGATCGGTCACGGTCACCGGAGTGAACAGGGCGGCGGGTTCGCGCCCGGCGATGCCGGGCAGGAACCCGCTCAGCCAGCGGGCGAACTCGGCCGAGGGGAGAAGCCGCGTCATGAGTTCGGCTTCGGCCAGTGCCGGGGACAGGAAGTCGGTCCCGGAAGGCTCCCAGGCGCCCGGGTAGTCACGATCGGAGCCGAACCAGCGCCAGGCCGTCTCGGTGACGGCCCGGCGCAGCCGCGGATCGCCTTGCTGGGCGAGGTATTCCGCGTAGGGCAGGGCACGGGAAAGCCCGAAGGCGCCGTTGGTGTGTACGCCGTGCCGGACCGGGTAGGTGGCCTTCGCCAGCCAGGCGAGATAGCGGGTCACGAAAAGCGCGCTCAGCTCGTGCAGGCCGGTCGACCAGCGCGCGGCGTCTGGATCGTCCCAGGTGGCGACCTCGACGGTCAGGTCCAGCAATGCCGACCAGCCGTAGGGGCGTTGGGTGGCGCGGTGTTCCTCCGGCGCGAAGGAGGCGAGTTCGGCCTTCAGCGCCTGAGGGGTCAGATGCTCGTTGAGCGTGCTGCGGATCTTCGTGGCGGGCACGAGTTCGGGGTGACGACGCAGCAGGCGCACCAGCACCCAGAACATCTCCACGCAGGAATGCCAGTCGCAACTTCCGTAGAAGCAGGGGTGCAGTTCCCGTGGGGCGGGGATGGGTTTGCCCTCGATGTGCCAGTGGAACTCGCAGTGCGGATACTCGCGCACCACGTTCGCCAGCGCGGTTTCGGCCAGATCACCGGCGTGGGCCGTCAGCAACCGGGCTCGTTCGCTCTCCCACGCGGTCATCGACGTACTCCTTCGGAATCGTCCGGCCCGGAGTCGCAGGGTACCCAGCGAGACGAACCGGGCATTGCCGCACGATCGCCGGTGTCACGGGCGATCGTGCGGCCCGGCTCACGCGACCAGCCGCAGCCAGGCCGCCGCGAGGGCGGCGTGACCGGCCGGTGTCGGGTGTACGCCGTCCTCGGACCAGTGTTCCGGTTCGGTCGTCGCGGCTAGTTCGGCGAACATGTCGTCGGCGGCGAGCAGGTGTGCGCCGTATTCGCGGGCGAGTTCGCGCACGACCTGGATCTTCGGGTCCAGGTCGATGCGCCATTCCTTGCGCTCTTTCTCCCCGATGAGCGCGTGACCGCCACCGGCTTCGACGACACCTTTGATCGGCAGGAGGAACGGCTCGATGAGGATCAGCTCCGTGCCCGCTTCGGCCAGCGGCGCGAGCAGCCGGTCGTAACCGGCTTCGAACTCCTCGACGGGGATCACGCGGCCATCGGGGTCCAGCGTGTGCCAGCCCATGTCGTTGACCCCGGCGAGGATCGACACGACGTCCGGGCGCGCGTCGAGGACGTCTGCCTGCCAGCGAGTTTCGAGGTCCATCACCTTGTGACCACCGGTGCCGGTGTTCAGCCAGGTCACGGGCCGGTCCGGGTGCCGGAGTCCCCATTCGCCCGCGATGCGCAGCGGGTAGCCGAACCCGAGCCGGTCTTCGCTTTCCTGCCGTTGGCAGTCGGTGATCGAGTCACCGGTGAACATCACGGTGCTGCCAGGGCGGAGGGTGATCGTCATAGGTGCTCCTGAGAATTCGGCAGGGAAAATGGGGGAGTCAGACTTCCGGGCTGCCGAACCACCGGCCGACGGCCCGCTCGAACGCTTCACGGTCGGGTTCGCGCTCACCTGCCCAGGCGATGACGCCGTCCGGCCGGACGAGCACGGCTCCCACGCCGAGGTCGTTCTTCGCGGCGCCCGCCGCATACCGCAGCCGGTTTTCCCAGCCGGTCGTGGAATCGCGCAGTCGTCGATCGGTGCTGAAATCGAGCACGACGCCGCGGCCGTCCTGCATGAGGTCGCCGAGGCGAGTGCCGTCTTCGAGACGGAAGTCGGGGGCGTTGCGGCCGACCAGCGGCTGCTCGCTGCCGAGGTCGTAGCGGACCGATGCTCCCGACACCTTCTCGAACACGTACGTCGTTCCGTCGCGGGTCCCGAGCAGATCGCGCAGCACGCCCTGGACCGCCTGGCCGTGCGGGTCCGGCCGCATGGCCGTGGTCTGGGCACGGGTCCAGTCGAGCGCCCAGGCGCCGATCGGATGACGCTCCCGGGTGTAGGTGTCGAGCAGCCCGTCGGGTGCGTGCCCGCGCACGGTCGCCGCGAGCTTCCAACCCAGGTTCACCGCGTCGCCGAGGCCGGTGTTGAGTCCTTGGCCGCCCAGGGGCGAGATGATGTGCGCGGCGTCGCCCGCGAGCAGGACGCGGCCCCGCCGGTAGGTCGTCGTCTGCTTCGCCCGGTCGGTGAAGCTCGAGACGAGCTGGACTTCGCGTAGCGTCACATCAGTGCCGGACACGCGGCGCAGCACCGTCTGGAGATGCTCGCGAGTCGGCTCCCGCGAACGGTCGAACGCGCCGCCGTCGCAGTCCATCATGCCGATGTGCCCGTCGGCAGGCATCCGGATGTACATCCCCGTCGGCGTCAGGTTGATCCCGGGGTTCAGCTTCTCGGGGTCGGCGAGGGTGGCGAGCATGACGTAGCCGGTGAACAGCGGCTCGGTGCCGACGAATTCGAAGCCCGCGAGCCCGCGTACTGCACTGCGTCCGCCGTCGCAGCCGACGAGCCAGCGCGCCGCGTACTCGTGTTCGCCGGCGTGCGCGGTCACGCTTTCTTCATCCTGTGTGATGGCGTCCACCATGACGCCGCGCCTGATCTCCACGCCGAGCTTGGCCGCCCGCTCGGACAGCACGGTCTCGACCGCGTCCAGGTTCGTCATCACGCTCTCCGGTGCCGGGCTGGGCAACCGGAACGGGAGGGCGGTGAGATCGACCTTGGCCGGATCGAGCACCATGCCGCCGAAGTGGCCTACGCCGCGAGGAGGCGAGGGCTCGTCCGCGTCCGGATCCACGCCGGGAACGTCGTGGATGCCCGAGGTCGTCAGCAGTGGCTCCAGCAACCCGCGGCGACGGAACGCCTCGACCGAGGTGGCGAACAGGCCTCGCATCCCGAGCGGGTCCGTCCGCCACGGCGAGTGCGGCTCCGGTTCCCGTTCGAGCACCAGGACGGAGCTGTCCGCGAGGCCGAGCTCGCAGGCGAGGAAAAGACCGACCGGGCCCGCGCCCACGATCACTACGTCATGCATGCGAAATCCCCTTTCCGACGCCGGTTCCCGGCGTCACGGCAAGACTGCCGCCGGCCGCTCACAGGGGGCGCACACGACGCTGACACGGTGCGGCCCTGCTGTGAGGACCCGAGGACGCGTACGCGAAGATCGGAGAATGGACGGGGGTGCGCGGTTTCGGGTCACGCTGCTCGGCGCCTTTCAGGTGTCTCGCGGTGACACCGTCCTGCCCGTTCCCGGGGCCCGGTTGCGGGATCTGGCCGTTCGGCTGGCGCTCGCCGGTGGCCGCGTGGTGGAGCAGGGCGTCCTGGTCGACGCGATCTGGGCCGAGGGCCTCCCGGCCGACCCCGCCCACGCTCTGCAGGCCCTCGTCTCGCGGCTGCGCCGGACTTTCGGCTCGGCGGACGACGTCGTGCAGGTCGCGGGCGGCTACCGGCTGGCCGTCGCCGCCGAGGTGGACGCACTGCGGTTCGAACAGCTCGCCGCGGACGGCCGTGATCGGCTGCGCGACCGCGACCCGGAGGCCGCGGCGGCCGTGCTCGGCGAGGCGGTGGCGCTGTGGGGCGGCCGTCCCGGCGCCGACCCCGCGGTCGTCGCCGCGGTGGCTCCCGCCGTCGCGACCCGGCTGGCCCACGTCTCGATCGAGGCCGTCGCCGACCTCGCCGACGCCGAACTGGCGCTGGGCCGGGCCGACGCGGGCGCCACCCGGCTGACCGCGCTGCTCGCCGAGCACCCCGTCCACGAGCGCACCGCCGCGCTGCTCATGGACGCGCTCGCCGCCCAGGGCCGTCAGGCCGAGGCGCTCGCCGTGTACGAGCGAGTCCGCGAAACCCTGGCCGACCTCCTCGGCACCGACCCCGGCACGGCCCTGCGCGAACGCCATCTACGCCTGCTGCGCGCCGAGCGGCCCGCGCCCGCCGCCCAGACCAGGCCGAGCAACCTGCCCGCGCCGGTGACCAGTTTCATCGGGCGTGACGACGACCTCGACCGGATCGGCACGCTGCTCGCCGCCGGGCGGCTGGTCACCGTGCTCGGTCCCGGTGGCGCGGGCAAGACGCGTCTCGCCGTCGAGGCCGCCCGCCGTCATCGGCACGCGTACCGCGACGGCGCCTGGATGATCGACCTCGCCTCGGTCACCGAACCCGCCAAGGTCGGCGCCGCGCTCCTGACCGCGATCGGGCTGCGCGGCTCGGCGTTGTTCGAGGCTTCGGCGAGGCTCCGCGGTGAGCCGGTCGACGAGCTGGACATGCTGTCCGATCAGCTGGGCGGCGAGGAGGCCCTGCTCGTGATGGACAACTGCGAGCATCTGATCGACGCCGCGGCCCACCTGATCGCGGCGCTGCTGACGCGCTGCGCCGGGCTGCGCGTGCTGGCCACCAGCCGTGAGCCCCTCGCCATCGACGGCGAGGCATTGGTCCCGCTCGGCCCGCTCCCGCTGCCCGGCCCGGACGCGGACGTCGAGCAGGCCCGCCGCGCCGCGTCGGTGTGTCTGTTCACCGAGCGGGCGGCGGCCGTGCGGCCCGGCTTCGGCGTCGACGAGCGCAACCTCGGCGAGGTGCTGCGTATCGTCCGCAGCCTCGACGGCCTGCCGCTCGCCCTCGAACTGGCCGCGGCCCGGTTACGCACGCTCTCGCTCGCCGACCTGGCCGCGGGGCTGTCCGACCGGTTCCGCCTGCTCGCCACGGGTAGCCGGACGGCCCTTCCCCGGCATCGCACGCTGCGGGCGGTCATCGCGTGGAGCTGGGACCTGCTCGACGCGGACGCGCGTACGGTCGCGGAGCGGATTTCGGTGCTGCCCGGCGGCGTCACCCCGGCCTCGGCCACTGCGGTCTGTGCCGGGACCACGGTGTCGCCCGGCGAGATTCCGGAGCTGCTCGCGGGGCTGGCCGACCGGTCGCTGCTGCAGCTCGCTCCGGACACCGGCCGCTACCGGATGCTGGAGACGATCCGCGAGTACGGTCTGGAAACCTTGGTGGACCAGGGCGCTCGTACCGAAGTACGAGACCTGGCCGCTCGCTACTTCGCCGAACTGGCCGCTCATCACGACCCGCTGCTGCGCGGCCCCGAACAGCTCGCCGCACTCCACGTGCTGAGTGCCGAGTACGACAACCTGCTCGGCGCCTTGCGGCACCGCTGCGACACGGGCGATTCCGCGGGCGCGCTCGGGCTCGCGGTGGACCTCGTCTGGTATTGGGAGATGCTCGGCAGGTACAACGACGCGGCCTACTGGCTCGGCGAGGCTGTCGCGGTGCCTGCCGAGCGGCCGGGCGTGGAGCGCGACATCGCCGAGGGGCTGGTGCTCCACACCCTCACCAGCCAGAGCACGCTGGCCAACGACCTGGCCAACCAGCGGCGCGAAGACCTGCGGGCGCTCACCGACCGGCTGCTGAGCCGTCCGGAGCTGCCGGGTTTCGGTGGCGTGCTGATCGCGGTCAGGCTGGCCAGCCTGGAGGAGACCGAGGTGTCGCGGTCGATCCTCCAGCGACTGATCGACGGGCCGCACGTGTGGCCGGCCGGGCTGGCCCGCATGTTCCGGGCCCGGTCCGAGGAGAACGCGGGCCGCCTCGAGCGGGTCCGCGACGACGTGGCCGCCGCACTGGACTGCTTCGCCAGGGCCGGCGACCGCTGGGGACTGGCCACCGCCCTGCCGCTGCACGCGCAGCTGCGGCAGTACGAAGGCGATCTCGACGGCGCGCTGGCCGACCTGACCGAGGCCAAACGGCTGGCCCGCGAGTTCGGGTCGCTCAGCCTCAGCGACGAGATCTTCGTCGACTTCCGCCTGGTCGACCTCCGCCTGCGGCTCGGCGAAACCGCACGGGCGACCGAGATGATCGCCGCGACCCGGGAGCGCGTGCGGTACTCGGCGTCGCCCGACATGGCGGTTCTGCTCGATACCCGGGAGGCGGAGCTGTGGGTGCGGATCGGTGACCTGGACCGGGCACGCGAGCTGGTCGAGGCTGCCGAGGCCGGACTGGCCGGGCAGTCCGCGTTCGACGGCGACCACGGGCAGGCGCTGGTCAGCATGGTGCGGGCCGCGCTCTGTCTCGAACTCGGCGACGCGCCGGGCGCCGAGGAGGCGCTGCGCCGGGCGCACGCGGCGGCCGTCGAGAGCAAGGACATGCCGGTCGTGGCGATGGTGGCGGTGACCGCGGCCGGACTGGCCGCGCAGTACGGGCTATACCACGATGTGGCCATCCTGCTTGGCGCGGCGGCTCGCCTCCGGGGCGCCCATGACCGCACCGAACCGCAGGTCCGCACGCTGAGCAGCCGGGGCAGGGCCGCGCTCGGGGACGAGCGCTTCGCCGAGGCGTACGAGACGGGATGGCGGCTGGACGTACCGGCGGCACTGACCCGGACCGATCCGGCGCGGCTGACCTAGGGCTCAGCTCCTCACGCGAGTTCGGCCGAGGCGACCGCCGGGAGCAGGCGGAGTTGGTCGAGCAGGGCGTCGACCTCCTCGGCGGCCACCAGGACCGCGCAGACCATGCTGCTCTCCGGGACGCCGTCCCGGATGTCCACGGACAGGTCGTGGACGAGGCAACCGTGCCGCGTCAGTGTGTCGACGAGGGCGGGGATTTCGGTGATACCGCCGACGAAGTAGGTGGCGATCCGGCGGCGCACCGGCATCGAGGCCCGCGGGGCCGGGACGGCGTACGACGAAGCAGTGGTGAAGGACATGGCTGACTCTCCGCGATTCGAGAACGGGGTGAACGCGGGCCAGGCCCCGGGAGAGTTCCGTAACGGCGGTCGCCGACGTCGCGCGCCGGCTCCCTGGTTCAGCCGGCGCGCCTGACTACGAGTCGCTGGGACGTCATACGGCGCTGCACGGCGACAGGCTAACACGACCCCGGGCAGCTGTCGTCGTCGGCTAGGACGGCAGCCCGCTTCCCTGGTGACCGCGCGAAGAGACGGACGGCCATGTCTCGGCAGCGGGGTCCCGACGGAACTCGCGGATTGTCGTCCACAGCACGGAAACGACCGCGACGGCCATGAGCGCGGCGAGGATCCGGAATTCCAGCGTGGGTGCGTAGAGGTTCGACATCTGGTCCGTCATGAAGCCGGGCGGGGGATGTCCGCCGGGAGTGGGAAGAACGGTGCCGTCCGGGGGAGGCCCGCCGATGAACACGCCCGGCCCGCCGCCGGGGCCCATCGGTCCCATCGCCGGGAACAGCACCTCGAGATAGGCGAACACCGAGGCCACCTGCACGAGAACGGGTACGTACCAGAGGCGGCGCGGCAGGTGGAACGCGGCGATCACGGTGAGTACCTCGGCCAGATAGAAGTAGCGCTCGTGCATCGACGGCAGCAGAAACGGCACCAGAAGAGCCGAAGTCGCTCCCATGAGCACGATCTTCGTCGTCGTCAGCCGGACCCGGCTGAGCAGCACACCGAGACACAGTCCGAGAACCACCAGCCCGGTGACGGCGACGCCGATGGGCCGGATCACCGCCGCGTCGGCGCCCGCCGGGAAGAACTGGTAGATCGACGGCGCGCGCAGGGACAACTCGGGGTACGAACTCGTCTGCTGCGCGTACACCGACAACAGTTGTCCTATCGGTGCTCCGGCCAGCAGCGCCGGGATGTCGAGCAGCAGGACGACCCCGGGCACGACGGGGAGTACCCGCCACGGCAGCCATTTTTTCAGGAGCAGCACCAGAAGCAGCGGGAACAGGAAGACCGCTTGCAACTTGAAAGCCAGTGACAGACCGAAGAAGACGGCGCTGAGCCACGGCCGCTTGCGCAGGGCGAAGTACACGCCGCCGAGGGCGAACGCGGCGTAGATCGCGTCGGCCTGTCCCCACATCCCGCTGTTGGCCGCCACGGTGGGGAGGAACAGGACGATCAACGCGGCCAGCGGCGGTGACCAGTGACCGGGGTGGCGCAGTGCGACGATGCGGTAGGTGAAGTACGCCAGCACCAGGTCGAAGAACACCGAGATGATCTTGATCCCGGCGAGTGCGGGTATCGGCGGATAGGTCAGGATCGTGATCAGGTACAAATAGGGGACGTTGTAGTCCGAAAAGCGGTACTTGAGCGCGCCGAATCCGCCGTGCGTGGAAATGAACTCGTACCAGTTCTTGAAGAACACCTTGTAGTCGAAGGACTCGTGGTCGAACAGGGCGACCCTGGCCGCGATCGCGAGCACGACCGCCGCGGCCACCAGTCCTGTCCGGCGGAACGTTCGCTTCCGATTCTCGTCGAGGGCGACGACTTCCGATTCTGCTGACACCCCGGCGACCGTAGAGCGTCATTGTGTGTGTTACCTGGAAACGGTGTGTGTGAATGGTGAGAGCCGGTGCGTGCACACGGCCCTTCAATCCACAAAGGACAGATGGCGCGGTCGGCCGTGACGTCAGCGGGTGGGCGTGGATCCGTTGGGCTGCAAGGGACCCGGACCCGGCGACCACCAGCCCCACACGGTCTTCTCGCCGCGCTGGACGTGGGGCGCCGCACCCTTCGTGTAAGGCTCGACGTGCATCAGCTGACCCCATGACTGTTCCGGGGCGCCCCGCAGGTAGCTCGGCACCTCGGGCTGGTCGGCGACCTCCTCGAGCCAGCCGAGCGAACCGCCGTGGACGTTGCTCGCCCAGCCCGCCTCCGACGCGAGCGAGCCTGCGGTGATCCGGTACGCGGGCACCTCGGAGATCCCGTCGTGCGACACCACGGGGTTCATGCGCGGGTACACGAACGCGGCGGGCCAGTCCATGTACACCGGCGCGTTGCCGACGCGCTGCGTCAGCGTGGTGAAGGTCGGGACGCGGGGTGCCGTCACCGCCACCCAGCCGTCCGAGGTCACGTCATCGTCCTTCGCGACCACGCGGACCAGAGTGGCGTTCTTCGGCAGGTCGCCCATCTCGACCCGCTCGTCGGCCCATTTGCCGGTGACCGACTTGTCGGTGCCCGACTCCGTGCCCACGCCAGGGGCGAGCACCTGATGGGACTTGACGACCTTGACGCCCTGGGGCGTGTGTGTCCCGAACTCGAGCCAGACGCCCTCCGCCTTGCCGGACTTGGCCGCCACCGCGATCGCGAGCTGCGAGTTCGCCCGGTTGTCCGGCAGCTGGTACCAGTCGGTGCGCAGGCGGCCGGTCCGCTCGTCCGAGCCGTAGCTGCTCCACATCGGCACGGAGCTCGTGGTGAACCCGTGCGGCGGGCTGTCGAGCGGGTCGTCGCCGGACTTCGTGGTGGTGTGGAACCCGGCCGAGGTGGTGCCGTTGTCCTGGTCGGCGGGCGGCAGCGCAGGGTTGGCCTGCCGCTGCTCGACCGGCGCTGTCCGTGCCGTTACGGGCTTGAGCAGGCTGGAGACCGGATCCTTCTCGACCATCACGTGATCGGACAGGTTGCCGCTGCTGGTGAACAGGTGCTGCACGTTCGCCGCGCCGAGGCTGTAGCTGTTCCACTGCTTCTGGATCGCCTTGCCCATGCTGGCGAATTCGAACATCACGACCACGCCGCAGACCACGACGAGCGAGACCGAACCGAGCTTGAGTGCGCGTAGCCGCCGTTCCTGCGTAGGGGGCGGCAGCAGCCCCGGCCGCTGCATCTTCACGTTCTCCACGAACGCGATCACCGCCGCGACGGCCGCCGCGAGCAGCAGCAGGGTCGACAGGTGGTAGCCGTGGAAGGACGGCGCCTTGTCGAACCACGGCACGCCGATTCCTGAGACGAACCAGTACGCGTTCGGCCCTGTCGCCGCGAGCGCGGCCACCACCAGCAGTCCGGCCGCGAACGCGGCCCGGTTGCGTTTCGACCGCAGCACCACCGAACTCGTGGCGAGCGCGGTGAGCGCGGCCATCGCCGAACCGACCGCCGCGAACGCGCCGAAGTGATGCGTCCACTTGGTCGGGGTCAGCGCCAGCAGCAGGAAGAACAACGCCGTCGTGCCGATCAGCCGCCGGGCGGGGCCGAGCGCGGCCCCCTGGATCCGGCCGCGGCGCAGCAGCACGACCAGGCAGGTCCCGGTGCACAGCATCAGCAGCAGTACCGGGAACCGCCGGATCATCGACCCGTCGGCGTTGTCGGCGAACAGCAGCTGGTACCGCGAAAGCTCGTTGTACCAAGGCTCGCTGGGGCCGACGTTGCCGCGCAGCCGGGTCGCCTCCAGCACCGTGGCGAACGTCTGGTCGGCGAACACGACCACGAGCACGATGAACCCGGCCGCCGCGACCGGTGCGAGGACCGGGGCCCAGCCCGCTTCCCGTGCCCTGGCACGCAACATCTGGAACAGCGGGCGCGCGGCGACCAGGAAAGGCGCGACGGCGATCAGCGCGGTCGGTGTCGCGGCGAGCGCGAACGCGGCGGCCAGCAACCCGAGACACAGCGGGAGCAGCCGCCGTGTGACGAGGGTCCGCTCGACCGCGCACAGCGCGAGCAGCGAGCCCAGCGCGGCCCACGGTTCGGGGCGCACGCCGTTGTTGAACGGCAGCCACCAGACGAGGAACACCATCGCCGCGGCCCAGCTCGCCGCCGGGCTCTGGCGGACCTGGTTGCCCAGCCGCGGCATGACCTCGCGGCTGATCAGCAGCCAGCAGATGACGGCGATGACGAACGACGGCAGCCGGATCCACGGCGGCACCGTGGAGACCGTCGCCATCAGCTCGTAGATGTGGTCGTTCCAGCCGAACGGCGCTTCGGCTACCCCGAACCATCGGTGGTAGTTGGTCAGGTAGCCGACCTGCCCGGCCACTCTGGCCATGGTCAGGATGTAGCCGTCGTCGGAGGTCACCGGCCCGATGAACACCCAGGCGCCGAGCACCCCGAACACCGTGAAGTCGCGTTTGGTGAGCTTCCACCAGCCGACCGGTGCCCAGCGGGGTGCCCGCCGGGCACCGCCGCGGTCGAGCCGGTTCACCGCGAACAGGGAGCCGATCAGCGCCAGCACACCGGCCACGCCGACGCCGGCCTTCAGCCCCGTCGGCGAGGACTGGTAGCGCGTGTCCGGGGTGATCGACACGTGCAGCCCGGTGATCGGATCGGTGGCCGACGTTATGTCGGTGTAAATTCCCACCACGCGCGGGCGTACGTCGCCGCCCGAGTCGTAGACGGGGGTGCCGGCGACGGTCAGCGTGGTGTGCGTGGCCGAGGCGGAGAACCGGACATCACAGCCGGTCGCGGGCAGCGGCTGGTTGGCGACCTGCTGGCCGCGGTTGAACGCGGTGAGCACTCCGTGTTCGACCCGCAGGAACACCCCGGCGCCGTCCCCGGTGCGCGCGCCGGGCACCGTGGAGAACAGGTACCCGCCACCCGGCATGCGCGCGTCGACCGACTGGACCGTCGCACACGGCAGGTCGACCCGCATGTCCTGCGCCCAGTAGCCGGTGAGTGGGGCGTTCACCGGACGGGTGTCGCCGGCGACCGGCCAGGTGATCTCGGCGGTGTCCTGCACCACGGGCAGGAAGGGGGAGGCGATCGCGCAGGCGGCGGAGAACAACCCGAGCACGATGGCCAGCCACCGCCACGGCACGGCACGGGTCCTGGGCTGGTTTTCGGTGTCCGGGCAGGGTTTTCCCGGATCGGTCACCTCTTCCGAGGCGATCGTGGGTGTCCCGTCGGCCGTGCGCATCGGGCGGACGCTATCACGGTGCCCGGACGCTGCCGGGGGACACCTTCGAAGTCACTCGACCGGGTCGCGTTTTTTCGTTCCGTGGTGCGGGTTTCGGCCCCGGACACGCGCATCGCGTAGTAGCCGCACCAGGATTTCGGTCGCGTGCTACGCGTGAAGCCCGCTTCGCCGGTTAACTCCGCGCGAACATTCTGTTGCCGTGCCATGAGTTTCGTGAACAGTCCGTTGTGGATGTTTGAAATCCGGCACTTCTGGGTAAGGGCGCCGGGCTGCCCGCGAGGCCAGGGCGTTCGCGGGCAGCCCCGGATTTCAGCGCAGCGGTTCGAGGGCCTTCGTCAGCGGCTCCAGCACGGCCGGGGTGTGCGGCGGCGGAAGGTAGATGATCGCCAGGTCGACTCCGGCCTCGCCGAGCGCTTCCGCCTGGGCGGCCACCTTGACGTAGTCCAGGTCCGGCTCGAGGCGCACGTGCGAGGAGAGGGTGATTTCGCCCGGGTCGCGGCCGATGTCCGCGCAGTGGCGGTACAGCACGTCGCGCTTGTGCGCGAACTCCTCGGGCGTGCCGCCGACGAAGTTCCAGTGCTGGGCGTACTTCGCGGTGGTGCGCAGGGTGCGCTTCTCGCCGCTGCCGCCGATGCAGAAGGGCGGGTGCGGCCGCTGCACCCCCTTGGGCTCGCAGCGGGCGTCGGTGAGCTGGTAGTGCTCACCCTGGAACGTGGTGGTCTCCTGGGTCAGCAGGCCGAGCAGGACCGCGCAGGCCTCCTCGAACCGGTCGCTGCGTTCCTTGACGGTGCCCAGTTCCATGCCGTACGCACCGGATTCCTCCTCGTTCCAGCCGGCACCGATGCCGATCTCGAGGCGGCCGCCGGAGACGACGTCGAGCGTGGCGGCCATGTTCGCGAGCAGTGCCGGGTGCCGATAGTGGATCCCGCTGACCAGCGTGCCCAGCCGCAACCGCTTCGTGGCCTGGGCCAGCGCGGTGAGGGTGACCCAGCCTTCCAGGCACGGACCGGTCGGATCGGAGAAGATCGGATAGAAGTGGTCGAAGGTCCACCCCGACTCGAACAGTTCGATCTCGTCGGCGGCCTGCCAGACCGCGAGCATGTCCGCCCAGGCGGTGTTCTGGGGCGAGGTCTTGATGGCGAATCGCATGATTTCGATCGTAAACCTGGAGTTTCTCCAGATCGGTCGCCTCGATGACGCGGGACCCGGCCTGCCCTGCGGACGAGGCAGGCCGGGCCGCGGTTCAGGCTTGCGCGCCCGCTGTGCCGGCGGTCGGCGCGGGCGGCCGGTTTCGCAGGCGGCGCAAAGCGTTTCCGACGGCCCACGGGCCCGGTCCGAGCGCCGCGATGGCCAGGAACGCCCACGCGTAGAGGGCGGACGGTTCACCGCTGTTCTGAATGGGCAGGAGAGCTTTCGCCTGGTGCACGGTGAAATAGGCGTAGGCCATCGACCCGGCGCACACCAGGGCCGAAACCCGGGTGCACAGCCCGAGCGCCACCAACGTTCCGCCGACAAGCTGGATGACGGCCGCCCACCAGCCCGGCCACGCACCCGCCGGCACCGTGCCGCCGTGCGTGCCCATCGCGCCACCGAGCACCCCGAACAGGGACGCGGCTCCGTGGCAGGCGAACAGAAATCCCACCACGACCCGGAAAACCGACTGCACGCTGGGCGCGAATCGCGTACTGAGCTCACTCCTCATGCGGTCCAAAGGTTAACTCTCCTCTCGGCCGGCTCCTCGAACGATCGCGGAACCATAAGCTAAGGAGAGCCTTACCTAACAAACGTTGTGGTGAGGGTCACTCGTGTCGGGACAAGTTTCCGATAAAGGGACGAAAAACCGGGCGAAGGCAGGTAAACGTTCTGTTAAGTGGGTTAACTCGGAGACGACGGGGTCTAGGTTCAATGCCAGGAACCCGGTGGGCGGCTTGGGTTGGTGAGACCGGCAAAGGATCGTAGATCGGACAAGCCGACCAACGGTGCGTCCTTAATGGACGGTTCCGGGGTCTCGGGTGCCACCGCGCGAGTTCCTGGCATCGGGGTTCAGGATTCGGGGCGCTCCTCGGCGAGATCTTCGGCCTGTAGCAACGGATTCCCGGCGGTTTCCCGCAGGGAGAAGGCGGCGATCAGCCCGATCACGGCGGCGGCCATGAGGTACGGGCCGGGGACGAGGGTGCTGCCGGTGGCGGAGATCAGCACGGTCATCAGGTACGGCACGGTTCCGGCGAAGAGGGCGGCGGTGACGTTGTAGGCGATGGACAGGCCGCCCTGGCGGGTGCGGGTCGGGAAGATCTCGGCGGACCACACCGCGTACGTGCCGAGGATCGCGGAGAGCACGATGCCGAGTGCGAGCCCGCCGATCCACGTTCCGGTGAGGCCGGTCCGCATCAGCAGATAGGCCGGGGTCGCGAGGACGAACAACGCGATGCCCGCGCCGAGCAGGACCGGCCGCCTGCCGACGCGGTCGGACAGGCGGCCGAACGCCGGGACGAGGACCAGCCCGACGAGCGAGATGACCGTGGACAGCAGCGCGGCGTTGCCGGAGGAGTGGCCGAGGTAGTCGGTCTCGTAGGTGACCAGATAGGTGAGCACGGCGTAGAACGGGACGTGCATCATCGTCATCAGCCCGGCGGCCTGGAGCAGCTGTTTCTTGTTGTTGCGGAACAGTTCCCGCACCGGGCTGCGCGGCACGTTGTCGGTCGCTTCGAGCGTGCGGTACTCTGGCGTGTCCTCGATCTTGTTGCGGATGACGAAGCCGATGATGCCGAGCGGGGCGGCGATGAGGAACGGGACACGCCAGCCCCACGAGGCGAGCTGCGCGTCCGAGAGACCGACCGACAGCAGGAGGAACACGAACGACCCGGCGAGGAACCCGAGCAGGGAACCGACTTCGAGCCAGCTGACACCGAACCCGCGACGGCGGCGCGGCGCGTACTCGGCGAGGAAGCTCGCGGCGCTGCCGAACTCGCCGCCCGCGGCGAAGCCCTGCAGCAGCCGGAGGAAGACCAGCAGCAGCGGTGCCGCGATCCCGATCGTCGAGTAGCCGGGGAGCAGGCCGATGACGAGGGTGGCGCCGGTCATCGCGAAGATGACGATCGACAGGGTGCGCTTGCGGCCGATCCGGTCGCCGAGTGGTCCGAACACCAGTGCGCCGAGGGGCCGGATCCCGAACGACACCGCGAAGACCCCGAACACGGCGAGGAGGCCGGCGGTGGCGTCGCCCGCGGGGAAGAAGACCGAGGCGATGGTGCTCGCGAGGTAGGCGTAGGCGGCCCAGTCGAACCAGTGCACGAAGACGCCGACCGCGCCCGCGGCCACACTCCGGCGCAGCGTCGCGGGGTCGGCGATCGTTTCGGTGAGTTCCCTGGCGGGAACGGCTTCCCGTGCGGTCATCGGTGGCCTCCTTGGACCGGATCTGGTGAAGACGCTAGGGGACGGTCAGGCGAGTGGTCCGCCGGTGAGCGCCTGGGGCGTGGTCAGCGCGCCGAGCTGCTCGTCGGTCAGCAGCCGTCGCTCCCGCACCAGGTCCAGCGCGGGACGGCCGGTGCGGTGCGCCTCCAGCGCGACGGTCGACGCGGCCTCGTAGCCGAGCGCGGGACTCAGCGCGGTCACCAGGCCGGTGGAGCCGGCGACGATGCCCGCCAGGTGCTCGCGGCGGGCGGTGATCCCGCGGACGCAGTGCTCGGTGAGCACCCCGATCCCGGCGGTGAGGTGGTCGAGGCCCGCGGTGAGGGCACGGGCGATGATCGGCTCGAAGGCGTTGAGCTGCAGTTGCCCGCCTTCCGCGGCGAGGGTGATCGTGACGTCGTTGCCGATGATCTCGAAGGCGATCTGGTTGACGACCTCGGGGATGACGGGGTTGACCTTGCCGGGCATGATCGAGGACCCCGCCTGCCGCGCGGGCAGGGTGATCTCGCCGAGCCCGGCCTGCGGGCCCGACGAGAGCAGCCGCAGATCGTTGCAGATCTTCGAGAGCTTGACCGCGACCCGCTTGAGCACACCGGAAAGCTGGACGAACACGCCGACGTCCTGGGTGGCCTCGATGAGGTCGGGGGCGGAGACGAGTGTCGGGATGCCGGTCAGCCCGCGCAGCCGCGCCACGGCCAGCTCGCGGTAACCGGGGCGGGCGTTGAGGCCGGTGCCGATCGCCGTGCCGCCGAGGTTGAGCTCGTGCAGCAGCAGTCGGGCCTCGGCGAGGCGCTGCTCGTCCTCGCCGAGGGTGGCGGCGAACGCGCCGAACTCCTGGCCGAGGGTCATCGGGACGGCGTCCTGCAGCTGGGTGCGACCCATCTTGAGGATGTCGCCGAACTCGGACGCCTTGGCGGAAAACGCTTTCCGGAGTCCGGCGAGCGCGGCCAGCAGCTCGGCGAGGTGGCTGTCGAGCGCGAGCTTGACCGCGGTGGGGTAGACGTCGTTGGTGCTCTGGCCGAGGTTGACGTCATCGAGCGGGTGGAGCGCGGCGTGGTCTCCGCGCTCGTGGCCGAGCAGCTCCAGGGCGCGGTTGGCGATGACCTCGTTGGCGTTCATGTTCGTCGAGGTGCCGGCGCCGCCCTGGATGAGGTCGACGACGAACTGGTCGTGCAGCAGGCCGTTCCTGATTTCGGTGCAGGCCTTCGCGATGGCGTCGGCTTTGCCGCGGTCGAGAGCACCGACGTCCGCGTTGGCGATGGCCGCGGCCTGTTTGACCGTCGCCAGTGCCACGACCAGGTGCGGCCGGTCGGCGAGGATTTCCCGCGTGATTGGGAAGTTGATGAGCGCGCGGGCGGTGTGGGCGCCGTAGTAGGCGTCCGCGGGCACGCCGATTTCGCCGAGCATGTCGTGCTCGGTCCGCGTCGGGGTGTGGGACATCGTTGTCCTTCCCGGAAGAAGTGGTTACAGGACGGGACGTGCGGGAGCGGGTCAGGGCGTCACGGCCCGGTCCACTCCGGTCCACGCCAGTGCGATCGCGCCGTCGAGCAGGGCTCGCTGCGCGGTGCCGCCGACGCAGTGGGCGGCGAACTCGCGCTGGTGGTTGATCGCGGGCAGGGACCCGATGCCGATGTAGGGGTGGATGGCGGGCACGACCTGCGAGACGTTGCCCATGTCGGTGGAGGCGCGGTTCATGCGGGACGCGGTGCCGTCCGGGGCGAACTCGCGGCCGAGTTCGAGCGCGTTGCCGCGGTAGGCCGCCAACGCCGCCTCGTCCGCGCGGAATTCGGCGTACGGCTTGCTTTCCGGCTCCACGGCCAGCTCGCAGCCGGTGGCCACCGCGCCCGCCTCGAAGGCGCGCAGTACGCGGGGCTCCACTTCGGACAGTTCCGCGAGTGTCTCGGCCCGGACGTACCAGCGGCCCTCGGTGTGCTCGGGGATCGCGTTCGGCGCGTCACCGGCGTGTGTCACGACGCCGTGCACGCGTGCCGACGCCGGGAGCTGCTGGCGGAGCAGGCCGATCGCGACCTGGGCGACGGTGAACGCGTCGGCGGCGTTGATTCCGGCCTCGGGGTAGGCGGCGGCGTGCGCGGACTTGCCGGTGTAGGAGATCTTCGAGTGGCTGACGGCGAACGGCCGGGCCTCGGCGACGTCGACCGGCGCCGGGTGCACCATCATCGCGAGGTCCACGCCGGCGAACGCGCCGCGGTCGAGCAGCTCGATCTTCCCGCCGCCGCCCTCCTCGGCCGGGGTTCCGTAGACCTCGACGGTCAGCCCGGCGTCGTCGGCCACCGCGGCCAGTCCCAGTGCGGCGCCGACCGAACTGGCCGCGATCAGGTTGTGCCCGCAGGCGTGGCCGAGGCCGGGCAGCGCGTCGTACTCGGCGCACAGCGCGATCCGCGTCGGGCCATGGCCGAAGCTCGCGTGGAACGCCGTGTCGAGGCCGAGATACTTCGCCGTGACGGCGAACCCGGCGCGGTCGAGCAGCTCCGGCACCGCCGCGGCGGCGCGGTGTTCCTCCCACGCCGTCTCGGGGTCGGCGTGCAGCCGTTCCGACAGGCGGATCAGCGCGTCGGCGTGCCGGTCGATCTCGGCGCGGGTGGCGTTCTTGAGCGTCGACAGTGTTGTCAGTGTTGTCATCGGTCGTCTCCCGGCACGCCGTAGGAGGGCGCGGTGGCGGGGTCGAGGCCGCGGGTGACGTAGTCGTCGCGCTGGGGGAGCCACACGTCGAGCAGCTCGGCGAGCCGGTCGATGGGGTCGTCCGCCCAGTCCACCCGGAGATCCGTGACCCGCCAGTCCACATCGGACACCACGACGACACCGGCGGAACGGACGGGGCCCTCTTCGCCGCCGGCGGTGAGACCGGCCCGCAGCGCGGTCACGAGCCTCTGCTCCAGTTCGCCGGTGGCGGCGGTGAACGCGTCCACAATGGACTGCGGGATGTGCTTGCCCGCCAGCATGTTGCCCGCCGCCACGACGCCGTCGGCGGCCGCCAAGGCGTGGGTGCCCAAAGTCCGGGATCCGCTGTAGGCGAAGCCGGGGCCGGTGCGGCCGAGCACGGTGAGCTGCCGGTACTCGATGTCGTCCGCGGTGGTGACGTCGGCGAGGGCGCGCTCGGGATCGCCGTGGCAGGCGAGCCGGTCCAGCAGCCGGACGCCGAGCCGCGGGTCCGTGATGTTCTGCGAGGCCGCCGCGCCGACGCCGGGACGCAGGTGTGCGACGCGGGCGACGACGGCGGGGCTCGACGAACTGGCCGCGACACCGAACCGCACGGTGTCCCCGGAGATGTCGCGGGCCACGATCGAAAAGGTCACTTCTCCTCCTCCGGGATCACGGCGATGGCGTCGATCTCGCACAGCCACTCCGGCCGTGCGAGGGCGGACACCACGACGCCGGTCGAGATCGGGTGCACGCCCTTGGTCCACCGCCCGACGACGCGGTACACGGCCTCGCGGTAGCGCGGGTCGATCAGGTAGATGGTGAGCTTGACCAGGTGCTCCATCCGGCTGCCCGCCTCGTCCAGCAGCATGGCGATGTTGGCCATGGCCTGCTCGGCCTGTGCGGCGGCGTCGCCGATCCCGACGGACTCGCTGGTGTCGAGATCCTGCCCGATCTGGCCGCGCACGTAGACCGTGCCGTTGGCGACGACGGCCTGGCAGAGGTCGTTGTCGAGGCTCTGCTCGGGGTAGGTGTCGCGGGTGTTGAACGGGCGGATGCGACGGTGGACAGTCACTGCGTGGCCTTCCCTGGGGCGGTGGTCGGACGTCGCCTCAGCCTGAACTCGGCACCTGCGTTCTGTCCAGTAGATCTTTCAGTACCAATGAATCGGAATTTCCGATGCAATCCTGCATCGGCTGAACAGATCTTGTGTGCCGGAAACATCTGTTGGACACGGGAAGTGGGGGCGGTCAGGATCCGGTGAGACGTACGAAAGCGTGGAGACGCACCGGGACGGGTTCACCCCGCCGGTCCGGAGTGGAGGTCTGGGATGTCGAGCCAAGAGGTGGAGGTTCTCGTCGTGGGCGGGGGCCAGGCCGGTCTGGCGATGAGCGAGCACCTGAGTGACAGCGGCGTGCCGCATCTGGTCGTGGAACGGCACCGGATCGCGGAGCGCTGGCGTTCGGAGCGGTGGGACTCGCTGGTCGCGAACGGTCCGGCCTGGCACGACCGCTTCCCCGGCATGGAGTTCGCCGGGCTGGCACCTGACGCCTTCGCTTCGAAGGATCAGGTGGCGGACTATTTCGAGGCGTACGCGGAGAAGATCGCCGCACCGGTCCGCCCCGGGGTCGAGGTGACGTCCGTCCGGCGGCACGAGGGGCGGCCCGGTTTTCGCGTGGAGACCTCGGACGGGACGATCGACGCCCGCTTCGTCGTCGCGGCGACCGGACCGTTCCAGCGGCCGGTGATTCCGCCGATCGTGCCGGACGGCGCCGACCTCCTGCAGCTCCACTCCAGCGGCTACCGGAACCCGGAGCAGCTGCCCGAGGGAGCGGTGCTGGTGGTCGGCGCGGGTTCGTCCGGGGTGCAGATCGCCGAGGAACTCCGCCGGTCGGGGCGGCAGGTGTACCTCTCCGTCGGCCCGCACGACCGGCCGCCGCGCCGGTATCGCGACCGCGACTTCTGCTGGTGGCTCGGCGTCCTCGGCAAATGGGACGCCGAAACCCCGCCGTCGGGCGCGGAGCACGTCACCATCGCCGTCAGCGGCGCCCGCGGCGGGCACACCGTGGACTTCCGGGCGCTGGCCGGGCTCGGCATCGATCTGGTTGGCCTGACCCGTTCGTACGACAACGGCGTCCTGCGGTTCGCGCCGGACCTCGGGGCGAACATCGCCAGGGGAGACGCGAACTATCTCGCGCTGCTCGACGAGGCCGACGCCTACGTCGCGCGCAACGGACTGGACTTCCCGGAAGAACCGGCCGCGCGCGAGCTGGGGCCGGACCCCGCGTGCGTGACCGACCCGATCCTCGAACTCGATCTCGCCGCCGCCGGGGTCCGCTCGATCGTCTGGGCGACCGGGTTCGCCACGGACTACGGCTGGTTGCGCGTCGACGCGTTCGACGAGAACGGCAAGCCACGACACCGTCGCGGCGTGTCGTCGGAACCGGGCGTGTACTTCCTGGGATTGCCCTGGCTGGCGCGTCGCGGCTCGAGCTTCATCTGGGGTGTGTGGCACGACGCCAAGTTCGTCGCCGACCACATCGCGACGCAGCGCGGGTATCTGAGCCAGGCCTGACTTCAGTTCGCGTAGCGGGTGCGGCACAGCTCCCGGAACTCCTGCGCCCGCCGGGTGAGGCGGACTCCGCGCATCGAGGCGACGACGATGTCCAGCGCCGGGACGTCGTCGGTCAGCGTGAGCGGTACGGCTCGCGCGCCCGAGTAGGTCGTTTCGGCGGGCGGGCGCTGATTGAGGAGCGCGAAGCCGTGGCCGTAGGCGACGAGCGCGCGCACGGTCTCGTAGCCGGTGGTGCGGTGGCGGACCCGCGGCTCCACCCCCGCGTCGCTGAGGACCGACTGCAGATACTCGCGGCTGTGCGGCAGATCGAGCAGCACCATGGGCTCGTCGGCCAGGTCCTGGAGCGACACCTTGCGGCTCTTCCGCCGCGCGAGCCGGTGATCCTCGGCGACGAGGGCGTACGGGGGCGCCGTGCCCACGACCTCGCGGTCGATGTCGTCGCCAAGGTCGTAGCCGTACAGCAGGGCGAGCTCGGTCTCGCCCGAGCGCAGAGCCGAGGTGAGGGCGTTGTGTTCGCCTTCGCGCAGCGACACGTGGACCCGGGGGTGCCGGGCCTCGAACTCGGCCAGCAGGCCGGGCAGCCGGAACGGTGCGAGCGTGGCGAAGCAGCCGACGGTCAGCGTCCCGACCAGCTCGGTGCCGGACTGCCGGGCGGTCTCGACCAGCTCGGCGCCGTGCGCGAGGAAGTCCAGCACCCGCTTGTAGAACGCCTCGCCCGCCGTGGTCAGGCTGAGCCCGCGGGCGTGGTGGCGCAGCAGGAACTGCACGCCCATTTCCTTCTCCAGCTGCGCGATCGCGGTCGACACGGCCGACTGCGACACCATGAGCTCCTTCGAGGCGGCGGTCATGCTCAGATGCCGGGCCGCCGCCTCGAAGTAACGCAGCTGCACGAGGGTGAAGGAAGGCTCGCTCATGGAGACATCCTGCCTCGCGTGCGCTCGCCTCGCCGGGACGGCTAGCGGATGCGCAGCTTCCGCATGAACTTCAGCCCCGAGAGCATGCCCTCGACGTACTTTTCGTAGCTCTGGCCGGGCCGGGGGCTCATGACCTGTTTCTTGAGCACCGCCATGTTCTGCACGTCGGTGTACTTGAGCAGGCCCTGGTCGCCGTGGCGGGCGCCGACGCCGGAACTCTTGACCCCGCCCGACGGCGTCCCCTTCGCGGCGTACGCGGTGGCGAGAATGTCGTTGATGTTGACGTTGCCGGTTTCGAGCCGCGCGGCCACGGCGCGCGCAGCGCCGATGTCCCTGCCCCAGACCGAGGCGTTGAGGCCGTAGTCGGTATCGTTGGCGAGCGCGACGGCTTCGTCGACCGTACGGTATTTGTGCAGCGCGACAACGGGTCCGAAGGTTTCGGTGACGCCGCAGAGCATGTCCTTCGTGACGCCTTCGAGGATCGTCGGCTCGAAGAACGCCGGACCGAGGTCGGGACGGGGCTTGCCGCCACAGAGGACGGTCGCGCCCTTGGCCACCGCGTCGTCCACATGCGACTGGACGCGGCGCATGTGGTCGACGGAGACCAGCGAGCCCATCTCGGGGCCGAAGTCGTAGGCGGCGCGGACGTCGAGCGCTTCGGCCTTGGCCACGAACGCCTTCTTGAACTCGTCGTAGCGGGACTCCGGGAGGTAGATCCGCTCGATGTGCATGCAGATCTGGCCGGTGTTGCCGAACGCGCCGAAGACCGCGCCCTGGGCGGCCTGGCCGATGTCGGCGTCGGGGAGCACGATCATCGGGTTCTTGCCGCCGAGTTCGAGGCAGCAGCCGATGAGATTCCGGCCCGCCCGCTCGCCGATCACCTTGCCGGTGGCGGTGGAGCCGGTGAACATCACGTAGTCGGCGTTGTCGATGAGCGTCGGACCGACGTCGGGGCCCTCACCGCACACCACCTGGAACAGGCCCTTCGGCAGCCCGGCCTCTTCGAGCAGCTGGATGCCGTACAGCGGCGAAAGCGCTGTCTTGTTGTCCGGTTTCAACACGACCGCGTTGCCTGCCATCAAAGCCGGGATGGCGTCGGAAATGCCGGTGGCGAACGGGAAGTTCCACGGCGCGATGATGCCGGCCACGCCCTTGGGCAGCCGGATCTCGGTGGACGTCGTCAGCAGCGGTACCGGCCCGCCGCGCCGGACCGGTGCCAGCAGTTTCGGGGCCCGCCGGAGGTAGTGGCTCATCACCATCGGCGGATCGCAGGACTCCTCGATCGCCATTCGCCGGTTCTTGCCGCTTTCGACCTGGATGAGGTCGGCGACGATCCGCGCGTTGCCGACGAAGAGCGCATGCGCTCGATCGAACACGGCCAGCCGCTGTTTGAGCGGGGTGGCGGCCCATTTCCGCTGGGCCTCGCGCGCGGCCGCGAACGCCTGCTCGATGTCGGCGGGCGCCGACTGCGGCAGCTCGACGAGCGTCTCGCCGGTGTAGACCTCGGTGAGTTTCCAGGGCGGCCCGGACGAACCCGGGACCCTGGCGACGAGCTGCCGCAGGAAGGCGTCGGTCACCGACGCCGGCCGGGTGAGCCCGAGCGGGGTGAGGGTCATGATCCGCTCACTTTCCGGCGAGGACGAGCTGCGCGCCCATCTCGCCGATCATGATGGCGGGCGCGTTGGTGTTGCCGCCGGTGATCGACGGCATGATCGAGGCGTCGCAGACCCGCAGCCCGTCGACACCGCGCACCTTGAGGTCGGGGCCGACGACGGCGAGCTCGTCGACGCCCATCCGGCAGGTGCCGACGCCGTGGTAGACCGACGTCGCGCGGTTCAGGATCGCGTCGCGCAGTGCCTGGCCGCGCAGCTGCGTGCCCGGGTGGAGCTCCTCCTTGATCGCGCCCTTGAACGCCTTCGACGCGAAGATCTCCCGCACCATTTCCGAGCCCTCGGCGAGGACGTCGAGATCGGCAGGGTCGGCGAGGTACTGGAAGTCGATGAGCGGGGACGCCGTGGGATCGGCCGAGGCGAGCCGCAGCGTGCCCCGGCTCTTCGGGTAGATCAGCGTCGTCAGCACGGTGAGCGCGGGCCGCTTGTCGACGGCGTGCCGGATCGGCGCGTCCTGGTTGGGCGACACGTACGCCCACGGCAGCAGGTGCAGCTGCAGGTTCGGGACCGTCTCGGCCTGGGAAGTCTTGAGGAACGCCAGCGCCTCGAAGACCGAGTTCGCCAGGAAGGTGCTGCCGGGCCGGAGCAGCTCACGGGCCAGGCCGCGCGCGAAGTACGGCGCCGTGCCCTTGTTCTTGCAGGAGGAGACCCGGAACGTCAGGGCGTGGAACATGTGGTCGTGCAGGTTGTCGCCGACGGGAAGGTCGGCGAGCACGTCGATGCCGTGTTCTTTCAGGTGCTCGGCGTGGCCGATCCCGGAGAGCATGAGCAGCTGCGGCGAGCCGACGAACCCGGCGGAGAGGATGACCTCCTTGCCCGCGCGGACCGTGCGCTGCCTGCCGTTCGCGTCGACCACCTCGACGCCGACGGCGCGGCCGTTCTCGATGACGACCTTCTTCGCCAGCACGCGGGACTGCACGTCGAGCGTCGCGGGTGCGAGGTCGCGGAGGTAGCCGCGCGAGGCGCTGTAGCGCAGGCCGTCCGCGGCGTTCTGCTGCATCCGGCTGACGCCTTCCTGCGACTCGGCGTTGTAGTCGTCGAGGATGTCGCAGCCGACGGCGTCGGCGGTGGCGTCGAGGAACTGGAGCGTGCCTTCCTGCGGGATCTTGTTGCGGGTGATCCGGATCGGCCCGCCCGCGCCCCGGAAGGCGTTCTCGCCGTCCTCGAAGTCCTCCATCCGCTTGTACGCGGCGTTCACGCTGTCGGCGTCCCAGCCCGTGTTGCCCTCGGCGGCCCAGGAGTCGAAGTTCGCGCGGTTGCCGCGGACGTAGACCATGCCGTTCACCGAGCTGGAGCCGCCGATCACCTTGCCGCGCGGCACCGGCATCCGGCGATCTAGAACGTGTTTCTGCGGGACCGAGTAGTAGCCCCAGTCCACGATCTTCTTGAGCTGGGGCACCGCGTGCATCGGGGCGACCATCCCCGGCTTCGTGACCAGCAGCTGCTCGTCGCTCTTGCCCGCCTCGAGCACTATGACGCTGGCCCCCGACTTCGCCAGCCTGCCCGCGATCGCAGCCCCCGAGCTGCCCGATCCGACGACCACGTAGTCGGCTTCGTCGCCGCGCGGCGCCCTTTTCACCATTTCCGCTCCTCGGTCCGGACCGCAACCCAAAAACTGGAACCTGTTCTAGTTCCGCCCAACCGTATAGCGGTCCAGCCCGATCCGCAACGCCCTGTGCTCTCCCGTCGACGCCGCGCTCACGGCGGCGTGCCCGAAACGGGCGGTTATTCCGCGGTGCCGCCACCTCCGGTCTGCGGCGCGCCCTTCGGCTTCACGATCGGCGTCCGTCCGGCGGGCAGGCCCGAGCCGCTCCCGGGCGTCGTCGTGGCAGGGGAGGCCGGTGGCGTCGTGGTGGGCGGGGTGCCCAGGATGGTGAACTCGAGCACGCCGGGGATCGGGGTGCCCGCGCATCTCAGGGTGGCCTGGTACCGGCCGGGCGTGCTGATCACCGTGGTCTTCCCGCTGAACCGGCCGAAGTTGCCGCCGCTGGTCCACCGCAGCGGGGCGGCGAAACCCGGCGAGGTCGCGGGGCCCAGCGCGCCACCGGGGCAGCCGTTGATGGTGTCCGAGCCGGCCGAGATCTCGCCGCCCGGCTGCACCTCGGCCGGGTACAGGCCCCACGCCGGAGGCTGGTGCGGCAGGACGGTGAACCGGGTGGACAGCTTCCTGCCGTCGCAGGTGGCGGTCGCGGTGTAGACACCCGGCGTGGAGACGGCCGTGCCGTTGCCCCACAGGTTGTTCCGGTCGCCGCCGACGGCGACCAGGGCGACCGGCGCGGTGAAGCCGGGTGAGGAAACGGCCGAGTACCGGTCACAGCCGCCGTGGATGCCGGTGCCGAAAATCCTGCCCGGCCGCACCTCCGTGGGATAGACCTCGAGGGCCGGTGCGCTCGCCGCGGCCGCCACCGGCGCACCCCCGAACACGATCGCCATGGTCGTCAGTGCCGTCGTCGCCGTTCTCCTGGCCATTTCCCGTTCCTCCTCGTCGCGCGCCTGGAATCGATGCCGCATATACGCGCGAGCGAGCTGTCCGGGTTGCCACGGGCTACCGGGCGAGCAGGCGGGACGCCGTCCCCGCACGGCGTTTGGTCCAGATGTCGTAGGCGACGGCGGCGAGCAGGACTGCGCCCTTGACGAGCATGACGCGTTCGCTGGGGGCGCCGATGAGGGACATGCCGTTGTTGATGACCGCCATGATCAGGCCGCCGGTGATGGCACCGACGACCTTGCCGACGCCGCCCTGCACCGCGGCGCCGCCGATGAACGCGGCGGCGATGGCGTCGAGTTCGAAGTTGACGCCCGCGGTCGGGCCCGCCTGGTTGAGCCGTCCGGCGAAGATGATCCCGGCGAGCGCGGCGAGCACGCCCATGTTGACGAAGATCCAGAAGGTCACGGACTTGACCTTGACCCCGGACAGCGTCGCGGCCTGCAGGTTCCCGCCGACGGCGTAGATGTGCCTGCCGAACACGGATTTCCCGGCCACGAGCGAGTAGCCCAGCACGAGCACGGCGAGCAGGACCAGCACCCAGGGCAGGTTCTTGAACCGCGCCAGCTGCACCACGACCGCGAGCACGACGACGGCGGCCGCGGCGATCTTGAGCACGAACATCGGCAGCGGGTCGACCTCCTGCCCGTACCCGAGCCGCGCGGTCCGCTTGCGCCACTGGGTGAGCGCGATCCCGGCGACCACGGCCACGCCCGCGAGCAGGCTGACGAGGTCGGCGCCGCCGAGTGGGCCGAGCCCGATGTTGCCGAGGTAGCCGCCGGTGAACCCGTTGGACAACGTGCGGATCGCGTCCGGGAACGGGCCGATGCCCTGGTTGCCGAGCACGGTCAGGGTCAGCGCGCGGAAGGCGAGCATCCCGGCCAGTGTCACGATGAACGCGGGGATGCCGAAGTAGGCGACCCAGTAGCCCTGCCAGGCGCCGATCAGCGCGCCGACGACCAGGGTGACGAGCACGGCGAGCGGCCAGGGCAGGCCGAGATTCACCGTCAGCACAGCCGAAACCGCGCCGGTCATCGCGACCACCGAGCCCGCGGAGAGGTCGATGTGCCCGGCGATGATCACCAGGATCATCCCGATCGCCAGGATCAGCACGTAGGAGTTCTGGACGATGATGTTGGAGATGTTCTGCGGTTCCAGCAGCGCGCCGCGGGTGATCACCTCGAACAGCACGACGATGAGCGCGAAGGCGACGTAGATTCCGCTCTGCCGCAGGTTGATCGAGATCCGCCGGGGACTGCGCGGCGCGGCCGGAGCGGCGGAGTCCGTGGTCCGCGGGGTGTCGGTGGTGGTCATGGCCGTTCCTTCGTCATGTACCGCATGAGGATTTCCTGGGTGGCGTCGGCGCGGGCGACCTCGCCGGTGATCCGGCCGGCGGACAGCGTGTGGATCCGGTCGCACAGGCCGAGCAGTTCGGGGAGTTCGGAAGAGATGACGAGCACCGCCTTCCCTTGTGCGGCAAGCGCGTTGACGATCGTGTAGATCTCGTACTTCGCGCCGACGTCGATGCCGCGGGTGGGCTCGTCGAGGATGAGCACGTCCGGGTCGGTGAAGATCCACTTGGCCAGCACGACCTTCTGCTGGTTGCCGCCGGACAGCTTGCCGGTGACACTGCGCACGGACGGTGCCTTGATCCGCAGGTCGCGGTGGAACCTCGCGGCGACGTCGTGTTCGGCGTGTTCGTTCACCCAGCCGCGGCGGGCCAGCTTGCGCAGGCCCGCGGCGGCGGTGTTGCGCTGGATGTCGTCGATCAGGTTGAGCCCGTAGCGTTTCCGGTCCTCGGTGGCGTAGGCGATCCCGTGCCGGATGGCGTCGCCGACGGACCGCACGGTGATCTCCCGGCCGTCCTTGACCAGCCGCCCGGAGATGTCCGTGCCGTAGGAGCGGCCGAAGACGCTCATCGCCAGTTCGGTGCGGCCCGCGCCCATGAGCCCGGCGAGCCCGACGATCTCGCCGCGCCGCAGCATCAGGTTGGCGTGGTCGACGACGACCCTGCCGGGCTGGGTGGGGCTGTGCACGGTCCAGTCCTCGATGCGCAGCACCTCGTCGCCGATATCCGGTTCCCGGGGCGGGAAGCGGTGTTCGAGGTCGCGGCCGACCATGCCGGTGATGATGCGTTCCTCGCTGAGCCCGGCCGCGCCGAGCGTTTCGATGGTGCGGCCGTCCCGCAGGATCGTGACGGTGTCGGCGATCGCGGTCACCTCGCCCAGTTTGTGCGAGATGATCACGCAGGTCACCCCGTCGTCACGCAGTTCGCGGAGCAGGCCGAGCAGATGCGCCGAATCGTCGTCGTTGAGCGCGGCGGTCGGCTCGTCGAGGATGAGTAGTCTGACCTCTTTGGACAGTGCCTTGGCGATCTCGACGAGCTGCTGCTTGCCGACGCCGAGATCACGCACCGGCGTCACCGGGTTCTCGTGGAGGCCGACGCGGCGCAGCAGCTCGCCCGCCTCGTGATTGGTGCGATTCCAGTCGACCCAGCCGCGCCGGGCCTGTTCGTTGCCGAGGAAGATGTTCTCGGCGATCGACAGCTGGCCGCAGAGCGCGAGTTCCTGGTGGATGATGACGATCCCGCGCCGCTCACTGTCGCGAATGGACGAAAACGTGCACCGCTCGCCGTCGAAGGAGATCTCGCCGTCGAATGTCCCGTGTGGATGGACGCCGGAGAGCACCTTCATCAGAGTCGACTTCCCGGCGCCGTTCTCGCCGCAGATCGCGTGGATCTCCCCGCGGCGCACGGAAAGCGTGACGTCGGCGAGCGCGGTGACGCCGGGGAAGGTCTTGGTGATCCCGCGCATGCCGAGCAACTCGGTCATTTCAGCTGGCCCGGCGTGTAGTACCCGGAGTCGAGCAGCTCCTTCTGGTAGTTGCTCCTGTCCACGGTGACCGGCTGCAGCAGCTGGGACGGCACGACCTTCTTGCCGTTGTCGTAGTCGGTGGTGTTGTTGACCTCCGGCTTGTTCCCCTTGAGCACGGTGTCGGCCATCTTCACCGTGACCTCGGCGAGCTTGCGGGTGTCCTTGAACACCGTCGAGTACTGCTCCCCGGCGATGATCGACTTGACCGAGGCGACCTCCGCGTCCTGTCCGGTGACCACCGGGTACGGCTGCCCGGCGGTGCCGTAGCCGTTGCTCTTCAGCGCGGACAGGATGCCGATCGACAGCCCGTCGTACGGCGAGAGCACGCCGTGGACCTTGGCGCCGCCGGTGTAGGTCTTGGTGAGCAGGTCCTCCATCCGCCGCTGCGCGGTGGCCGGGTCCCAGCGCAGGATCGCGGTGCGGGCGAAGTCCGTCTGTCCGCTTTTGACGATCAGCTTCCCGCTGTCGATCAACGGTTTGAGCACCGACATCGCGCCGTTGAAGAAGAACGTCGCGTTGTTGTCGTCGGGTGAGCCGCCGAACAGCTCGACGTTGAACGGGCCCTGCCCGTCGCCGAGACCCTTGACCAGGGAGTTCGCCTGCTCGACGCCGACCTTGAAGTTGTCGAACGTGGCGTAGTAGTCGACGTGGGGAGAATTGCGGATGAGCCGGTCGTAGGCGATCACCGGGACCTTGCGGTCGGCGGCCTCCTGCAGCTGGGTGGTGATCGCCGTCCCGTCGATCGAGGCGACGACCAGGAGCTTCGCACCCTTGGTGAGCTGGTTCTCGATCTGGTTGACCTGGGTGGGGATGTCGTTCTCGGCGTACTGCAGATCGACCTGGTAGCCGAGCTTTTCCAGTGATGCCTTGATGTTGTCGCCGTCGTGGATCCAGCGCTCGGAGGACTTGGTCGGCATGGTGACACCGACCAGCCCGCCACCCGCTCCGGCCGCCGCCTGCTGGTCGGCCGTCTTCGTGCTGGACCCGCACGCGGACACGCTCAGCCCCAGTACCGCGATCCCAGCCGCGGCGATGCTTCGAATGAACCTCATTGTTCGTTCTCCTGTCCGAAGGCGTTTCTCGAATTGCTCTGTCAGAAACCCAGCGCGAGCCGGTGATAGGCCTGGTTCCAGCGGATCCGGTCCGCGAAGTCCGCGGTCGTGGTGTGCTCGTCGATGACGAGCAGTTCGACGCCGAGCATGCGGGCGAAGTCCCGCACGGTCTCGGTGCCGACGGCCTGGCTGAGCACCGTGTGGTGCGGGGCGCCCGCGGTGATCCACGACTCCGCGGACGTCGTCAGCGAGGGCGCGGGCTTCCAGACCGCGCGGGCCACCGGCAGGTTCGGCAGCGGCTCGTCGGGCGGTACGACCTCGATCTCGTTGGCCACCATGCGGAACCGGTCGCCGAGATCGCTCAGCCCGAGCACGACGCCGGGTCCGGGGCGAGCGTCGAAGACGAGCCGGACGGGATCCTCCCGCCCGCCGATGCCCAGCGGGTGGATCTCGCACGACGGCTTCCCGGCCGCGATGCTCGGGCACACTTCGAGCATGTGCGCGCCGAGGATCTTCGGCTCACCCGGCCCGAAGTGGTAGGTGTAGTCCTCCATGAAGGACGTTCCGCGGTCCGATCCACGGCCCATCGTCTTGACCGCGGCCAGCAGCATCGACGTCTTCCAGTCGCCTTCACCGCCGAAGCCGTACCCGTCGGCCATCAGCCGCTGCACCGCGAGCCCCGGGAGCTGACGTAGCCCGCCCAGATCCTCGAAGTTCGTGGTGAACGCGCCGAACCCGCCCTCGGTGAGGAAGGACCGCAGGCCGAGTTCGATCCGCGCGGCGTACCGCAGGGAGTCGTGCCGCGCACCGCCGCGCGCCAGCTCGGGCCTGAGCACGTATTCGTCGGCGTACCAGACGACCAGATCGTCGACCTCCACAGTGGACACCGCGTCGACCCGCTCGACGAGGTCGTGCACGCCGTAGGTGTTGACCGAGACCCCGAACCTCCGCTCTGCCTCGACCTTGTCACCCTCGGTCACCGCGACGTCACGCATGTTGTCGCCGAACCGCGCCAGTTTCAGCGTCCGCAGCCGGGCCGCGCCGAGCGCCGCCCGCGCCCAGGCGTCGATTCGGGCCACCACCAGCGGGTCGGCCACGTGGCCGGCGACGGTTTTGCGGGGCACGCCGAGCCGGGTCTGGATGTAGCCGAACTCGCGGTCGCCGTGCGCGGCCTGGTTGAGGTTCATGAAGTCCATGTCGATACTGGCCCACGGCAGCGCCTGGTTGAGCTGGGTGTGCAGGTGCAGCACCGGTTTCCGCAGCGCGTCCAGCCCGGTGATCCACATCTTCGCCGGGCTGAACGTGTGCATCCACACGATCACCCCGGCACAGGCGGGGTCCGCGTTGGCCTCCTGCAGTACCCGGCGGATCCCGGCGGACCCGGTCAGCACCGGCTTCCCGATCAGCTCGCCCGGCAGCCCGCCGGACTCGGCGAGCAGGTGCTGGATCCGCAGGGACTGCCCGGCGACCTGCTCGAGCGTCTCGTCGCCGTAGAGCGACTGGCTGCCGGTGAGGAACCACACCTGCGGCTTGGTCCCGGACGTCATCTGTTCTCCCCGTTCTGGCCGGTTCGGTGCTGGCCGTAGACGTTCTGGTAGCGCTCGTGCAGCCGGTCGACGTCGTCTTCGGACAACGGAACGGGCTTCCCGAGCTGGTGTGCGATGTGGACAGTGCGCGCGACGTCCTCGACCATCACCGCGGCCTTCACCGCGTCCCGCGCGGTCCGCCCGACGGTGAACGGGCCGTGATTGCGCATCAGCACCGCGGGGGAGCGGCTCGCGCGCAGCGTCTCGACGATGCCGCGGCCGATCGAATCGTCCCCGATCAACGCGAACGGGCCGACCGGGATCTCGCCGCCGAACTCGTCGGCGATCATCGTGAGCACACAAGGAATCGGCTCGCCGCGCGCCGCCCACGCCGTCGCGTACGTCGAGTGCGTGTGCACCACCCCGCCGATCTCGGGCAGATGCCGGTAGACATACGCGTGCGCGGCCGTGTCGGAGGACGGTGCGAGGTCCCCGTGCACCAGCTTCCCGCGCAGATCGGTGACGACCATCGTGTCGGCGCTCAGGTCCGCATAGGACACTCCGGACGGCTTGATCACCATCAGGTCCTGGCCCGGCACACGTGCCGAGATGTTGCCCGCGGTCCAGCTGACCAGCTCGTTGCGGGTCAGCTCGCCGTGCAGCCGGGCGACGGTTTCCCGCAGCGCGGCTATGGTGTCGCGGGCTCGTGCGGTGAGCGTCATGTGTTCTGTCCTTTCGCGACAGTGGCCAGCTCGCGGCGACGGGCGGCGAGACGGTGCATGACGTCGTTGCCGCCGCGGCCGAAGTAGTCGTGCAAGAGCTCGTATTCGGCATACAGCTCGTCGTAGGCCGCCACGTTCGCCAGCACCGGGCGGTACACCAGCCGCTCGACCGAACCCATCGCGGCCGCGGCGGCACGGACGTCGGGGTACGCGCCGGCGGCGACCGCGGCGTGGATCGCCGAGCCGAGCGCGGGTCCCTGCGCCGACCCGATGATCGACAACGGCAGGTTGGTGACGTCGGCGTAGATCTGCATCAGCAGCGCGTTCTTGGTCAGCCCACCGGCGATGATCAGTTCGGTGACCGGCACTTCCGCCGCGGTGAACGTCTCGATGATCTTGCGGGTGCCGAACGCGGTCGCCTCCAGCAGCGCCCGGTAGACGTGCTCGGGGCGGGTGTCCAGGGTCTGCCCGACGAGCACCCCGGACAGCTCGTGATCCACCAGCACCGAACGGTTCCCGCTGTGCCAGTCGAGCGCGACGAGGCCGTGCTCGCCGACCTCCTGCCGCGCCGCGAGCCTGGTCAGCCACTCGTGCACGGACAGCCCCGCCGCCCACGCGTCGTCCACATGGGACGCTGGGACGCCCTGTTCGACGAACCAGCCGAAGATGTCACCTACGCCGCTTTGCCCCGCTTCGTATCCCCATAGCCCGGGAACGATCCCGCCGTCGACCACCCCGCACATGCCGGGAACCTCACGCAGCTCGGCACCGCTCATGACGTGGCAGGTCGAGGTGCCCATGATCGCCACCAGCTGCCCCGGCTCGACCGCCTGCGCCGCCGGTGCGGTCACGTGCGCGTCGACGTTGCCGACCGCCACCGCGATTCCCTCCGGCAGCCCGGTCAGCACGGCGGCCTCGGCGGTGAGGCTGCCCGCCCGGGACCCGAGCCGCCCCAACGGGTGTTCGAGCTTGTCGGCCACAAAGGACTCGAAGCCCGGCGTCAGCGCGTGGAGGAAGGCGCGGCTCGGATACCGGCCGTCCTGGTAGATCCCCTTGTACCCGGCCGTGCAGGTGTTGCGGACATAGGACCCGGTCAGCTGCCAGACGATCCAGTCGGCCAGCTCGACCCAGTGTCGCATCGCGGCGTAGACCTCGGGTGCCTCCTCGAAGACCTGCAACGCCTTCGCGAATTCCCACTCCGACGAGATCAGCCCGCCATACCGCGGTAACCACGCCTCACCGCGTTCCCGTGCGAGCGCGTTGATCCGGTCCGCCTGCGGCTGCGCCGCGTGATGACGCCACAGCTTCACGTACGCGTGGGGATTCCCGGTGAACTCCGGCACCTCGCACAGCGGCGTGCCGTCGGCGGTGGCAGGCACCATCGTGCAGGCCGTGAAATCCGTGCCGATCCCGATCACGTCACCCGGGTCGGCACCCGCTTCGGCGAGCGCGGCGGGGACGGCGGTGCGCAGGACGTCCACATAGTCCGACGGCACCTGGAGCGCCCAGCCGGGCGGCAGCTTCTGGAAGGTCGTGGGGAGCCGGTCGTCGACAACACCGTGCCGGTATTCGGTGACCGCGCTTCCCAGTTCCGCGCCGTCGCGGACCCTGACCACCACCGCGCGGCCCGACAGGGTGCCGAAGTCGACACCGACGACCAGAGGATCTGCTGGCACTGGGGACTTTCCTTTCGGGGACCGGGGTGACGGAGCGCCGCTGGCGGCGGGTGAAACGAGTACTGTTAGCGCTAACATTTGCGGGACGGCAAGACTGTAAGCGCTTTCCTGAGCAGGGCTACCGTTTTCCGGTGCTGTCCCGCACGATCAGATCGGGTGCCACGAGGTGGCGGGCGTCGGGGGAACCCCCGTTCATTCGCTCGACGAGTAACCGGAAGGTCCGTCTGCCGACCTCGATGAAGTCCTGCCGCACCGTCGTCAGCGGCGGGCTGAAGTAGGCCGCCTCGGGGACGTCGTCGAACCCGGCGACCCGGACGTCTCCCGGTACCGCGATCCCGGCCTCGGCGAACGCGCGCAGGACGCCCAGCGCCATCTGGTCGTTCGCGACGAAGACCGCGTCGACTCCTCTCTCGCGGACCAGTGCGCGGCCGGCGTCGTAGCCCGAGCGCGGGCTCCAGTCCCCGCGTAGCGCGGGTGGCACCGGCGCGCTGTGGCGTTCCAGGGTTTCCCGCCAGCCCCGTTCACGTTCGAGCGACTCCAGCCAGTCGGACGGCCCCGCCACGTGCCATACCGTCCGATGTCCCAGTGCGAGCAGGTGCTCGGTCACGCGCCGGGCCCCTTCGTGCTGGTCCACCGAGATCACCGGCACCGGAGCCGAGTCGCCACCGCCGACGGCGACCATCGGGACGTCGGCGGGCGCGCGCCGCAACGCGTCGCCCGCGGTGACATGCGGTGCGATCACGACGATGCCCTCGACCGCCTGGCGCCGCAGGTTCTCCACGGCATCCGCGATCGACGAGCGGCCGGGGCGGCTCACGCTCGCGATGGTGATCGCGTAACCCGCTTCGCGGGCCGCGTTCTCTATTCCGTGGAGCGTGCTCGCCGGACCGTACAAATTGGACTCCAGCGCGACCACGCCGAGCGTGTTCGACCGGCCCGTCGCCAGTGCCCGCGCGGCGGAGTTGGGGCGGTACCCCAGTTTCTCCACCGCGGCCAGCACGCGTGCCCGGGTTTCGGCGCGGACGGGGCCGGTGTCGTTCACGACCCGGGACACCGTCATGTGCGAGACCCCGGCCAGGGCCGCGACCTCGGCGAGCCCTGCCTGGCGCTTGCCAGAGGAGCCATCGGCGGGCATCGACACCTCCTTGCCGCGTTCCGGGTGCGTGAGCAAGGTTATGTTAGCGATAACAGGCAGCGGGTCAACCCGCTTCGGGTTGCGGTCCTGTCACGTCAGGGGAGACGAGCCTCGATGTCGGCGAGGTGGGCTGCGACGATCTCTTCGAACGCGGCGCGGCGGTCCGCCCCGAGAGGACGGACGTCGCGCGCGAAGTGGGCCAGGGCGGGGAAGTGTTCGGGGTCGGCGCCCAGCACCGCGACACGGAACAGTTCCATGCCCTGCTCGCGCTCGTCGGCGCTGAGGGTGCCGACTCCCGCCTCGGCGGCGATCAGCGCGGCGATGAGGACCACGAGCCGGTGGTAGCGCCCCGGGATTTCCGCGTCGGGCAGGCCCGACGAGCGCAGGGCCTGGAGCACTTCTTCCATGACCAACCGGGAACCGGTGCCGCTCGACGCGTAGCGCCCCCAGATCGAGGCGAGCTGGGGCTGCTGCCCGAAGGCCTCTCGCAGGCGCAGGGCCAAGGCGGTGATGCGCTGTCTCCAGTCGCCTTCGGGGCGGTGATCGTCCATCGCCGCCGCGAGGATCCGGTCCGCGACCGCGCGCAGCAGTTCGGTCTTGGTACGGAAGTGCCGGTAGAGGCTGGAGGAGTCGGTCCCGAGCGCCGCGGCGAGCTTGCGCACGCTGAACGACTCGGCGTCGCCCGTGCGCAGCAGATCCGCCGCCGTGTCCAGGATTTCCTCGGTCGCCCAACGCCTTCGACCTGTCATCTCGCTCCTCTCGTCGCGGCCAGCATAGCTTATGCACTTGCTGTTGCACGCAGTGCGTGCATAATGAGGACATGTGCCGCCCGAAGCGGCGCGCTCCCACGCTTCGCCGTCGTCGAGTTCGCGACTGGGGAATAGGAAAGGACATCCGCCATGAGGAAACCGCTGGATCCCGCCGAGTTGGCCGCCGCTCTGGAAAACGTCCACCGTGCCGGGATACCGGGCCTGTTCGCCGAGGTGCGCGACGGCGAAGAGATCTGGCGCGGCGCCGCCGGTGTCGCCGATGTCGTCACGGGCCGTCCCGTCACCGCCGATCTGCGGCACCGCGTCGGCAGCATCACCAAGACCTTTACCGCCGCCGCCGTGCTGCAGCAGGTCGAGCAGGGCCAGATCGGGCTCGACACATCGATCGGCCACTACCTGCCGGGACTGGTTCCCGGCGAACGCGGTGCCGCGATCACGGTCCGGATGTTGATCAACCACACCAGCGGGCTCGCCGAATACCTCCCTTATGCCTACCCGACGCTGAAAGCGTTTCCCGACATGGCGAACACCTGGCCGCAGAGCCTGGACGACCACCGCTTCACGCGCTTCGACGCGGAAGAACTGATCGGGCTGGGGGCCGCCGCGCCCGCCACCGGTGCCCCGGGCAGTACGCCGGGGGTGTACTCCAACACCAACTACCTGCTCCTCGGCGCACTTCTGGAACAGGTGACCGGTGTCGCGGCCGAAAAGTACATCACCCACAACATCATCGAGCGCGCCGGTCTCCGGGACACCGCGTTCCCCGACGGGGCGCACGTCGACGGGCCGCACTCGCGGCTCTACGAGTCCTGGTTCGGCATGATCGACCCGCCACGCGATTTCAGCGTCTACGACATGTCCTTCGTGGGACCCGCCGCGTCCCTGATCTCGACCGTCGCGGACCTCAACCGCTTCTTCGGCCTGCTGCTGGCGGGCGAGATCGTCGGCGCGGAGTCGCTGGCGCGGATGCGACGCACCGTCCCGGTCATCTCCCAGGAACGCAAGACGATCGACTACGGCCTCGGCCTGCATCCGATGGCGGCCGCGGACGGGACCACCTTCTGGGGCCACGGCGGCTCGGTCTGGGGCGGAGGAGCGTTGGCGATGACCAGCGCCGACGGCGAGCGGCAGCTGGCCGTGGCGGTGAACCTGCAGCGCTGGAACAGGTTCGGGCCCTCGGGCAAGCCGCTACCGCATCCGATCGACGACGCGCTAGCGGCTTTCCACCGGGTGGCGATGTGCGGCTAGCCCCGATGGGGAACGGTCCGGGGTGGTGCCTTGTCGAAGTCGAACAGCGCCAACGCATTGCCGTAGAGGATCTTCTCGATTTCCTGGTCGGGCAATCGGGATTCCTTGATGTACTCGAACGTCTGCTTGTAGGACTCGACCGACAGCAGAATGGGGAAGTCGCTACCCGGCACGATATGGTCGGCGCCGAAGGCTTCGCAGGCACACCGGAGAGCGGCTTGTGAACCCCATCCAACGGTGTCGTAGTACAGGCTGCGAGCCATCACGCTTGGTGGACTGAGCAGGTCTGGCGTGCTTGCCTGGCCATCGAGTCTCGCCAGCTGCATGGGGATCAGGCCACCCAGATGAGGAATGATGATTTTGATATTCGGATAGCGAGCCGGGATGTTTCGCTTGATCAGATGGAGAACGACAGCGGTGTCCTCCAGTGATGCCCCGGCCGCCGCCGTGAAGCCGTAGTCGTTGATCAACGGTGAACAGATGCCGTTTTGGGATGGATGAAAGAAAAGTGTCGTGCCACGCGCGTTCATCTCCTCGTACAGTGGTTCGAATTCCTCCTCGGCCGTGGAGCGGTTGAACACCGAGCAGTTGAAGGTCACGCCGACCATGCCCAACTCGTCCAGCCCGCGCCGCATTTCCTCGAGTGACGCATCGATATGCGGCAAGGGCAGAGAAACGAAGGAGGAGAACCGGTCAGGATGCGAATTCGTCAGCTCGCAGTAGCTGTCGTTGAGTATATGTGCCGCCTCGACCGCCACCTGGGGTTCCGGCGCGTATGGTGCCAGACCGGCGGCGGAGAGGACCTGCCGCTCCACTCCGGCATCGTCCATCATGTCGATACGCTGATCGATCATCCCCGGTTCATCGGTCATGACCGCGAGCGTCTTGCGTTCCGCTAGTACCGATTTCGCCGGGGTCGTGGCTGGCGTCCCAGCGGTCAACGCTCCCAGCATGGGCCGATACGAGGTAGGCAGGTAATGGGCGTGTACGTCGACGATCATGTGTGTCGGTCCTCCTTGTGTCCGTTCGTAGCGGCAGGCCGGCCGACGGCGCTAGAGGTCGGCCGGGTCCCTGCGCAGCGTGACCTCGCGCCCGGCCGCGGTGCGCACCGTGACCGCGCGCACGCCCGGCCGACCGGACACGACGGCCAGCGGCAGCCGGTCGAAGGTCTCGGCACCGATGTGCTCCCGCAGTTCCCCGGCGTCAGCACCGATCTCCAGCCGGGTCACGGCCACCCCGCGCTCACCGTGCTCCGCCGCCCCACGATCCGGGTTGGTGGCCGGGTCCTCCCGGTAGAACCAGTTCGGCAGCCCCCGTCGCCAGCACGTGTCGAGCGCGCGGCCGGGGCCGGGCGCGGTGGTGATGACGCGCTGGGTACCGTCGGGCTGGACGCGCCCCGGAAGCCGCGCCACTTCGCCGCCGAGCCGCTGCGCGACCGCGGCCAGTTCGTCGAGGGTGTCGGCGCGCAGGCTCCAGAACATCCACCGGTCGCCGTCCGCGACGACCCGATCGAACCAGGCGGCCCCCGCCTCACGCTCGGCCGCGGGTGCCGTCACCGCCTCGACCTCCAGGTAGACGTCCCCGCCGAGAGGGAAGATGGTGTTCGCGATGCCGGCGGCGAAGACGCCACCTTCGTAGTGGGCGAGTCCCGTCTCCTCCCGCACCCGGCGGACCCCGTCGTCCAGGTCGCGGACGCCCAGGCAGAGGTGATCCAGATGAAACATGCCGGTCCTTTCCGGGTTCACCACGTCACGGTGAGCTTCCTCCTGCGAAGAGCTACCGAACGAATGTTCACCAACTTACTGAACACATGTTAGGAATCTCGGGGCACCCTGTCCACCCGCCCGGTCGAGATCGCCGCCACAGCAGGGAACGGTCGTCGGTGTGGAACGGGAGAAAACGCCGTGTTTCAGGCGAAAACGAGCGAAACGAACTCGTCGACGAACGCCATCACCGAGTCCGCATCGGTGTGCTTGGGGGAGTTCGGGAAGAGAGCGACGCGGCCGTGCGCGCCGACGAAGGCGATCACGGCGGCCCGCTCGGCGGGCACCCGGAGCGCGATCCCCGCCGCGGCACAGCGTGCGAAGCCGTCGACGAGCAGATCGATCACCTCGGCCAGCGGCCCGGCGGGCCGGGCACCGGGTGCGGTCCGGGGAGGCCCGTCGGCGGTCATCAGCCGGTAGTGTCCGGGGTTCTCCACCGCGAACCGGCAGGAAGCATGGATCATCGCCCGCACGCGGCCCACCACGTCGCCGGAGTCCACGCGCCCCTCGGCCGCCTCCATCGCGGCACGCAGCCGGGCGAACTCGTACTCGGTGAGCCCCGTGACGAGCGCGGCGCGATCGGTGAAGTGCTGGTAGATACTGGCCGGCGCGATACCGGCGGCGCGGGCGACGCCGCGGATGGTCAGCCCGTCCTCCCCGTCGAGCTCGGACAGCAACCGGCTGGCCGCGGCGAGGATCTCCCCGCGCAGCCGCTCGCCCTCCCCCCAGCGGTTGCGCGTGCGCGGAGCGCTGACCCGGACCTCTTCCGACATGTACCCATTCTTACCGTTCGCGCCGCGGCAGAGCTTGGGTAGCCGCGCGGAATGCGGCGCAGTCTCGCATCCTGGCCGACGCGGTCGCGGCGTGCCCGCGGGGTCCGGCCTCGGCGACGCAAGGCTAGTCCCGATGGGGAACGAGCATCGCGGTGGCCTCGTGGATGAACGACGTCAGGTGCGGGCCGCGCGGCGAAGTGCCGGGGTCCTGCTGACCCAGTTGCAGCAGGCCGAGAACGGTCGCGTACGCGATCCTCGCCCGGTGCCGGGCTTGCGCGGGTGAGAGGCCGAGTTCGCGGTAGGTGCGGACGAGCAGGTCCAGCCGGGCTTGGTTGACCCGGCCCAGTACGGCGTGGACCCGCTCGTCGCTCCGTTCCGCGAGCAGGCTCAGAAGTACCGAAGGTGCCAGGCCGGTGCCGGCGCGCGCGGCCGCCGAAACCAGCTGGCGCAGTCGTTCCGCGGGCTCGGTCGTCGCGGCGAATTCGGCCAGGCCGTCCTGGCCGTGGGTACGTTCCCACTCGGCCAGCGCGGCCACGACGAGTTCGTCGCGGTTGCTGTAGTGCGCGTAGAAGCTGCCCTTGGTGACGCCCAGTTTGCGAGCCAGAGGCTCGACCGCGACGGCGGCCAGCCCGCCGTGGGCGATCGCCTCCAGGGCCGCCCGCGCCCAGTCCTGCCCGGACAGCCGCGGCATCCGTTGCTCCTGCACGCCGCCAGGATACGGGACCGTATTGACGGATGACCATACGGGGGCGTATCAATACGACAGCGTATCAATACGGTTCCGTATGTTAAGGGGGACGGGATGTTCGAGATCGCAGAGGACGTGTTCCTGCTCGAAGGCAGGCCGCGCTTCGCCTACAACGTCTATTTGCTGGACGACGTCCTGGTCGACGCCGGATCGCGGCACGCCGGACGACGCATCCTGCGCCAGCTCGCGGGCCGGAAGGTGCGGGCGCACGCGGTGACGCACGCGCATCCTGACCACCAGGGCGCCAGTCACGCGGTGTGCGAGCGGTTGGGGCTCCCGCTGTGGTGCGGCGCGGGCGACGCGGACGCCCTCGAAAGTGGCGACCTCACGGCGGTGACTCCGGACGTCGCGATCGCCCGCTGGCAGCTGGCCCACTGGGCGGGCCCGGCGCACCCGGTCGCCCGGCGCCTGCGCGAAGGCGACGTCGTCGGCGGATTCACGGTGCTGGAGACGCCGGGACACACACCCGGTTCGGTTTCTTTCTGGCGTGAAGCCGATCGGGTGCTGATCGCCGGCGACGTGGTCAACCGGCGTCCGCTGGTCATGGGCGGGGCCCTCGCCGAGGCGCCTGTCGCGTTCTGCGTGGATCCGGCACGCAACCGTGAGTCGATCCGCCGTCTCGCCGGTCTCGATCCCCGGATCGTCTGCGTCGGTCACGGCCACCCGCTGCGCGACACCGGGCAACTCGCGGACCTCGCGGCCCGGTTACCAGCTTGAATAGCGTCGCGAATGGGACATTGACGGCGTTGAACGTCCCCAATGTGCCATTCGCGACGCCGCCGGACGGCACCCGCACCGTCAACCGCTACACCGGAAAGGCGAACCGATGAAGGTGGAAGCCTGGTACGACCAGGACGCCGACGACCCGACCATCGTCACCACGGCGGCCGAACTCGACGCCGTCCTTGACAAGGTGGCGGCACTCGACGGCCCCAGGCTCGTCCAGCTGTACCCCGCCGACGGCCCGGACGGCCCGGAACTCTCCGCCGGACTCCATGGCGACCGGGGCGTCTTGCGCTACGCAGGCCACGACGCCCCATCAGGCTCCTGCAGCCGCAACACCGGGACACCGTTCGCCCGGCCCGAATGGGGTGCGGTCCGCTACTACTACATGACTTCGGACAACGACTATCCCGACAACGCCGAGATCCCCGCCGAAGCCGTCCGTAAAGCCGCCCACGAATTCATGACGACCGGAGCGCGACCGACCAGCGTCGAGTGGACCGAAGAGCAGCGCCTGCCGAGGTTCTGAGTGCCATTCGCGACAGCGCTGACGGAACCTCGATCGGCCGCCCCTGCTCACCTGGTCGTGTAGCAGCTACGCTGGGTGGCGTACCTCTTCGCGGAGGAACGCCCCCGGGTAGCTCTCGGGTGCACGCGGAGAGGTCGACTCCGCGAATGAGGGGGTCTGCGTGACCGACGACGACGTGTTGCCCGTTGGCAAGAGGATCAGGCTGCACCGCGAGCGCGTGGGAATGTCGCGTCCGGTGCTTGCCGGGCTCCTGGGGAAGTCCGTCGAGTGGCTGAAGGCGGTCGAGTCCGGGCGGCTTCAAACGCCACGGCTTCCGATGCTGCTCCGGATCGCGCAGGCACTCGAACTCGAAGATCTGGCCAAGCTGACCGGCAACGGCCACGCCGTGCCCGTGACGGTCTACGCCGGACAGCGCCACGCTGCGCTGTCCGCCGTGCAGTCCGCGCTCACCGAATACCGGATCAATGCCACGCCGGAGCCAGTTTCCGTTCTTCATCTCGCCGAGCGGTTGCGTGTCGCGTGGCTCGTCCGGCACTCCTCCTCCGATCACCGAACCCAGCTCGGCGCGCTCCTGCCCGGACTCATCAGCGACGCGCAGGCAGCCGTACGCGCCCTTTCCGAGCCCGAGCGGCGTGAGGCCCGGCGAGTGCTTTCCGGGGTCTATCAGCTGGCCGATTTCTACGTTGCTTACCAGCCATCGCCGGAATTGGTCTGGATGGTCGCCGACCGGGCACTGACCGAGGCGCAGGAGGCGGACGACCCGTATTCGATCGCCGGAGGCGCTTGGGCAATGGTGCAGGCCCTGCGTGATGCCGGGCGGTGGGACGAGGCGGTGTCGCTGGCGACAGCTGCAAAGGATCAGTTGCTGCCTCACCTCGATACCGCGCCCGTCCACTGGCGCGGGATGGCCGGTGCGCTGGACGCGGAGATCGCCTACGTCCACGCACGGCGCGGACGACACGGTGAGGCATGGGCGCATTGGGAAGCCGCAGAGCGAGTCGCCAAGGGCCTAGGCGCCGACTACCGCCACACCCAGACTTCGTTCTCCCAGAGCGTGATGAAGGCACACGCGGTAACCCTCGGAGTGGAACTTCGCCGGGTTGGTGAAGCTCGGCGAGCCGTCGAGTCGCTGGACCCTGTTTCGATTCCTTCGCTGGCGCGGCGGAGCCGCCACCTCATCGAAGTCGCTCGTGTACACGCGCTCGAAGACGACAGGGCCGCGGTTCTCGCCACCCTCGACCGGGCGCAGCGGGTGGCATCCGAGACGATCAGCTACAACGGGTTTGCCCGGGACATGCTGGTGGAATTGTCCAAACGTCCGCCAGCGGGTGCGCGAGACGAGGTGCGGGACCTTGGCCAGCGGGTCGGCCTGGTGGCCTGACAGCTGATCGGGTGAGGGTACAAACCGTACCCTTCGGAGGTTTCCGCAGGTCATAGCGTCCTGCACATGGCACAACAAGGGCGTGGCGACAAGCGGATCTTGCGCGCGACCGACATCTGCGGCAACGGCGTGGACACCGTGAGCGAAGTGGACACGCTCGCGGAGAGCGCGCTGCGAGCAGGCGGTGCGCGGTGAACGTGACCGGAAAGGGCGCCGAGGGGATCGGCATCGCGGCGCAGGCGATGGCCGCGCAGCAGCTTCAACAGCAGTTGGCTGCCGAAGCGGAGCGCCAGCAGCGTGACCGGGCTGAGGAAAATATCGGCGACCAGCCGGAGCGCCTGCCGTGAGCGCGCTGATCTATGTGGATCTCGCGCATCTGCACCCGGTTGTCGATGGGGTGTGGCATCGGGCGTGGCTCACTCATTTGCCCGCGCCGGGCGAGGGTGTCGCGATGTTGTGTGGTCTTGTTGCGACCGCGGAGTATTGCGATCGTCTGGATCGGGATACGCACGGTGTGCCGGTCCAGTGCTGGGATTGTGAGCGCGAGTATCGCGCGGAGCTGGGCTATTCGCCGCCGCCGGGCGGTTACCCGACGGCTTCTCATCGGCCGGTTCCGTACCCACGCGCGTGACGCGGAGGCACAACGGCGCGGTGGCCGACCGGCTGCGGCACCACTGGCACACCTGAGAGGAACGAGTACTGACGTTGCGTGCTTCTACGACGCGGAGTTTTACCCCGGCGGCTGTCGCGTTGTGTGTCAGGCTGCGTGCGGTCCGGGAGGCTCGGAAGATCACCTACCGGGAACTGGGTGCGCGTACGGGTATCTCCTTTGCGGAGCTGGCTTTGTACGAGAGCGGGCGGCGCGCGCCGCACGTGGAGAACGTGGCTCGGATCATCGGTGGCTTGCACGTGGGTGCCGACGAGGGCGCGCGGTTGCTCGCACTCGCGCGCCAGGTCGGTCTTCCCGACTTCGTCGATGCGGACCCGGCGGTCCATCCGGCGCTGCTGCTGGAGTACGAGCACCGGGCGACCAGGATCACCGTGTGGGCGCCGGAGGTGATTCCCGTGCCGCTGCAAACCGCCGATTACGTCGGGGCGCTCGGTGGTGAGGATGAACGCGTGGTGCTCGCGGCTTCGCGGCAGCACGTCCTGTCGATGCGGTACCGGGTGCTGCTCGGCGAGCGTGCGGTACGCCGCCTCCCGGGAGGGTGTGACGTCGGTCGAGGCCAGCTTCGGCATCTGCTGGATCAGGCCGTGCCGATCTGCATCGTGCCCGACACCGTGAGGTGGCCGTTGCCCGCGGCGTTCGCGTGTATCACGTTGCCTCCGGAGCGGGAGGTCGTCGTTGCCGAGCACAATCGGTGCCACGCCTACCTGACCAGCGACAGCGCGGTGACGCACTACCAGCACACCTTGGCCTCGCTTGAGGAACACGCACTGCCCGAACGCGAAACCCGCCGCCTCATCGCCAGTCACGTCGGCGCTCGTTCGCGTGCACCGGCGCGAGCCTGACCGCCATTGCGACGTTCGGCCGTACGGTCCGCTCACCGGAACGAAAGGCTTCCCGGATTCGCGACGGCGCGGGGAAACTCGGCGGAATGATCGCCACAGTGGTGTGGGGTACGGGCAATGTCGGCCGGGCCGCGATCCGGGCCGTCGACGCTCATCCGGCGTTGAAGCTGACCGCGGTGCTCGTCCACGATCCCGCGAAGGTCGGCAAGGACGCGGGCGAGCTGGCCGGGGTGGACGCGCTGGGCGTGGCCGCGACCGACGACGTCGAGGCCGTGCTGGCGGCGAGTCCGCGCGCGGTGGTCTACGCCGCCTCGGGCGATGTCCGGCCCGGCGACGCGCTCGCCGACATCGTGCGGGCGGTCCGGGCGGGCGCGGTTGTCGTGACGCCGTCGCTCTATCCGCTCTACGACCAGCGGAACGCGCCGCCGGAGCTGCGGGAGCCGGTGCTGGCGGCGATCGAGGACGGCGGCGGTTCGCTGTTCGTCTCCGGCGTCGATCCCGGCTGGGGCAACGACGTGCTGCCGTTGCTGATCAGCGGGCTGGGTACTACCGTCGACGCCATCCGGTGCCAGGAGATCTTCGACTACTCGACCTACGAGCAGCCCGATTCCGTCCGCTATCTGGTCGGGATGGGCCAGCCGATGGACTACCAGCCGCCGATGCTCCTGAGCGGCGTGCCGACGATGGTGTGGGGCGGCCAGGTCCGGCTGATGGCGCGGGCGCTGGACGTCGAGCTGGACGAGATCCGCGAGACGCTCGACCGGCGGCCACTCGAGGAAACCGTGACCACGCGGACCATGGGCGAGTTCGAGGCGGGCACGCAGGGCGCGGTGCGGTTCGAGGTCCAGGGCGTCGTCGACGGCGAGCCGCGGATCGTCGTCGAGCACGTGACGCGCATCCACCCGTCGTGCGCGCCGGACTGGCCGACGCCGCCGAGTGGCGCGGGCGCGCACCGCGTGATCATCGAAGGCAGGCCACGCATCGAGGTCACGGTCGAGGCGAGCGACGAGGGCGAAAACCGTTCCGCGGGCGGTAATGCCACCGCGGTAGGCAGGCTCGTCGGCGCGATCGACTGGCTGGCGGGCGCGGAACCCGGTCTGTACGACGCACTCGACGTCCCGCTGCGCCCGGCAGCAGGCAAGCTCGGAAGGAAACGTTGATGCGCATCGACATCCCCGAGGGCAAGGATCCGATCGGGTACGTGTGGGGCGAGATGGTGCCCGGCATCGGAGTCGCCGCGTCGAACTTTTCGCTGGCCGTCTACTCGCACACGACGTTGGGGTTGCGGGAGTTCGAGGCCGCGCGCCTGCGGATCGCGCAGCTCAACGGCTGCGTCTTCTGTCTCGACTGGCGTACCGAACGCGACGGCGAAAAGGTCGAGGAGGAGTTCGCGGACGCGGTGCTGGACTGGCGCACGACGGACCGCTTCGACGACCGGACGCGGCTCGCGGCGGAGTACGCCGAGCGGTACGCCCTCGACCATCACGGCCTCGACGAGGAGTTCTGGACGCGGATGTCCGCACACTACAGCCAGCGGGAAATCGTCGAGCTGAGCATGAGCCTCGGTTCGTGGCTGGCGTTCGGGCGGCTGAATCACGTTCTCGGGCTGGACACGGTCTGCGTGCTCCCGTCGCACCGGTCGTGACGAATGCCGTGAAGGCCTCCTTCACGGCGTTGAGCGCTGTGAAGGAGGCCTTCACGGACCATCAGAAGTCCGTCGCGACGATCTTCTCGATGTTGCGTTCTGCCAGCGCCGTGATGGTGACGAAGGGATTGACGCTGGTGTTGCCCGGGATCAGGGCGCCGTCGATGACGTAGAGGCCCGGATACCCGGCGAGCCTGCCGTAGTTGTCGGTCGCCTTGTTCAGCACCGCGCCGCCGAGCGGGTGGTAGGTGAGGTGGTCGCCCCAGATCTTGTACGCGCCGAAGAGATCGGTCCGGTAGATCGTCCCCTCCGTCGCGTTGATCCTGTCGAAAATGGACTTCGCCATGTCGATCGACGGCTGCTTCCACGCGGTCTGCCAGTTCAGGTCCACGCGTTGCGTCGACGGGTTCCAGCTGAACTGCGCGCGGTTCGGGTTCTTCGTGATGGACAGGTAGAACGACGCCCACGTCTCGATCCCGGTCGGCAGCGGGGCGACTTCGGCGAACGCGCCGCCCGCGGCCCAGTTGTCGATGCCGCCGCAGGGAATGGACGCCTGGAGACTGCCGGTCGGGTCCCAGAGGTGGTTGGCGCGCCCGCACATGACGTTCCCGTTGTCACCCCAGCTCTTTCCGACCTCGCCGTTCAGGTTCGGCAGCGCGCCGGTGGCCTTGAGCTTCACCAGCAGCTTGCTCGTCCCGACGCTGCCCGCGGCGAAGAACACCTTGTCCGCGGTCACCGTCTTCGTGGTGGACACCGTTCCGTCGGTGGTGAGCTGTTCGATCGCGACCGTGTAGCCGCCGCCCGAGGCGGGTGCCACCGACGTCACGCGGTGCAGCGGCGAGACGCTGACCCTGCCGGTCGCCGCGATCCGCGGAAGATAGGTCTTCTGCAGGGATTTCTTGCCGTAGTTGTTGCCGTACAGGATTTCCCCGGCGAGCGCGGACTTCGGCACGGTGCCCGCCGCTTCCTGCTCCATGTAGTTCCAGTCGTACACGTCGGGCACGAACACGAACGGGAAACCGGACCGCTGCGCCTGTTTGCGGCCGACGCGGGCGTATTGGTAGCAGTCGGTGGTGTCGAACCAGGCCGGGCGGACGGTGCCGACGCCGAGGCCCTCGTTGGCGCGCGGGTAGTAGACGTCGTACATCTCGTCCGCGTTCACCGACGGGAGGATCGCGCCGAAGTTCTCCCGTTTCGGCGTGACGGCCATACCGCCGTTGACGAGCGACCCGCCGCCGACGCCCCGGCCCTGATAGACGATGATCCCGCCGAACTCCTCCGCGTCGAGGATTCCGGTGTAGCGCGGGATGTCCTTGTCGAGCGGGAACCCGAGGAAGTTGGAAAGCGGTTGCTTCGTCCTGGTACGCAACCAGAACGATCGCTGGTCCGGGCTGGTGGTGTTGGCGAAGATCCTGCCGTCCGCGCTGGGGGTGTCCCATGCCATGCCCATCTCGATCATGGCGACGTCGACGCCGGCCTGCGCGAGCCGCAGCGCGGCGACCGAACCGCCGTAGCCGCTGCCGATCACCAGCGCGGAAACGTGTGCCCCGCTGGGCAGGCCGGTGGTGGACACCGGCGCGGCGGCGGCGCGGCCGCCGAGAGCGGCTCCGGCCAGGATGGAACTGGTTCCTGCTAGGAAGAGGCGACGGGATATGGTGTCAGAAGTGGGTCTCCACACGGGTTTGTCGCTCATTTGACAGTCCTCGCCGTTGAGGGATTTAGAACAAGTTATAGAGCAGTGTTTTGAGCGCGTCGACGTTTACCCGCGAGTAACCTGTCCGGCTGGGACGGCGTTGGGACGAATGGACCATCATGGACGTCCGTGTTCGTGGATCCGGGTAAGCGCTTGCGGGCGCGTCCCGTCCTTTGTGGACATATCGCGAAGGAAGTGGTTACCGGCAGCGCGCCAGCCAAACCGTGTGCCCGCCGCAATCCGGGCCCGCGGCGACGTGGGCCACGACGTCGAAACCCGCGTGGGCGAGCAGGCGACGATACTCGTCGGGATCGAGGCTCGCGTGATAGAGCGGCTCCCCTTCGAAGGTGCCGATGCTCTCTCCGAAGGCGGCCCCGCTGGTGAAGAGAAGCGGCGCGCCGGGCTCGGCGTGCTCGCGAAAGACGGGAAACATCAGGCGCTGCTCGCGAGGTGTCAGATGGAAGAAGCTGTCCCAGGCGATGAGGCCGCCGAACCCGAGGCCCAGGTTCAGCGAGCGCATATCGGCCACCTCGGCGGCGGCGCCGGGCAGATTCGACCGGAACAGGGCGATCATCTCCGGTGAGCTGTCGACGCCGGTGACGCGATGCCCCAGACCGGTGAGGGAGCGGGCGATGGGCTCGCCCGATCCGCAGCCGATGTCGAGCACCGTGCCGGCACGCCCGAGCATGCTCGCGAACCGCAGGAGCCATCCGCTTTCTCGCGGCTTCGCGCCGCGCGCGGCTGCCCATGCCGAGGCATGACGCCGGTAGACGTCCACCACTCGATCGGCCGCATCGGTCACGGTCGCTTTCGTACCACGACCCACCGCGCTACTTTTCGTCGAGCACGCCCAGGAGGGCCGAGGCGATGAGGGCGACGGCCCGGTCGTCGTCGTGGGTCAGCTGCCGCAGGACGTCCCGCGCTCCGCTCACCGGCAGCTCGGCGAGTGCCTGCGTCAGGCGTATCCGGACCGCGGAGTCCTCGGTGTGCGCGGCGAGTTCGCCGACGAGCGCGCTCATGATCCGCTCCGCGCACGCGGAGTCCAGTGACAGTGTGCCCAGCACCTCGGCGGCCTCGACGTCGTTCGTGCCCTCGACCACCATGTCGACGAGCGTCGGCACGGCCGCGGTCTCGCCACGTTTGCCCGCCGCCAGGGCGGCGTGCCCGCGCACGGTCCTGTCCGGGTCGCCGAGCGCGTCCGCGAGCACCGCGGTCGCCTCGTCCCCGGGCAGTTCGGCGATCGCCAGTACCGCGCGCCGCCGGATGTCGGCGTTCTCCGAACGCACGCCGGAGGCCACGCTTGCCACCCCGTCACCGCCCGCCCGCGCGAGGGCCCACCGCAGGGCACCGGCGACGTTGGGATCCGACTCGGTGAGGACCGCCTTGGCCAGCAGCTCGGCCGGCACCGGTACGTCTTCGGCTGGGGACAGGACGGCCTGCTGCCGGCGTGCGGCACTGGGCGAGTTGAGCCCGTGCAGGAGCTCGACGACGCGCAGGGCGCCCTCCCAGCCGAAGGGCGCCGAGGCGTCGATCGTGCGGAGCCGTTCGAGCAGCTCCTGTTCCCGCTTGAGCCGGTCTTCGGTCCGCCGGATGAGGTCGCCGACCAGAGCGGACGGCGTGAAGGCGGGATCCTCCAGCGCTCGTCCGATCTGGCGCAGCGACATGCCGAGCGACCGCAGGCCCTCCACGTGGAAGATCCGGCGGATGTCCGCCGCGGAGTACTCGCGGTAGCCACCCACGGTGCGGCCCGTCGGCCGGACCAGCCCGAGCGAGTCGTAGTGCCTGAGCATCCGGGTGCTCACCCCGGAGCGGCGGGCGACCTCGCCGATCAGCACGCCGTGTCCCTGACGCGCTCCGGGCCGAGCGCGACGACCCGTTTCGCTTCGTCGAGGGCGAGATCGAAACCGGCGTCCGGGTCGCGCAGCAGCCGCTCCGTGGCGCGGGCATGCGCTCGCACCGCCGGGTCCTTGCTCGCCAGGCCCGCGTGCAGAACCGGGGTGATCACCTCGCCGAGCGCGACGAGTGCCCGGCTGAGGCTCAGCCGCACGGTCCGGTCGCCGCGGCCGAGCTGGGTGGCCAGCTCGGTGGCCAGCTCGTGCCGCTCGTCGGGCGGGACGAGGACCACGGCAGCACGCCACGCGCTCCGTGCGACATCGTCGTCCGCGTCGCGCAGCAACGACCGTGTGATCGCGGGCCACGCGCTCCGGTCCCCGATCTTGGAGAGCGTGTGCAGTGCCTGGCTGCGGGCCTGAGCGCGCTCGGCACGCAGCTCCGAGACGAGCCGGGGCACCGTGATCTCGGCCGGGAGCCGGGTCAATGCCCAGGTGAGCATGTCGCGCACGAAGAAGTCGGGCTCGACAGCGCACCGCGCCACGAGCGCGTCGGCGAGGCCGGGGTCGGCCTGCGTGCCCGCGGCCAGCGCGGCCTCGAGACGCGTCGACGAGTTGTCGGCGCCCAGCGCGCCGAGCAGGCGCGGGTCCTGGGGATTCCGGTGTGTCGTGTTCATGGGTACCACCTCCTGCCCACAGTGAAGACCTTGTCACAGTGTCAAGGTCAAGGCGCGCGGCAGGTGACCTTCGCCCTGCCGGGTGCCGGTGGTGGACTGAACGGCCTACGCGCCGCGATCGGAACCAGCCGGCCGGAATCCGTCTTCCGGGTCCGCAATGTGCTTGTCGCGCAACGGTTTTCGACGTGCCGAGGTGCTGGAAGCCGCTGAGAAGCCGGGATCGCGGAGTTTTGGCTTCACTCGAACGGGTAGCCGGGCGCCATGGCCGAGAGCGACCACAAACCAACCAGAAGCACGGATGGCACGCGAAAGCGTCCCTCGCCGGCCGAACTGATGCGGGGGGCCAGGGATCAGTTCGAGGAACTCACCGGGCGGTCGGTCGAATCGGTGTCGTCGTTCGGCCGGGACGGCGACGGATGGCAGCTGAACGTCGAGGTCGTCGAGCTGGAACGGATCCCCGATACCACCAGCGTGCTGGCGACCTATCAGGTCCGGCTGGGGCCGGACGGCGAACTCGCGGGCTACGAACGGGTGGCCCGTTACGCCCGCGGCAGGCTGGACGCCTAGGAGAGGAACGGGTCCCATGACGGTAGCGACAACCCAGTCTTCCGGACGGCAGCAAGGCGCCGGTGGCGCCGGGTCCGGAAACCTGTACGACATCCTCGATCTCATCCTGGACAAGGGGCTGGTGATCGACGTCTTCGTCCGCGTCTCGCTGGTCGGCATCGAACTGCTCACCATCGACGCGCGGATCGTGGTCGCCAGCGTGGACACCTACCTGCGGTTCGCCGAGGCCTGCAACCGGCTGGATCTGCAGCAGTCCTCCAGTGCGAAGGGACTTCCCGACCTTGTCGGCGACATGACCGAGAAGGGCGCCAAGGGCAAGTCGAAGGGGGCGCTGACCGGCGCGGCGGAGACGTTCGCCGAGCAGTTCAAGAAGTCGAGCGGCGACGACGAGCGGGAGAAGCAACCCGCGCAGCGGCCGAAGACACGCAGCACCCGGCGCAGTAGCGGGAGTGCGGAATGAGTACCTACGTCTACGGAATCGTCCTCGACTCCCACCCGGCCGGCGTGGCGGAGCTGCGCGGGGTCGGCGAGACACCGGGCCCGGTGCGGACCGTCGACGCGGACGGCCTCAAGGCCGTGGTCGGCGACGCGCCGCCGGACCTGCGGGCGAAACGACGGGACCTCAAGGCACACCAGGATGTGCTGGCGGCGTTGATCGAGCAGGGCCCGGTGCTGCCGATGCGGTTCGGCCTCGTCGCCCAGGACGAGCAGGCGGTCGCGGGCGCGGTCGCCGCACGCAAGGACGACTACCGCGCCGTACTGTCCGAATTGGACGGACGGGTGGAGATGAACGTGAAGGTCGCGCACCAGCAGGACGCGGTGCTCGGCGCGCTGCTCCGGCAGGACAGGGAACTCGCCGGGCTGAACGAGCAGCTGCGCGGGCGCGGCGGCGGGACGAGGGACGAACAGATCCGGTTCGGTGAACTGGTGGCCGGCGCGCTGACCGAGCGGCAACGACGCGACAGCGAGGCCCTCAGCGCGATGCTCGGCGAGCACGCGGTGCGGGAGAGCAGCGGGCCGCAGGTCGACGGCTGTTTCTTCAACAGCTCGTTCCTGGTCGATCGAGACGAGCTCGACGACTTCACCTCGGTCGTCGACCACCTCAGGCGAACGCTCGACCAGGTGGCGGAGGTCCGGTTGAGGGGACCGTTGCCGCCCTACAGCTTCGCGGGTGGGAACCGGGACTGAAGTGGGGCTGTTCCGGGAGATCGCGTTGTTGCCGCTCGCGCCGCTCCGGGTGGCGGCCTGGAGCGTCGGTGTGGTCGCCGACGCGGCGCTCGCCGAGCGTCGCGCGCGCATCGGCCAGGAGCTGGCCGGGTGGGAGAACGCGCTGCTCGCGGGGGAGATCACCGAAGAGGAATTCGACCGCAGGGAGGACGAACTCCTCGACGAACTCGAAGACCTCGGTGGGGGGCCGATCGACAACACGACATGAACCGAAAGGAGAGCCGCATGTCTCCGGGAATGAAGGTGGCCGCCGCGGTCATCGGCGGATACATCCTGGGCAGAAGGAAAAAGGCCAAGCTGGCGATCGCCATGGGACTGGGACTCGCCGGGAAGAAACTGAACCTGAGCCCGCGGAAACTGCTCGCCGACGTGACCGGGGAACTCGGCTCCTCCGAGCAGTTCGCCGAGCTGAAGGGACAGGTTCGCGAGCAGGTGCTGGACGCGGGCAAGAAGATGGCGGTCACCATGGCGGCCGCCCAGGCGGGCCGGATGGCCGGATCGCTGCGGCAGCACACCGACAGGCTGAACGCGCTGCAGTCCGGCATCGGCCTCGGTGACGACGAGGACAGCCAGGAGGACACCGACGAGGAAACCCCGGAATCGGAGGAGGAGACGGACGCCGGGAAGCCTCGTCGTGCCGGCCGGTCGGGTCCGGCGAAGGCGGCCACCTCGGCCGTCAAGCGGACCACCGGTTCCCGTGCCACTGCGGCGAAGCGCGCCGGGACGGCGAAGAGCCCGTCCTCCGCGCGCAAGAGCACCGGGACGAAAAGCGCCGCGGCCAAGGGCGGCGGAGCCCGGAAAACCAGCAGCCGCAGTGGTTCCGGCGGCTCGCAGGCGAAGCGGAGGTGACCCGTGGCCGGCAACGAAGAGCAGAGTGGCCCGATCACGAAGCTGCGTGAGTACGCGGCGAAGAATCCGGCGACCGAGGAACTGTTGCACGCGGGGGAGGACTTCCTGCAGGCGAAGGCGCAGCAGCTGATGTCGAACGCCGGCCGGAAGCTCGGTGAGATGACCACGCGGCTTTCCGAGGCCGCGGAGAACGGTGAGGGAATCGGTACCGCACTCGGTTTCGGCGGCAAGCTGGCCGAGGGCAAATCGATGACGCGGGCGGGGTTCGAGACCGCCGGGAAGTCCATAAAGGACAAGATCACCGGGCTTTTCAAGAGGGGCAGGGGAAAGAGTGGCTCCGGCGGCAAGATGATCGCCATCGTCGAGGACATCGACGTCGGAGTGCCGCTTCGCGAAGCGTACGACCAGTGGACCGAGTACCAGAAGTTCAGCACCTTCGCCAAGGGCGTCAAGAGCGCCGAGCGAGCCGACGATGTGACGAGCAACTGGAAGTTCAAGATCTTCTGGTCCAACCGCTCGATGAAGGCGACCACCACCGAGCAGATCCCGGACCAGCGCATCGTCTGGACCACCGACGGGGCCAAGGGCACCATCAAGGGCGTCGTGACCTTCCACGCACTCGGCGAGAACCTGACGAAGGTCCTGCTGCTGATCGAGTACTACCCGGCCGGGCTGTTCGAGAAGACCGCGAACCTCTGGCGTGCACAGGGCAGGCGGGCGAGGCTCGATCTCAAGCACTACCGCCGTTTCATCACGATGGCGGGGGAGGCCTCCGGCGAGGGCTGGCGTGGCGAGATCCGGGACGGCGAGGTCGTCCACACGCACGAAGAGGCGATGGAGGCCGAGGAAGCCGAGCAGGAGGAGCCCGAGGAGTACGACGACGAGACTCCGGACGATGAGGAAGCCGAAGAGCCGGAGGAAGCCGAAGAGCCCGAGGAGGACGTCGAGGACGAAGAAGAGGAGCCCGCCGAGGGCGACGAAGATTACGACGAGGAGGACGTCGAGGACGAAGAGCGGGAGCCCGCGGGTGCCCGCTGATCCGGCCGAGCCGCCGCCCCGTGTGGAAAGGCAGGTGCACTCGTGACCGAACCGGACCTCCCGGTGAACCGCTCGGCGGGCAGCCGCCCGCCGGTGTACGGCGGCGGCTCCTCCGGAGCCAACCTGGCCGACATCCTGGAACGCGTGCTGGACAAGGGCATCGTGATCGCGGGCGACATCCAGGTGAACCTGCTGGACATCGAGCTGCTGACGATCAAGCTGCGGCTGCTGGTCGCCTCGGTCGACAAGGCGAAGGAAATGGGGATCGACTGGTGGGAGCACGATCCGTCACTGACGTCGGCGTCCGCGACCGGGAAGCTGGAGTCGGAGAACCGCGAACTGCGGGAGAAGGTCGCGCGGCTCGAAGGGAGCGAGCGGAAATGAGCGCCGGGGCGCGGGTCTGGTACTGCTACGCGGTCACCAGACAGCTCCCGCCCGGCGCCTTCGAGGGCCTGCCGGGCCTTCGGGATTCCACAGTGGACTCGGACGCCGAAGTGGACACTGTGGACTGTGCGGGACTCAGCGCGGTGGTCAGCCCGGTGCCCGCCGCCGAGTTCGGCGAAGCGGCGCTGCGGGCGAACCTGGAGAACCTCGGCTGGCTCGAAGAGGTCGCCCGCAGGCACAACGACGTGGTGGCCGAGGCGGCGCGACGGGCGACCACGCTGCCGTTCCGGCTGGCCACGATCTACCTTGACCGGCAACGGATCCACGACGTGCTCAGGACCGGTGCGGAGCGGATCGGCGCCGCACTGGACCGCGTCGAGGGCCGGTCGGAATGGGGCGTCAAGGTCTACACGGAAAGCGCCGCACGAGCCGTCGAGCAGCCGGTGGCTCCGTCCGGTTCGGCGGACCCGCCGGGGCGCTCGTACCTGCGCAAACGGCTGGCCGAACGGCGATCGAGGGACGCCGGGTGGGCCCGTGCCGAAGCGACCGCGGCCGAGGTGGACCGGGCGCTGGGTGCGCTCGCGGTGGACCGCCGGGCACATCGGCCGCAAAGCACGCGACTGAGCGGAGGCGGCGAGCAGAACGTGCTGAACATCGCCTACCTCGTCGGCGATGCCGGCGTCGAGTCGTTCCTGGCGAAGGCGGACGAGCTGCGCGCCGCGGCACGGGAGTGCCGGGTCGAGCTGACCGGGCCCTGGGTGCCCTACTCGTTCGCGCTGCCCGACCTCGGCGAAACCGAGGACACCGCGTCGTGAGTGTCGAGACGACGGGATTCGGGGACGTCCGCGATCCCGTGGCCGGCAGGGAGATCGCGCTCGTCGACCTCCTGGACCGGTTGCTGGCCGGTGGCGTCGTGCTCACCGGGGACGTGCTGCTGTCCATCGCCGGGGTGGATCTGGTGCACGTGTCGTTGCGCGCGTTGATCACCTCGGTCCGGGCGGGCCGGCCGTTTCCCGACGTGGTGCCGGAAAGGAGTGTGCCGGATGTCTGAACCACCGGACACCGAGCGCGTTACGGCGGCGCTGAGCCGGGCTTCGCACACCCTCACCGAGCGGATCGACACCGACCGGGACAGCGTCGAGCGGGACCTGATGAAACTGGTGCTGACCATCGTCGAGCTGCTGCGCCAGCTGATGGAACGACAGGCGCTGCGCCGCGTGGACGAGGGCGATCTCAGCGAGGACCAGGAGGAACGGGTCGGCCTGACGCTGCTGCTCCTGGACGAACGCATGACCGAACTGCGCGAACGGTACGGGCTTTCCGCCGCCGACCTCAACCTCGATCTCGGCCCGCTCGGGACCTTGTTGCCCGCCGACTGAGGCGCGACGGGGGTCACTCGCCGCGCTGTCCGGTTACCCGCTCGACCGCGGCCACGACTCCCGCTGTGCCAGGACAGGCGGCGATCTCCTCCGCGAGTGCCCGCGCCCGTGCTCGATAGCGCGGATCGCCCAGCACACGCTCGATGGCTTTTCCCACGGTGCGCGCGGACACGCGTCGCCGCGTCAAGCCGACGCCCGCGCCCGACCAGCGCACCCGCGCCACCACCGCGGATTTGTCCTCCGTCGCGCCGACGCACACCAGCGGTACCCCGTGGCGCAGCGCGTGGTTCACGCCGCCGTATCCGCCGTTGGTGACCATCAGCGCACAACGGGGAAGCAGGTCGTCATAGGGAAGTGACCGCGCGGCACGGGCGTTGGCCGGCAACCGGTCTTCCGGCAGCTCGGCGCCCCCGGTGGAGACGACGACCAGCACGTCCCGATCGGCCAGGGCTTTCAGCGTGGGCACGACCAGGTCCCCGAGGTCGGTGTTGGCCACCGATCCCTGGGTCACCAGCACCACCGGGGCGCCACCGTCCACATCGGACCACCACGGCGGGAGCCGGTGCCTGCCGGCGTCACTGGCCGACAGCGGCCCGACGAACTCGACAGGCATCGGCTGTTCTCCTTGCGGTACCTCGAATCCACGGCAGGTCATCTGCAGGATCCCGTCGCTGCCCAGCGGCCAGTCGAGGAACAGCACCTCCGGCGCCCTGCCGGTCAGCGCCCGCACCTCCCGTTCCGCGGTCGCCTGCACCGGCCGCAGCACCAGGGGCATCATCGCCCTGGTCGCCAGGGCGCGCACGCGGTCGGCGAAGGTCCGCGGCGGCGCCAGGCCGGGAAGCGGCACCGTCAGCGGGAGAAATCCCAGCACCAGTACCGGCGGACGGTGGCGGCGCATCGTGAGCGGCAGGCCCGCCATGAGGAGCGGGTCGCAGAGGACGACGTCGATCGGATGCGCCGCCAGCACCTCGTCGATCGCCGCCAGCTGCGGGCCCATCCTGGTCACGAACGTGGTGAGGTCGAACCTCGCCAGGCGTATGCCCCGCAGCCCTTCGCGCTCGGGGAAGTACCCGTCGCCGAAGTCCGACTCCTCGGGAAGCGGCGCCGCCGTGGCACCCACCGCGGTGAAGTCGCCGAGGTAGCGCCGCCCGGTCAGCACCCGCACCGTGTGCCCGGCACGGACCAGTGCCTCGGCGGCGGGCAGCGTCGGCCCGACGTGTCCCTTGGCGGGCAACACACAGATCAGCACCGTCGCCACGACAACCCCCGCTCCAGCGGCCCTGCCACTCGTGGAACCCATCCTGGCAGGAGCGCCCGTTCCCGCGCACGTCCCGCGACGCGGCGCCTGGTCAGGGCCTGCGACGCAGCCGGAGCACCGCGAGCGTCGCCACCACACCGGTGATCATCCCGGTCGCCGCCGAGGCCAGTGACGCCCGGCGCGGGGTGACCACCGGCCGGACCACCGCGGGCCCGGGCGGCGCCGGTTTCCTCACCGGCGCGTCGTGCGCGGTCGCGGTCCACGCCGTGATCACCACCACCATCCTCGACACCAGCGCGATGAAGAACAGGATGCCGATCGCCGAGCCGAACGCGAGCCCCGTCGGCGACTTGCCGACGAGGCCGATGAAGAGCCCGCCCGCCTGCTTCAGCAGTTCGAACCCGATCGCCGCGACGAGCGCGCCGCGCATCGCGCTGCGCACGCCGACCGGTTCCCTCGGCAACTTCGCGAACACCCACAGGAAGACGAGCCAGTCGGCGAGCAGCGCGACCGGGATGGACAGCACCGAGACCACGGTGTGCGCCCACCCGACGTGCGCGAGCGGGCTGAGGCGCAGCAGGAAGGCGCCGAGCGCGCCACCGGAGGCGGTCAGCGCGAACGACACCATCAGCGCCGCGGTCAGGCTCAGCAGGGCGAGCAGGTCCTTGCCGATCGTGCGCAGCAGGGGCTGGCGCGGCGGATGCTTGTCCCACATCGCGGTGAGCGCGTCCCGCAGCGCGTTCATCCAGTTCCAGCCCGAGTAGAGCCCGATGGCGAGACCGGCGAGGCCGACCTTGGTGCGCTGGTCGATGAAGCCGGTGAGCAGTGCGATCAGGTTGTCGCCGAACGGCCCCGGCACCGCTCGCGCGATCGAGCGCAACATCGTCTCCACCAGCTCCGGCTGCCCGGCGAGCACGAACCCGGCCACGGACATCCCGACCATCAGCATGGGTACCAGCGAGGTCAGCGTGAAGTACGAGATCGAGGCCACGTAGTGATAGCCGTTGTAGTCGACGTAGTGCTCGATGGCCCGCACCAGATGGTCGAGCCACCGGTACCGGCGCCGCAGGCGCGCCCACACGCTGTCCCCGACAGCCGAGCGTGATCGTTGTCTGGTCACCCTCTACATCTATCCCACCACGTCCCGCCCGGCTTCATCGCGGGCGTGTTCGGCGCGCCGTGCCGGCCCGGAAAACGCCTCGGCGAGGCGGCCCGGCCACTCCGCCCTTGTCGCGAACGCTCCGTCCGGGACGTTGATCGTCGCGAACGGAGCGTTCGCGACAGGCGTTGCCGTCGCGCGAAGCCCCTGCCCTCACGACACGCCCGTGAACAACACACCCCGGCCGCACGGTGCGGTTCGCAGACCTTCCGCGGAATCCTATGTGGACTCCTCGTGGACCGCCTCGGACGGGTTCGCCCTGCCGCGCGATGGCGGCTGTTCCCGGTCGCCGGGGCACTGCGCGATGGCCGCTATTTCGGAATCCGACGGATTCGAGTCCGGACAATTCGGACTCGAATCCCCGCGAACGGCCGTGTGTTCTCCGGTTGTCCGGAACTGGTCCCGGTCAGGACCGGGTGGACGACCGCGGGAAAAAAATTCATCACGCATTGGATCAAGGTCGGATCAAGCGAGCCGTCAGCACGATTGCTAGTGAATCCGTGGGAAGGTCGAATCGTGGACGACTGGGGGTCCTCAAACAAGTTCGGGCTGTGCGCGCCGCACTTGACCAGCGACTCGCCACGATCCGTACCACGCCATGCACATCGTTACCGAGAGAGGAGCGGAGCGTGCGGTCGGTGCGTATCAATCTGTTAGGTCCGATCGAGGTGCTGCGGGACGGGGTGCTGGCCACTCCTTCCGCCTTGAAGCTGCGGCAGGTGCTGAGCCTGCTCGCACTCAACGCGAACGACATGGTGCATACCGGGCAGTTGATCGAGGAGCTGTGGGAGGGCAATCCGCCGCCCAGTGTCACCACCACCCTGCAAACCTACGTCTACCAGCTTCGCAAGCGGTTGTGGCTGGACGCCTCCCACCGGGCGGGCGCGGCACACCGTGAGGCCCGCTGTCCGGCACTGCACACACTGCCCAGCGGGTACCTGCTGGCGCTGGATTCCGACGCGCTGGACATCGGCCAGTTCGAACGGCTGGCGACACGGGGGAGGAACGAGCTCGAAGCCGGTTCCGCCGAAGCCGCGCTGACCACGTTGAACCAGGCCATCGGACTGTGGCGCGGGCCCGCGCTGGTGGACGTGAACCCGGGCATGGTGCTGCACGCCAAGGTGGTCCACCTGGAGGAGATGCGGGTTCGCGCGCTGGAACACCGGGTCGACGCGACCCTGGTCCTCGGCAGGCATCACGCCGCGCTCGACGAGCTCACCCTGCTCTCGGCGCAGATGCCCACCCACGAAGGGTTCCAGGCCAAGCTGATGCTCGCGCTGTACCGTTCCGGCCGCCGGTCCGAGGCGCTCAAGGTGTACGACCGCACGCGGCGGACGCTGGCCACGGAGCTGGGGCTGGACCCGTCGCAGGAGCTGCAGCGGCTGCACCACGGAGTGCTCACCGCGGACGGGAGTCTCGACTGGCGGGAAACGGAAGCGGTCGAGGTGCGGCGCCAGGCCACGGCGGAACCACCCCGGCAGCTGCCGCCGGAGGCGGAACCGCTCGTCGGCAGGGAAGACGAGCTGCGGGCGATCACGACCGCGATGGGCGCGACCCGCCGCTTCGGGGGTCCGGCGGTCGTCGCCATCGAGGGGCTGCCCGGCAGCGGGAAATCGGCCCTGTGCGTGCGAGCCGGTCACCTGCTGCGGGAGCAGTACCCGGACGGCCAGTTCCACGCGCGGCTGCTGACTCCCGGCGGGGAGCCGATCGACCCGGGGGAGGTGCTGGGCGGATTCCTGCACGCCACGGGGATGGTCGCGGAGCAGATCCCGGACTCGGCCGAGGACCGGGCGAAGCTGTTCCGGACCTGGACCGCCGAGCGGCGGGTGCTCGTCGTACTGGACGACGTGCCCGGCGACACCGTACTCGAGCAGCTCATCCCGTCCAGCCGCGACTGCGCGGTGCTCGCCGTGAGCCGCAGGCGGCTGGTGTCCGGCGCCGTGACCGCGACGGTGCGTCCCCGGCCGCTGACCACGGCCGAGAGCGTCCAGCTGCTCACCAACGCCATGGGTGGTGACCGGACGGACGTCGATCCGTGTGACCTGCGGCGGCTGGTCAACCTGCACGACGGGCTGCCCGCCGCGCTGCAGAGCACGGCCACGCGGATGAAGCGGCGCCCGCGCTGGTCGGTGGCACGGATGCTGGAGTGGCTCGAAACGGGCTCGGACGCGCCCGCCGAGATCCGCGACGATCCACTCGGTCTGCGGGCGGGCGTGCTGCGTTCCGACGGCCTCGGTTCCGCGGCCGCCCGGTCGGCCTTCCGCCGGCTGTCCACTTTGGATGGACCGGAGGTCGGCACGTGGACGGCCGCGGCCGAGCTCACGGTGAGCCACGAGGACGCCGAGGCGGTACTCGACGAACTGGTGGACCTGTCCCTGCTGGTGACGGCGACGGGTGAGACGGAGTTCCGGTTTCCCCGCGCGGTGCGCAGGATCGGCAGGCAACTGCACGCGGAGGATCAGCTTCCGCAGCAGGGTGTCCTGCCGCGGCTGGCCGCGCCCCGGTTGCTGACCGAGGTGGACGCCTCGGCCTGGTGAGTCAGTGTCCCCCGCCGGAAATCCGTTGCGTATATCGGCGGATCCAGGTTTCTGCCGGCAAGGCGCCGGTTCGCCCTCGTACTGGATCGTACTCGGGCGGACCGGCAACGCCGCCAGCGGGAAGCTGGGCCGTCGAGATGTGTGACCAATTTCCGGCGGGGGACACTAGCCGGGCGCGCCGAGTGGGCTCGGCTCGGCGTGCCCGGCTTCTTCCCGCAGCAGCTCCGCCGCGTACCAGCGGTTCACCGGATGGAGCTGGAAATGAGCGACGCCGTCGGGTGCGGCGCTGATGCCCAGCAGGCCGTGTCCGACAAGGTGCGCCAACAGCTTGTCCGCCTGTTTCGCGGAGCAGTGCAGCTGGTGTGCCACGGCGGCGGCGGTGAACGAACCGTCCTCGAACATCGAGAGCAGGCGAAAGGCGCGCTGGAGTTGCGCCGGGATGGACCGGTACGCGTTCGCGAGCCTGGCTCGCACGTTCAAGCCGTTGAACTGCAACAGATCCAAGGGCCGGTCGCTCGATTCCAGATGCCGCCGCATATTGGCCACCGGCCAGCCGGATGCGGCGCGCAGCCGCGCGCCGACGCACCGGATGGCCAGCGGCAGGCCGCCGCACAGCTCGACCAGCCGCGCCGCTTCGGCGCGTTCGGCCGCCAGCCGGTCCCGGCCGATCAGGGTCGCCAGCAGCTCGAGCCCCTCGTCGAAGGGCAGTGGCGCCAACGCCACCAGGTGCGCCCCCGCCAGGCCCTGCAGCCCCCGATCTGCTGTCACCACGACGGCGCACCGCGGCCCGGCCGGGAGCAACGGTTCCACCTGAGCCTCGGAAACCGCGTCGTCGAGCACCACCAGGACGTCCCGGTCCGCGCTCCAGCTGCGGAACAGCGCCGCCCGATCCTCGAGGTCCGCCGGTATCCTGCCCTCGGCGAACCCGGCGGCGCGCAGGAACTTGCCCAGCACCACGGCCGCGTCGACGGGGTGTCCGGTGGACCCGCCGAGCGTGGTGTAGAACTGGCCTCCCGAGAACGTCGGGCGCAACGCCTGGGCCACCCGGATGGCGAACGCCGTCTTGCCGACTCCCGGTATTCCGGTCACCAGCGCCATCCGCAACGCGCCCGCGGTGCCGTCCCCGGATGCCAGCCGGCGGACCACCGACGCGAGCGGCCGGTCGCGGCCGACGAAGTCGGAGATGTCGTACGGCAGCTGGGCGGGTGTCGTGGCCGTGAGACGGTCGGCGGGCACGTCGGGAACCGGATCGTCCTCCAGCGCTCCGGTCAGGAGCGACCGGTGCAGCTGTTGCAGCGCCGGCGAGGGGTCGAGGGCGAGCTCGTCGACCAGCCGGTCGCGAAACGTCCGGTAGAGGCTGAGCGCCTCGTCACGGCGGTGACCGCGGTAGAGCGCCATCATGAGCTGGCGGTGGAAGCCTTCGTGCAGGGGCAGCTTGATGACCAGCTCGCGCAGCTCGCTGATCACCCCGCGGTGCCTGCCCAGCTGCAGATCCGCCTCGATGCGTGCCTCCAGCGCGCCCACCCGCCCCTCCTCGAGGCGTGCCGCGTGCGCGGTCAGCAGGTTGCCCATCTCGACATCGCCCATGGCGGCACCCCGCCACAGCGTGAGCGCGCCACGCAGTAACTCCGCGGCCTCCCATGGCTTGTCCGCGTCCAGCGCGATCGCGCCGCGGGCGGCCAGGCTTTCGAACTGGCTGGTGTCCACGCACTCGGTGCCGATCTCCAGCCGGTAGCCACGCCAGCCGGTGTGCAGCGACGGCCCCGCCGGGAGCGACGCGCCCGCCGGGAACAGCAGTTTGCGCAACCGGTGGATGTAGGTCTGCAACGTCACGGACGCGCTGGGCGGCGGTGTGGCCGCCCACAGCTCCTCCGACAAATCCCCGGTGGACACCAGCCGATTTTCCCGCAGTACCAACAAGGCGAGGACCTCGCGAAGTTTCGGCGCGCTGGGGGTGACGTCCCTGCCGCCGAGGGAAACTCTCATCGGCCCTAGTAGTCTGAATTGCAGTTTATTCGTGTGCAGGGCATGCTCGTCTGCCAATTCGATCCCCCAGGGCAAAACAAGAATGTGCGAACAAACCGGATCGAGGTTTATTCGATAATGATCTTTATTGCTGAATATAGAGATCATGGTCGGGACTGTCAAGGTGTGCGGATACCGGCGAAAACGTCAATACCGGGCGTGGGCGGGGAATAATCTCCGGTGCCCGCGTCGGGCGGGCGAGGAGACCCGCCGGGCGATTAATCGGTATTCGAGGTCGCCGGCTCCGGCGTCGCCGCGGGAGGTTCGCGGGCCGATGCCGAATGCGGTCGCCGTCGCCACGACGGCCCTTGCTCTTCCGGCGGCGGGGACTCGGGAACTCGTGGCCCGGCGCGATGACGGAGAATCGGTGTCCCGGCAGGGGCGGTGGCGCGGTGGCTCGGCTCGGCGTGGAAACGCTTGTGCGTGGAAAGCGGCTCTTTCGGGACGATATCCGACAAAACGATCATGGCTGGCAGGCTTGGCCGGTTCTTCGCCGTCACGCCGGGTGCCCGGCGGACGAGGAACGGCGTCGCGGACAGCTTCGTGACCACGCCTTTCGTGATCGGCGTGGGGGCGGGGTGACCACCCGGCCCGGTCTTCGTGCGGCCATGCGCTTCCTCCATGCCCTGGCGGATGTGTCGGCGAGCGGGACGCGGGTGGGCAGCGCCGACCACGGCTGGCATGGGGAGGCGACGCTATACCCTCGTCCGTCCTTCCCCCGGGTCAACGATTCTCATCCGGTATCGCCCTGTCAACCAGCTATCTGAGTGACGGCCGGTCCGGGAGCGCCCGCGAGGCCCGCCCGGACCGGTCGTTTCGTGGCGAACGGTCACCGGGGGAGCGGGGACCGGAGCAGCCCGGCCAGCGCGCCGGTGAGCGTCTCGCGGGGATCGGCGGGGAGGTCGGCACTGCGCCAGGCGACGAAGCCGTCGGGGCGGACGACGGTGACACCGGCGCCGCCGATGCCGTGGGCCTCCAGGAACCGGCCGTCCGCGTCGTGCAGGTCGGTGCCGAGCTGGTGGACGGTGAGGGGGACGCCGAGCCGGGCCGCGGCGGCCTCGGCCGCGGCACGCCAGGCGGTACCGCCCGGCCCGGCGAGGACACACCACGCCCCGTCGTACAGATCGATGGTCGACAGCTTCGTTCCGTTGCGCTGCAACCAAACGTGCGGGGCGCGCAGACCCGGCTCGCCGGTGCACGTGGTGGGGTCCTGCGTGGGACCGTCCGGCGTGGAGGGTTCGGTGTGGACGGCGGAGGAGGCGTAGCGGTAGCCGAAGATCATGGTGATGTCGTCGACGGTGTCGAGTTCGGCCGCCGCGCCGACCTGGCGGGCCCGCAGCAGGGCGAGCGCGTGGTCGAGCGTCGCCGTCGCGACGGGGCGCCGTTCCGTCTCGTAGCTGTCCAGCAGCGCGGGACCGGCGTGGCCGTTGATGACGGCGAGGAGTTTCCAAGCCAGGTTATGGGCGTCGGCGATCCCGGTGTTGGCTCCATAGGAACCCGCCGGGGGCACCACGTGCGCGGCGTCGCCGATGATGAAGACCCGGCCCGCTCGATACCGGTGCGCGACCCAGCCGCCGATGCCGAGGTGGGTGATCTTGTCGACGCGGCCCGGCACGGGCGGAACGAGTTCGAGGTCGAGGTCCGGGACCCCGGTCGCGAGCCGGACGAGTTCGGCGCAGCGCTGCTCGGTGTAGTCCTCGGGGCGTTCGTCGCTCGACGCGTAGGGCACACCGAGCATCCACCGTCCCCACTGCCGTAGCGGCACCAGGACGGTGCCGGGTACCGGCTCGTCGAAGTAGGCCAGGTGGAACCGGCGGCCACGCAGGACCTCGGTGAGGTCGGCGTCGAAGAGGAAGTGCGCGGCCCGGTGCAGCACCCCGGGGCCGTCCACGCCGATCCCGAGCCGATGCCGGATCCCGGCGCGATGGCCGTCCGCGGCCACGAGATAGTCGGCCCGCACGCGGTATTCGTTCCCGGTACCGGACTCCCGGACGGTGGCGACGACGCCTTCGCCGTGTTCGTCGAAGGACGTCAGGCTGGTGGCGAACCGCACGTCCGCGCCCGCCGCTTCGGCGTGGGCGCGCAACAGGAGTTCCAGTTCGTCCTGGTCGATCATCGCCCAGTCCGTGGGGCTCAGTCCGGCGGGCGGCTGCTGGTCGGCGGTGAGGTGGAAGCGCTCCGCGCCGGCCAGCGTCGCCGCCCCGATCATGTCCGGCATGTCGGCGAGGATCGACACGCGCTGCCGGATCTCGGCTTCCAGGCCGTAGGCCCGGTAGATCTCCAGCGTCCGGGGGTTGAACGCGCGTGCCTGTGGCATGATCGCCGTCGTCGGGTGCCGTTCGACCAAGGTCGGGCGCAGGCCCTGCCGGGCAAGGAACAACGCCATCGACAGTCCCGTCACCCCACCCCCGACGATCAGTACCGGGGTCCGGTGATCGTTCAGTGCGGTCATGATGGTGGGATCCTTCCTGCGATTCCCGGCTACCAGGTGACGGGGAGCTTGTGGGGTCCGTAGATCTGCATGTCGTCGCGCATCGGAACCTCGCCGGCCGGAACGGCCAGCCGGAGCCCTGGCAGGCGCTGGAGCAACCTGCCGAAGGCGATCCGCAGTTCGAGCCGGGCCAGTTGCTGACCGAGGCACTGGTGTACGCCGTAGGCGAAACCGACGTGCCGCCGCGGTTCCCGCGCCACGTCCAGCACGTCCGGGTCGTCGAACCGGTCGGCGTCCCGGTTGGCGGACTCGATCGACAGGACGAGCGGGTCGCCCGCCCGGATCTGCTGCCCGCCGAGCTCGAAGTCCGTCTTCGCCGTGCGCGGCAGGCCGAACGGGGCGACCGAGAGATAGCGCAGGATCTCCTCGACACCACGCTCGACGAGTTCGGGACGTTCGCGCAGCAGCTCCCACTGCGGCCGATGTGTCAGCAGCGCGAGCACGCCCATGCCGATCATGTTGGAGGTGGTCGCGTAACCGGCGATCATCAGCAGGTTGCCGATTCCCACCAGTTCCTCGTCGGTCAGCGCCACGCCGTCCTCGGGCTCGGCTTCGACGAGAGCGCTGATCAGCCCGTCGTCCGGATGCGCGCGCTTGTCCCGCACCAGCTCGCGCATGCAGGTGCCCATGCCGGTCATCGCGGTGAGCAGCTCGTCGTGGGTCCGCTCGAACCGCTGCATCACGTCCGCGTGCTCCTGGAAGCGCTTGCTGTCCTCCGCGGACATGCCCAGCAGCTCGGACATCACCAGCGAGGGCACGGGCGTCGCGAACCCGGCCACCAGATCGCCCGGCGGCCCGGCGGCCACGAAGGCGTCGAGGTGCTCGTCCACGATCCGTTCGATCCGCGGCTCGAGCGCCTTGAGCCTGCGCACGGTGAACTGCCCGGTCAGCAGCCGCCGGTAGCGGGTGTGCTCGGGCGGGTCCATGCCGATGAAGGCCTCGCCGAAGCCGGACGCCACCCATTCCTCGGCGGTGAGCGTCACCGACGAGACATTGGTCTGGAACTTCCGCCGGGCGCTCACCGCGGGATGGACCAGCGCGGCCGACACCTCTTCGAACCGGCTCACCAGCCAGCCGGTGTTGCCGTCCGGAAGTGCCAGCGGGCAGACGGGGGCTTCGGCGCGCAGCCGGGAATAGCCGGCAGGCGGCTCCAGCGGGCTGCGCCGGTTCAACGGTAGTGGTTGCGGCGACATCTGGACCATTGCCGTTCTCCTCGGGTGTCACGTCGGGATGCGCCGCGCGGTGGTACGCCGCGGCCGGTCCACGTCGAGTCCAGCCCACTCCGGTGGAACGGACCTCGGGCGCGGCTGAAGCACGTCCGGGCCGCCAGGGGCCGGATCAGTCCTATGTGGACGGACGAGGGCCGTCCGCGGGCGCTCGCCTCCGGCCCGAATCGAGGTCCGTGCTAGGCGCACCCGTGAGGCTGATCCGGACGAGTCCTGTGACCTCGTCCGCCCTGTCCGCGAGGCACGAAGGAGAACTTCTTGTGCGAGTGCTGGTAATTCCCCCGGCAATGGCCGCGACCCACCTCCTCGCGCTGGTACCCCTGTGCTGGGCGCTGCGCTCGGCCGGTCACGAGCTGCTCGTCGCCGGTCCGGCGGACATCGAAGAGACAACGCTGAGCGCCGGACTCGGCTTCATCGAGCTCGGCTCGGCGAAGCGGTTCGAGGGTGCCGCGCAGACCGTCCCCGAAGACACCTTCCCCGCCCCGGAGTGGGCCGAACGGGAAGACGCCGACCGCAGCCGCGTGCTCATGGAGCTGATCGCGGACATGCAGTCGACCTACGCCATCGACCACCTCGCCGACTATCGCCGGTTCGCCGAGGCCTGGCGCCCGGACCTCGTCCTCGCCGACCACACCGCGATCATCGCGCGTCCCCTCGGCGGGGTGCTCGGCGTCCCGACCGTGACGCACCGATGGGGGGTCGACCCCACCGGGGAGGCGTTCCGCGAGCGGGCACGACGGCAGCTCGGCCCGTTGTGCGCGGAACTCGGCCTGCCGGAGCTGCCGGATCCCGAGTTCATCATCGACCCGTGCCCGCCGAGCCTCCAGCACGAGAGCGCCGTTCCCGGCATCCCGATGCGGTACCTCCCCTTCAACGGGCCGGGTGTGTTCCCGCAGTGGGCGCTGACCGGCGCGGGGCGCAAACGGGTTTGCCTCTGCCCTGGCAGGACGCTCGTGCCGACCTGCGGACCGGCACCGGTCCTGCGCGCCGTGGCGGCCCTCGACGGGATTCCCGACGTGGAGACGACGGTCGCCCTCACCGCGGCGGACCGCGAGCGGGTGGGACCGCTGCCCGCGAGTTTCCGGGTGGTGGAACAGCTTCCGCTCAACCTCTTCCTGGGCGGCTGCGATCTCGTGGTCCTGCTCGGGGGTGGCGGTGTCGGGCTCACCGCGACCTCCTTCGGCCTGCCCCAGGTCGTTCTGCCGCAGTGGTTCGACCAGTTCGACTACGGCAGGCGGATCGAGGAGGCGGGCGCCGGGCTCTCGATCGGCAGCCGCGAACGCCAGGCCGACATCGACGGTCTCCGGCAGGCTTTCGCGTCGGTGCTGGAGGACCCGGGGTTCACCGCCGGGGCGCGGCGGCTGCGGCACGAGATCGAGTCGGCGCCGCCGCCGAGCGCCGTCGTCGCCGAGCTGGAGCGGCTCGTGCGCGCTTCGACGAAAGCCGCGTGATGAACATAGTCGGAAACGGGTTCATCGCACGGAACCTCGGCCCGGCGACGGCGCGCTTCGCCGGGGTGACCGTGCTCGCGGCCGGCGTGTCGAAAAGCCGGTCGGTTTCCCCCGACGAGTTCGCACGGGAGAAGGAGCTGGTCCGCCGGGTCGTCACCCGCTGCCAGGAGGAGGGCAGGCTGCTGGTCTTCCTGTCCACGGCCTCGTACGCGATGTACGGGTCGACCTCCGAACCGGCCACCGAGGACGCGGCGATCGTGCCGGCGGCGCATTACGGCAGGCACAAGCGCGAACTCGAACTGATGGTCTCGACGTCCCTGCGGGATTGGCTGGTACTGCGGCTGAGCCATGTGGTGGGCGGGGACCAGCCCCCGTGGCATCTGCTGCCCAACCTGGTCGGCCAGCTCCGGACCGGAGTCGTCCGGGTGCACGCCGGGGCGTACCGGGATCTCATCGACGTCAGTGACGTCCGCGCTTCGCTGGTCGGCCTGCTCGACGCCGGGGTGAACCGCGAGATCGTCAACGTCGCCAGCGGTACCCCGTATCCCATCGAGTCCATTGTGGACCAGATCGAGCGCAGGCTGCGGACGAAGGTCGCCCGGCAGGTCGTCCACGACGCCCGCGGGCCGACCCTGGTGTCGATCGCGAAGCTGCGGCGGCGACTGCCCGGCCTCGCCGCGGAACTCGGCGGCGAGCGTTACCTGAACCGCGTCATCGAGCGCTACGCACCGCGCTACGCACTCGATGGCGTCGACGAAGACCGTACCGATAGTGGCCGTGAAGACAGCGAGGTGAGGCATGACAACCAACTCGGTAAATGAGTTCAGCGAGATCGAGATCGGCGGGGGACGCAGGATCGCCTGCGATGCCGCGTTCGAAACCGAGATCGTCTGGGAACAGATCCGCACCAGCGCGTTGTACACCGAGGCCGTCGCCGGCCTCGGCCCCGGTGACCTGATCGTCGACGTCGGCGCCCACATCGGCCTCACCGCCCTGTTGTTCACCGAACTGGTGCCGGGGGTCGAGATCGTCGGGTTCGAGCCCGCGCCTCGTTCGTTCGCGTGTCTCGAGATCAACCGGGCGCGCCACCTGCCCACGATGGCCGTCGCGCAGACCGCGGTCGGTGCCCGGCCCGGCACCGCGGAACTCACCTACTACCCGGGGCACACGACGATGTCGACGCTCTTCGTGGACGACGCCGACGACGTGCGGAACATGGAGTCGGCGCTGAACCACCGGAACGTGCCCGACGACATGCGCTCGGAGTTCTGGCCGACGTTCCGGGCCAACCCCGAGCGGGTCACGGTGCCGGTGACCACGCTGGGGCGCGAGCTGACCGAACGCCGCCTGGACGAGGTGGCGCTGTTGAAGATCGACGTGGAGCGCGCGGAACTCGACGTCCTGAGCGGAGTGGAAGACGGCCAGTGGCCCGGCATCCACCGGGCCGTGGTCGAAGTGCACGACATCGACGGCCAGCTGGACCAGGTCACGTCGTTGCTTTCCGGGCGGGGCTACCGCGTGCGCGTGAACACGGACGAGGATTTCGCCGAGGGCAGCGTCCGCATGGTGCTGGCCACCAGGGACTGACCCGCACCGCCCGCGTTGTGGTGTCCTTTGTGGATTGATGGACCGTGAAGGCCTCCTTGCCGGCGCTCAGCGCCGGCA
>NZ_JBHYJW010000032.1:0-104206 GCF_042741125.1 Amycolatopsis sp. NPDC058986 | reverse complement strand
GGGGAGAACGTCTCAGCGTCCTCACAGCGCCCGCGTGGGGAGCCTGGTCAGGGCCGGAAAAGCGCGAACCGGACGGCACACGGCACGTCCGGTTCGCGGAGGGGGTGGAGTGGCTAGCAGCTGATGATCAGGCCGGTGAGGGCCGTGCACGTCCTGCTGGCGCTGTTGTTGGCCGCGTTGGGGTCCGCCGGGAAGCTGGAGAGGATCTTCGCCGTCGTCGTGAACGAGCCGAGCGTGAGGACGCCGAGGCTCGCAGTGAAACGCAGGTTCTTGCTCGACCCCGCGGGCAGCGAAGCGACGTCACAGGTCACGGTCCTGGTCCCGGCCGGATGCGCGCAGTCGGCCGAGCGGGTGAACTGGAGCGCGGACGAGTACGTCGCGGCCACCCGCACCGCGGAGGCGTCGCCGGGACCCGCGTTGGTCAGGGTGATCGTGTAGTCGATCTCCGGGGAGAGGAGCCCGTGCTGCGCGGCCGTCAGCTTCACGCCGACGTCCGCGACGCCCTGCGTCACGGTGAGGTCCGGACCGGTCAGCGTCTCGAAGGCGTAGTTGTCGCCGACGAACTGATGCTGCAGCGTGACCGTGCCCAGCGGCGCGGTGTCCTTGACCTGGAGGGTGTACACCACGGTCCGGGTCTCCCCCGCCGCGAGATCGCCGAACGGCGCGCGATAGCTGCTGCCGTACTGGAAACACGGCGCCGTCGTCCCGGTGCACGAAACCAGGTCGGCGAGATCGGTGATCGCCGTCTGCTGGCCATAAAGCGCCGCTTTGGCGAAAGTGACGGTGAATTGCTGGGTGTTGTGAATCTGCTGGGTCACCGTGAATGTCTGACCACGATGGACAGTCGTGGCGCCGACCGTGACCGCGCTGCTCGGCACGTCGTCGGCGCTCGCGGAAGCCGTGCCGAACGGGAGGGCGACCAGCGCGGCCGCCATGGCGATGGTGGCGATTCTTCGCCAGCGTCTGTGGTGCATCATCGGCTCACTGTTCCGTTCCGGTGCCACTCTTGCCCTACAGGACGAACAACGCCGGTGGTTCCGCGTCGCTCACGGCTGCTCAGTCGTCACGGCCGGAGAATTCGTTACCCAGGCTCACCCGTGCCGCGTTTTCACTCGAAGGGCCCGGTTTTCGGTGCCGGTAAACCGAAATCACGAAAGCGTCACGAAGAAAGCGTTACCCCTGGCGCCCGGAATCGCGGTCGCGTTCGTCCGTGAAGGACTCCTTACCGGCGCTCAGTGCCGGTAAGGAGTCCTTCACGACCTCGACCGCAGGTTACCTCTGCGTCAGAACGAGGTGTGACGCACACTACCCGAACCGCAGCGCCTGGGCGTGAGCGATAGTTCTGTGTCAGAATGAACCAGGAAGGAGGCACCCAGTGCTCATGGTGGAGACGCCGCGGCCGCGGGCCGTCCGCGAGCATCCGAAGGCGGGCTGGCTCGCGGTGGGCACCGTCTGCTTCGGAGCGTTCATGGGGCAGCTCGACGCCAGCATCGTCACGCTCACCTTCCCCGCGCTGCAGCACGAGTTCGCGACGCCACTGGCAGCCGTCCAGTGGGTGTCGCTGGCGTACCTGCTCACCCTCGTCGGGCTGGTCACGGTTGCCGGACGCGTCGCCGACGCGCTGGGCCGCAAGCTCGTCTACGGCTACGGCTTCGCGGTGTTCACCCTGGCCTCGGCCGCGTGCGGGCTGGCACCCGGCCTCGGCTGGCTCATCGGGTTCCGCGTCCTGCAGGCGCTGGGGGCCGCGATGCTCCAGGCGAACAGCGTCGCGCTGGTCGTCACCAGCGTGCGCCGCGACCAGGCCCGCACCGCGCTCGGCGTCCAGGCCGCCGCGCAGGCGCTGGGGCTCGCGCTCGGTCCCGCGCTCGGCGGGCTGCTCGTCGACACCGCCGGCTGGCGGTGGGTGTTCTGGGTCAACGTCCCGATCGGCTGCCTGGCCCTGCTCGCCGGGCGATTCCTCCTGCCGCGCACGCAAGAGCGCACGCCGCTCGGCCGGTTCGACTGGCCGGGGCTCGGCCTGCTGCTGCTCACCACGACGTCGGTCCTGCTGCTGCTCTCCGGGTTCTCCGGCCTCGGTCTCCCCACCTGGGCCGTGGTGACGCTCGCCATCGGGTTCGTGGTGGGCGCGGTGCTGCTGTACCTGACCGAACGCCGGACGGCGAATCCGCTGGTCGATCTGTCCGTGCTGCGCCCGCGCGCGGTCTGGGCCGGGCTCGCCGGCGCGCTGTGCGGCTATCTCGTGCTGTTCGGCCCGCTGACGCTGTTCCCGCAGGTTCTCGGCGCCCACGCCGGTCTCGTGCTGACCGCGCTGCCCGCCGGATTCGCCCTCGCCGCGCTCACGGCGGGCAAGGTGGTGCCACCGGGCTGGCCGACCCGGGCACGGGCGACGCTCGGCGCGGCGATCAGTGTGCTGGGCGTCGGTTCGCTGCTGCTCGCGGGGAGCACCCCGCTCGCGGTCGGTATGCTCCTCGCCCTGACCGGGGCCGGGCTGGGCGTGTTCATCCCGGCCAACAACGCGGCGATCATGGCGGCGATCCCGCGGCGGATGTCCGCCACCGGAGGAGGGCTGGTCAACATGGCGCGTGGGCTGGGCACCGCGCTGGGGATCGCACTGGTCACCTTCTGTCTCAACCTCGGGTCCGGCGGGCTGGGCACGCTGAGCGCACTCGGCGCGATGGCCGCGGTCGCCGTCCTCATGGGACTCACCGGGCTGCTGCTCCGCCCTGCGGGCGCGAACCGATGACCGGCCAGGAAAGCTCACTCGCCGACGCCGTCGCCCGGCTGCGCAGGGCCATGCGCCGCGCGGCACGGGCCAAGGACCCTGGCAACACGCTTTCGGTGGCGCAGCTGGAGCTCCTGTCCTCACTGGCCGAAAACCCGGGCGCCCGCCCGAGCCAGGTGGCACGTTCGCTGCACCTGGCACCGAACTCGGTCACGACGCTGGTCAACGGCCTCGAGAAGCGCGGCATGATCACCCGGGCCGGCGGCGACGACCGGCGCACGGTCTCCCTGCGGCTCACCCAGGAGGGCACGAAGGCCGTCCGCGCCTGGCAGGCCACGAACGACGCGATCCTGAGCGCCGCTGTCGAGCGTCTGCACCCCGGCTGGCAGCATCTGCTCACCGCCGCGCTGCCCGCGCTGGACGAACTCGTCCACGCCATCGACACCGTCGCCGAGCCCACGGACGAGCACTGACCTGACGAGCACCGCCCTAGTGCGCGACCGCCCTGGCGACCAGGAACTTCTCGACCTCTTCGCGCTTCGGCGCCGTCGCCGGGCCGTATTCGGTGACGGCCAGCGCGGCGGCCGCGTTCGCGCGTTCGGCCGCGACCAGGATGTCCTCGCCCCGCAACAGTTCCGCGGCCAGCACACCGGTGTGCGCGTCCCCTGCCCCGTTGGTGTCCACTGGATCGACGGGGAAGCCACGGACCCGGACGGTCACGCCGTCCTCGGTCACGTCGCAGCCTTCGGCGCCGATCCGGGTGATCCGCACCGGCACCTCGTCCACACCATCCACAGTGGACATTGTGCACGCCTCGGCGGCGTTGCACGACAGGACGTCCACATGCGGGAGTAGTCCGCGCCAGACGTCGGCGGGTATGTCACCCGCGAGCGGTCCGGGGTCGAGCAGCACGAGCTGACCCATCAGTTCCGGCAACCAGGCCAGCAACGCGTCCCGATTGGACTCACGAACCAGGCTGTATCCCGTGACATAGACCAGATCGTCGTTCTCCAGCTCCACTCGGCCGAGATGTTCGGCGGTGAGCGTGCCCTCGGCGCCGGTCTCGGTGATGAACGTCCGCTCGCCCGTCGCGTCCACCAGCGCCACGCACACACCGGTGTCCGGTGTGGTCGGTGGCTGGACCAGCGCGATGTCCTCGGCGGCCAGCGCGTCCCGGACGATGTCGCCGAACCGCCCGGTTCCGTGTTCACCCGCGTAGATCACCTCGGCCCCGGCACGGGCCGCGGCCGCCATGACGTTGAAGCCACCGCCCGCGGTGAGCCGGACGTCCGAGGCGAGCACGTCCCCACCGGGCGGCGGCAGCGCGCGGACGCGCATCACGAGGTCCACAATGGCCTGTCCGGTGTGGACGAGACGGCCGGTCATCGGATGCTCCTCGCTCCGCCGAGCGCCGCGTACATCCCGGCGCCGACAAGGAAAGTGACGACCCAGCCGACTCCGTTGACGCCGAGCCAGGTCTGCGCGAACGGGCCGGCGAACCAGACGTCCTTGCCGGTGCCCGCCGTGGTGAACAGGTAGCCCGCCACGATCGCCACCGCCCACGCGAACAACGCACGGGGTTCGCAACCGGCGCGGTACCAGTACGCGCTGGTGCGGCGCATGTCCATCAACGCCTCCGGATCGTAGGAACGTCTGCGGATCATGTCGACGAGGAAGACACCGACCCAGGCCGTGATGGGTACCGCGAGCAGGCTGATGAACGCGATGAACGGGCCGTAGAAGCCATCGGCCACCAGCATGAAGTACAGCGAGCCGAGGAACGTCACGACGATGTCCACCACCACCGCGTACACCCGCTTGATCCGGATGCCCAGCGTCAGCGTGGTGAGCCCGGCGGAATAGACCGAAAGATGGTTGGACAGCAACAGTCCGCCGAACGCGGCGATCAGGTACGGCACCGCCATCCAGCCCGGCAGCAGCTCGCGGATCGCGGCCACCGGGTCGCCCGCCGAGGCCAGCGAGGGGTCGTCCGCCGAGATCAGGCTGCCCAGGGAAATGAGCAGCACCAAGGGAATTCCGGCACCCGCGGCGGCCGAGGCGATCAGCGAGCCCGCTCGCACGGCGGGTGACTGGTACCGCGACATGTCGGCGGACGCGTTCGCCCAGCCGATCCCGGTCCCGGCCGCGATCGTGCCGATCCCGGCGATCATCGCGCCGACCGGGGCCGGCGAGGTGGCGAACACCTTGTCCCAGTGGATCCGCGTGACGAGGCTGATCCCGACGACGACGTTGAGCGCGCCGAAGACCCAGGTCGACCACCGCTGCACCGCTACCAGCACCGCGTGCCCGAGCCCGGACACGGTGACGGTGAGCAGCACGAACAACGCGACGCCGACGATCGTCAGCACCGGCGAGGCCTTCGCCCCGGCGTCGGTGCCGAACAGGATCGCGCAGAGCGAGAGGAAGGCGAACGCGGCGGTGGTGGTGTTCACGGTTTCCCAGCCGAGGCGGGAAATCAGCGACACCACCGTCGGCCCGAAGTTGCCCCGCACACCGAACACCGCGCGCGAAAGTGTCAGCCCGGGAGCGCCGCCACGACGTCCCGCGATGGAGACGACGCCGACGATCGCGAACGAACCGGCGGCGCCGATCACCGCGACGATCACCGCCTGCCAGAACGCCAGGTGCTGCACCGCGACCAGCGTCGCGCCGAGCGGCAGCCCGAGAATGCTGATGTTCGCGGCGAACCACACCCAGAACAACTGCATCGGATGCCCGCCACGCTCGGCGGCGGGCACGGGTTCAATGCCGCGTGTCTCCAGCGCGCCCGCGCGTTCCGCCGTCTCCTGAGCCGATTTGACCATGCCTACCTCGCAGATGGAGCAGGCCGTCCACGAGGGCGGCCAGATCGAGCCGGTTGACCTCCCGCACTTGGCGCACCAGGTGTGCGGGAAGCCCGGCGATGCCGTGGTGCGCGCCGAGGATCGCCCCGCACACGGCAGCCACGGTGTCGGTGTCGCCGCCGATCTCGGCGGCCAGTGTCAACGCCGCCGCGGGGTCGTCGCCGAGTGCTTCGGCGAGCGCGACCGCGGCGACCACGGATTCCTGTGCGGCGACCGAGGTTCCGATCACCTCGGCGAGCGCGTCGGCCAGCGTGGCACGGTCCATCCCGCGCACCCAGCCGCGTGCCCAGCGGAGCCGGGCGGCGATGTCCCCGCCCGCGATCCAGTAACCCCGCCGCGCGCCCTCGGCGGCCGCGCGTTCCGATTCGTCCAAAGAGGACTTGAGGTCCGCACCGTCCACACCGGACGACACGGCGGCGGCGACCGCGGCCGCGGCGGCGATGCCCAGCCCGGTGTTGTGCGTGACCCGGCTGGCCTCGACGACGGCGTCGACGAAGCCTTCGCCCAGCGGCGTCGCGATCCCGATCGGGGTGATCCGCATCGCGGCGCCGTTGGTGGTGCCCTCGCGACCGGCCTCCTCTGCGGGCACCCCGGCGTCGAGCCGGTCCAGCGCGCGTTTCGTCGAAGGGCCGAGCAGGTCGAGCGAGCCGCGGCGGATCATGTCCGCCTCCCAGTCACGTAAGGCGTCGGCGAACGCCTTGGGCTCGATGTGGCCGTCGCCCTCGATCACGAGGCGGGCCACGAGCAGCGCCTGTTCGGTGTCGTCGGTGATCGACCCTGCCGCCATGCCCGGCGCGATCGGCTGTTCGGCGACCGCGTCCCGGAAGCCCGTGATCGGCCCATACGTCTCGGCGATCGTGGTCCGCGACATCGACTGCGTCGGCATGCCGAGCGCGTCCCCGATCGCGAGCCCGTAGAACGCGCCGAGCGCTCTCTCCCGGCTCACTGGGGACTTCGCTGAAGGCTTCACTGGGGGCCGAACCGCAGGTGAAAGCGGAACCGGGCGGGGTCGAGCAGGCTGGTGACGTGCTCGACGAGCGTCCCGGTGGCGCTCAGCGTGATCCGGACGGCCTGCAGGAACTGCTCCTCGGGACCGCGCTCCAGCAGTTCGGCCTGATCGTCGAGGGCACGCGTGGTGATCCACTGCTCGCCGCTCACGCCCCGCAGCCCCGCGGCCGTGAGCGTCGCGGTGAGCGAGTCGTCGACGAGTCCTCGCTCGGGGAGGTCGGCGAGCGGGCCGCCGCCGGGCAGCAGGGACCGTTCGAGGGACACCGGGTGGCCGTTCTCCGCGCGGCGCCTGCGCAGCACCGCGACGAAACTGTCCACTTCGAACTGTTCGGACAGCTCCTGATCACGCACGGTGGTGATGGAGATGAGCTCGGTGGTCAGCGTGAACCCCGACTCCGCGAGCGCGCGGGCCCAGCCGACGCCCTGGTCGAGATGGACGCCGTCGAACGTGACGAACGACCCGACACCGGTCTGCGTCGTGATCAGCGCGCGCTGCTGAAGCTCGGACAGCGCGCTGCGGACCGTGCCCCTGCTGACCTGGTACAGCTCGGCCAGCCGGTTCTCGCCCGGCAGCCGCGCGCCGGTCGGCAACCGCCCGGACCTGATCTGCCCTGCCAGGTCCTCCACCAGCTTGGAGCGTTTCCCGAAACCCACTCGTGCGGACATGTACAAACATGTACAACTTGGGTCCGCGAACTGTCAAGGGCGGCCGCTACGGCCGTCGTGGATCCGCCAGGTCGAACGCGTGGGGCAGCCCCAGCTGGTACATCCCGCGGTCCGCGGCCTTGAAGGCGTCGAAGGCGGGGTTGACCCACAGCGGCGTGACCGAGCACCTCGGCTCGGCCGAACCCGAGGCGTCGAGAACGCCGTTGACCGCCTGTCTGGCCGCCTCGTTCGCACCCTCCATAGTGGTCACGTTGATGTTCGTCCTGATCCAGTCGCCGGCGAAGAACAGATTGGGAATCGCGGTTCTCGCCGTCGGCCGGGCCTTCCAGGTACCGGGTTTCTGGATGAACAGCGGCGTGTCGTTGTCCACATCGGACGTTCCGGCCCCGGTGATCGCGGGGTCGAGAAACCAGGAGTGCAGCATGTCGTCCTCGAGGACTGCCTGACCGGTGTCGTTGAGATGGGCCTTCATCACCGCCCAGGTCTCGGCCGCGATCTGCTCCGGAGTGCACTGCCGCGCCGTCTTCGCCGTGAAGTTCCCCGGCCTGCCCCAGTCCGAAAGGATCGTGGACAGGCAGTCCCGCACGGTGCCGTCACCGTAACCGTCGAGCGGGCGCTTCCAGAACTGCTGCTGGCTGATCGAGGTGATCGCCCAGGCGGAGTCCTCGTAGTTGACGTGCCCCGGCGTGATCGGCAGTTCCCGGTTCAGGAAGAACTGCAGGCCCACCATCCAGTCGGTGCCCAGCTCGCGTATTCCGGCGAGACCGGGATCGGCCGCGAGCACCGCCGGGCTGAGCAGTTTCATCGCGCGCTCGACCGGCATCGCCGAGAGAAACCAGTCGGCCTCCACCCGGCGCCGCTCGCCTGCCTTGTTCACCACCGAAGCCGCGGTGACCCGGCCGCCGCCGATCTCGAGCGCGTCCGCAGCCCATCCGACCCGGAACGCGACGCCCTTCGCCCGGAGGTAGCCGATCCACGGATCGAGCCACATCTCGTTGGTACTTCCGCACAGCACTCTGTCCACACTGGACCCTGACTCGTTACCGAGCCCCATCAGGCTCCAGAACACCGCCTCTGCGACGACACCGATCGAGTAGGTGCTGGCATCCTTCGATTTGCTCGCGACGAGATTGCGGATGAGCCCGTCGGCGAAAAGTTTGTCGTACTCGCCGGAGAACCACGCCGTGCGGGTGTAGTCCGCCCAGGTCACGTCGTCCCATTGCCCCCTGCGCCGTTCGTCGCAGCTGGTCACGAAAACCAGCAGCTTCTCGGCGGCGAAAGCGGCCTCGTGCGGCGGAAGCCGGAGCAGCGTCTGGAACATCGCGACCACCGAGGCCAGGAAGCTCGCCGGGGTCAGCGGCGGCGGATTCGTCGGCAGCGGGAACGGGAAGGGAATCGTCAGATCGGCGCGGCCGCCCATCCGGGACATCAGGACCGCGCTCGCCCGGGTGAGATTGTCCCACGTCCCGTTCTGGTTGCCAGGAAAGGGAATCCGGCCCATCGTGTCCGGCAGGTTGCGGTAGAACCCGGGAAAGAACCGGAATCCGTGCTCGCCGGGCAGATCGGGGCGGCCGTCCTTGCCCGAGCCCGGCACACCGATGCTGCGTGCCTTGCCGCCCAAGACGTTCCGCTCGTACACGGTGACCGAAAAGCCGCGTTCGATCAGCTCGTGTGCCGCCGTGAGCCCGGCGACCCCACCCCCGAGAATCGCCACCGAGCGCCCGCCTTTCGGGCTCCCGTAACCGGTTCCCGCCCCGGCCAGCACGGCCGCGACACTCACCGCCGCCGCGGACGAACCACGCAGGAACGCACGCCGGGACCTCGCCTGATCACCCATCGTTCCTCCCGATCACTCTGGGCACGGGCGTACCCAGAGTACGGATCCGGCGAAGTGGCGTGCCAGCTCCGATCGTCGGGGAAAAGTGGTGGCATGGACCACCGGCCGCCGCTACCTTTCGCCGGTGCATACGGTGTTGCTGGGCGGAGCGCCCGGTGTCGGCAAGTCCAGCGTGGCGGGCTGCCTGCTGACTCTCGCGGAGCGCGGGCCGGATCTCGTCCAATGGGTCGACGTCGACCACCTGTGGCTGCACCAGCCCTGGCGCGTCGACGAACGGATGAAGACCATGGTGCGAGCCAACCTGCGTGCCGTCGCGGCCCACGCCGCCCAAGCCGAGGTCGACATCCTGCTGATCACCTGGGTTTTCCAGTCCCCGGACATGCAGCGCCTCGTCACCGCGCTACTCCCGGCCGGTACCCCGACCGTATCGATTCACCTGCGCGCGAGCTACGACACCTGGCGCCGGCGCTTCGAAGCGGACCCCGCACGACCGGCCGTGAACGACTTCTTCCGTGCTCGCTATGAAGCAGCGCAGACGACCACCGCCGATCACGTGATCGGCACCGACGGCCTCACTCCCCTCGCAGTGGCCCACCATGTCGCAGGCATCATCGGCCTCGTCGAGCAACCATGTGCATGCTCGGCGCCTGTCGTGTCCGAGGTCGAGGAGGGAAGGTCATGAGCCAGTATTTCGATGTCGGCGAGCAGACGCTGTGGAATCCGTCGAATGGCCCCGGCAAGCTGTTCGTGAGTATGACCAAGGCTCTGGAACCGTTGGTCGGGCTGCCATCGGGGATCGGTGCCGGCAGGTGCGGACCCGGCGATCCGGACTGCCATGGGATCGATCTCGTTGCCTTCACACGGTTCACCGACGCTCTGACCCGGCTTTATCGGGAGTCGAACCACCTGATCCTGCGGTCGCTGCTGGAGGGTGTCGTCGCCACGGCCATCGTTCTGGTCGAACGCGGTGGCGGGACGGTTCGCGCCCTGAGCGAGCAGCCGGGAACCAGCACACGGGACGTTCAAATCGGCCCTGGCGGGCCGGCGACTCAAGCCGCCCCTGACCGGCTGGCCGAACTGGTGGCCGAACACTCGGCCGCGATGGCTTGGTAACGCGCTGAGGGTGAGCCCTGCCCACAGCCGAAGGCTTGCTACAACGGTCTTGCGTGGCATTCGAATGCCACGATCATTGAGAAAGTGGCATCGATCCTGAGATCGCTACACAGCGAACCCGTTATCCCGCGACCCAGCCAGTGGATACCGGTTGACAACGCGGCCAACTCATCACACGACGGACGAACCCCTTCTCTCCCAGCAAAACCATCCCAAACCCCGCCAGCGCAAGCAAAGAAACCTGACCATTTACTTCACCCGTTCGTGTCGTACATATGTTCTACTAGCGCGGTATGATGGTGGCGTGTCCGAGACTCTGTCCACTCTGGAACCGCCGCAGGAGCTGTGGCGGCGATCCGGTCGTGCACTCGCCGACGAGGTGCGTACGCGACTGGAGTCCTTGTGGCGCTTGGACGCTGAGCTTGGTCAGTACCTCGCGGAGATCGACTCTCGCGGCGTGTCCGAGTTGTACGGGTATGGGTCGACAGCGGCATGGTTCGCGCACATGGCACGAATGTCGCGCGGTGAAGCCAAAAAGTACCTCGAACGAGCCCACGGGCTGAACCCTGGCCGCAACATCGACGGTACCGAACTCCCCGCCGCAGCGCCAGCAACGCACGCGGCCGCACTCGACGGTGAGATCGGACCACACCACAGCGACCGGATCCTCCAGTTCCTCAAGAAGGTTCCCAGCTTTGTGTCCGAAGAGGACAGAAGCAAAGCCGAGAAGATCCTCGTCGAACTCGCTCGCCACGCCACACCGCAAGAAGTGGTCAAGGCCGCGGATGAGTTGCTGGCGCGGATGGACCAGGACGGGAAGGAACCGAAAGACCCGGACCCGCCGGAGCGGAAGCCCGAGTTGCGGCTGCGACAGCGGAAAGACGGCTGGTTCGACATCGACGGACAGCTCGACCCCATCACCGGGACCCGCCTCAGCACCATCCTCGATCCCCTCGCCACGCCCAGGCCTGCGGGGGAAGACAAATGGCCGGACCTGCGGTCGCCGTCCCAGCGGTACGGGGAAGCCTTCGGCGAAGCCATCGCCATGCTGGCCAATGTTCCGGACGTGCCCGGCGGCGACCGCGCCCAACTCCTGGTCACGGTCACGCTGGACGACTTGAAGTCGAAGCTCGGTACGGCGTGCCTGGACATGGTCTCGCAGATCTCCGCTACCGACGCCCGGATGCTCGCCTGCGACTGCCAGGTCATCCCCGCAGTACTCGGCACCAAGGGCGAACCCCTCGACCTCGGGCGCGCCAAGAGACTCGTCACCCCGGCGCTACGAAAAGCGTTGAACATTCGGGACGGTGGCTGCGCTTTCCCGGGCTGTCATCGCAAGCCCCGACATTGTGACGCCCACCATATAATCGAATGGGCACACGGCGGATTTACCGTCCTCCGAAATCTCGTGCTGCTCTGCGGAGCGCACCACCGACTCCTCCACAAAGCCAACTGGAAGGTCCGCGTCGCCGAAGACGGACTCCCCGAGTTCATCCCGCCGGACTACGTAGATCCCTTACGCACACCTAGACGCAATGTTCTCCATCGCCCCCTCGCAAGCTAGGGCAGACCGGCCCGGCGAGACAGACCTTCCGCTCAACCCGGCAGCTCGGCTCACCCGCTCTTGTACTGTCTGGTGATGGGCATGAAGAACTACCTGATCGAAGGCGTTTCCGGCACTGGCAAGACCTCGGTGTGCACAGAATTGCTCCGGCGCGGCTACCATGCCATCCATGGTGACCGCGAATTGGCCTATCAAGGCCACCCGGAAACCGGCGAGCCACTGGACGGGTTCAGGCACGAGCATCATATCTGGCAGATCGACAAGGTGAAATCGCTGATAGCCAACCACGACGACGCGGTGACGTTCTTCTGCGGTGGCTCCAGGAACTTCTCGAAGTTCATCGATCTGTTCGACGGCGTCTTCGTCCTCGAGGTCGACATCGAAACCTTACATCGGCGTCTCGACCAGCGGCCGGACAACGAGTGGGGCACGAAGCAATCGGAACGAGACCTCATCGTGCGCCTGCATCAGACGAAAGAAGACGTTCCCAGGAACGGGATCGTCATCGACGCCACCGAACCGCTTGCGCGCGTTGTCGACGAGATCATCCGTCAGTCCGGTCAATAGACGCGGGTCAGCGGCTCACGGACAGGACCGCGGGGAACTCCTCACCGAAGTCGTCGGTGCGCCGCGCGGGCAGGTCGATGACGATCCCGTCCGCGGCGCGCGTCCACGGAAGCGGGCGGGAATGGCCGCCCAGCAAGCGGATTCGCGAGCGGTCGGTGATCGGGACGTCGCCGGGGACGGTGAGTTTCGCGCCGGGCCAGTGCAGCGGGATGAGGTGGAACGCGTCGCGGGTGCGGGTGTAGCAGAGGTCGCCGTCCATCGCCCGCTGCCACGGTACCGAGCCGTAGATCGCGCGGCCGTTGATCCGCAACCAGCGGCCGACGTCGAGCAGGCGGGTGCTCATCCAGTCCGGGATCGTGCCGTCCTCGCGCGGGCCGATGTTGAGCAGCATGTTGCCGTTCTTGCTGACGACCTCGGCGAGGAACTGGACCAGTCGCGCCGAGGACTTGATCTTCGCCGGATCCTCGTTTTCGTTGTATCCCCACGACTTCCCGATGTTCAGGCACGCCTCCCACGGGTCGGGGCGCAGGACGTACTTCTTGTTGTCCCCTTCCACGGTGGCGAAGTCCGGGTGCGCGGCCTCGAAGCGGTCATTGGCCACGACGCTCTTCGGACGCGGCCGGTCGGCGGCGTTGCGGTAGTAGTAGCCGAGGATCTCGTCGCTGTGCCAGTCCCACACCTTCGGCCGGAAGATCGAGCCGCCGCCGAACTCGTGGTAGCCCTGGCCATCCGCCCACAGCACATCCGGGTCGTAACGGTCGATCAGGGTCTTCAGGTGGACATGCTCGTACTGGCGCACGTAGTCGGTCACCGGACGATAGCCAGTGTACGGGATTTCCACGCCGCTGTAAGGGTTTCGCGGCGGCGTGCCGAGCGCGGGGCTGTAGAACTCGCCGAGCGAGTGGTACAGCCCGCGCTTCAGGCCGGAGTGCCGGGCGGCGTGGAACAGCTCGCCGACGAGGTCCCGGTGCGGCCCGAGCCGGACGGAGTTGCGGTCCGACGCCGGATTGCCGAACAGCTGGAATCCGTCGTGGTGCTTGGAGGTGAGTACGAAGTACCGCGCTCCGGCCTGCTCGAAAAGCCGCACCCAGGCACGCGGGTCGTAGCGGCGCGCGGTGAAGCGCGGGATGAAGTCGTCGTAGTTCACGTTCGCGCCATAGGTACGCAGGTGGTGATCGCGGGTTCCGGTGCCACGCGCCGGATCCGTGACGTTCATCGCGTAGAGGTACCACTCGGCGGCGTGCTTGGCGTCGCCCCAGGCCAGCGCGGAATAGACGCCCCAGTGGATGAAGATCCCGAACTTCGCCGAGGGGAACCAGGGCGTGGCCGCGGGGCGGGCGAGGTCCGCGGCCTGAGCGGCCGGCGCGGTGAATCCGAGCATCCCGGCGCCCGCGGCGACGCCCGCCGCGGCGAGCATGCTGCGTCGGCTGATCCCACGCTGTTCCGGCATCGTTGCCTCACTCCCGAAGTCCCGCAGTGGTCATCAGATGTCTAAGCGTTCCAGGCGTACCAGGCCGAGAGTCGCCGAGGCAAGAGTCCCACCTCGACGTGGCCAGCGAAACCCTTATTCACCGTGGTGTTCACGATGATGAACACGCCAGTCTTCCAGCACGCGGCGGTTGACGCCACCTCACAGCGTTCTTACGCTCAGCACGAATACATCTGATCTATTCGAGGTGAATAGCGGAAGGAACCGCCCATGTGCGCGGCATTCGAACGGGAGACCAGCCGACGGACCGCGCTGCGGGGCGGCCTCGTCCTCGCGGCGGGCCTAGCGGGCACGACACTCGCCACGCCTGCGTTCGCCGCGCCGAAACCGGCCGGGCGCAGGCTGCCGTTCCTGCTCGACATGGTGCAGAACAACCCGGGCGAACCGTCGTTTTCCAGCCGGTTCACCGATCCCGCGAAGCTCAAGGAATACGGCTACGACGGGCAGGTGATCAACGAGTTCAAACCACCGCACGCCGCGATCACCTTCGACTCCTTCGATCCGCGTGTCTTCCCCGCGGGTTCGCCCGGCCGTGCCTGGGTCGAGGCGGCGGCACGGACCATCGACGCCCATATCGCGCGAGCGCACGCGGCCGGGATCGCCGCGTACGTCTTCACCGACATCATCGTGCTGCCGAAACGGCTGGTGGAGCTCTACGGCGACCAGGTCCTCGACGACAAGGGCCGGATCAGCCTCGAACGCCCGCTCACCCAGCGGATCCACCGGCTCATGCTGCGCGAGGTCTTCACCCGGTTCCCCGACCTCGACGGTCTCGTCGTGCGCACCGGGGAGACATACCTGCAGAACATGCCGTTCCACACCGGGAACAACCCGATCACCAACGGCGAGGGCAGCCACCTGACGCTGCTCGGCATCCTGCGCGACGAGGTCTGCGTCCGCGCGGGCAAGCGGATCTTCTACCGGACGTGGTCGACCGGGAGCGACAAGCTGACCAGCGACCCCACGTTCTACCGGCAGGTGACCGACAAGGTCGATACGCACGAGAACCTGGTGTTCTCGATCAAGCACACCGCGAAGGACTTCTGGCGGACCATCCCGTTCAACCAGACCATCGGCGTCGGCAGGCACCGGCAGATCATCGAGGTCCAGTGCCAGCGCGAGTACGAAGGGAAGGGCGCCTTCCCGAACTACGTGATCGACGGCGTGGTCAACGGCTTCGAGGAGTTCCGCACCCAGCCGAGGACCGGCGCGATCGGCCTCGCCGATGTCATCGGCAACCCCATCGTCGCCGGTATCTGGACGTGGTCGCGCGGTGGCGGGTGGCGCGGACCGTATCTGCGCAACGAACTCTGGTGCGACCTCAACACCTGGGTGATGGCGCGCTGGGCCCGCGACACCGGGCTGGGCGAGGAAGGCGCGTTCACCGCCTACGCTTCGTCGAGACTCGGCCTGCGAGGTGACCAGCTCCGCCGGTTCCGGCGGCTCGCGCTGCTGTCCGCGGCCGGGGTGCTGCGCGGGCACTACAGCGTCGTGCACCCGATGGGCAAGCTCATGTGGACCAGGGACCAGTTCCTCGGCGGCTCGGACAAGGACCTCACCAGCGACTTCGCCGCGGTCGTCGCCGCCGGCCGCGTCGAGACCGTGCTCGACGAGAAACAGCGTGCGGCACGGATGTGGGACGAGATCGTGGCGCTGTCCTGGACACTCCCGCTGCGCGACCACGCCGACCGGGACTACCTGCGGGTCTCCGCGCGGTACGGGCAGTCGTGGCACCGGGTGGTGCACCACGGCTGGGAGGTCATGCTGCGCGGGTTCGCCGGGGATCGCGGTGGCCGGTACGACAAGGCCGCGATGCGTCACCACCTCGCCCGGTACGACGCGGAATGGGAACGCTGGCAGCGGCTCGCCGAGTGCGAACCGTCGTGCGCGACGCTGTACCAGCCGTACAGCTTCGGCCCCAAGGGGCCGGACGGCCTCTACAACGCCGATCCGGACCACGGCATCAAGCCCGCGACCGACCACTACCGTGCCCTGCTCTCCGGCTGAGACGTCGCCCTCACCGCCGGATGGCGGTATCCGCGCTGCGGATTTCGTCGGTTGTTGGCCTACCGGGGCACGGATACGATCGCCGGAACCCCGCTCGACCCCACCGACGATCAGCGTGAAGGAACCCCGGATGAACCGCAAGGCGCACCCCTCCGAGCGGCCCGCTCCCCAGCTCGACGACCTCTCCCGCAAGATCATCGAGCAGCTCCAGGAGGACGGCCGCCGGCCCTACGCCACCATCGGCAAGGCGGTCGGGCTGTCCGAGGCGGCGGTCCGGCAGCGGGTCCAGCGGCTCGCCGAAAGCGGGGTCATCCAGATCGTCGCGGTCACGGATCCCTTGCAGGTCGGCATGTTCCGGCAGGCGATGATCACGATCACCGTCGACGGCCCGATCGAACCGGTGGCCGAGGCGCTCGCCGAGATGACCGACATCGACTACGTGGTGATCGCCGTCGGCCGGTTCGACATCATCTGCGAGGCGGTGTGCGCGGACGACGCCGCCCTGCTCGACCTGCTCTCCAACCGGATCCGCACGCTGCCCGGCGTGCGCAGCGCGGAGACGCTCGTCTACCTCAAGCTGATCAAGCAGACCTATCAGTGGAACAGCCACTGACTTCGACACAACGAAATCCGTAGCACTATCCGGTTAGGACAATCGATCTAGTCGAGCAGAACCACGAATTACGACTGATTCCCTTGCCAAGGCTCCCCGCAATATGCGATAACGGGTCCATCGAGCCCGACCGACACGCTGTGAGGGATAGCCATGACCGCAACCGCCGAACCCGCTCCCGCGGGCTCGCCGAGCCTCTCCGGTTCGGCCGCCGACCACCTGTGGCTGCACTTCACCCGCCACGGCGCGCAGGCCGACAAGACCCCGGTCATCGTGCGCGGCGAGGGCGCCTACGTCTGGGACGAGAACGGGAAGCGCTACCTCGACGGCCTCGCCGGGCTGTTCGCCGTGCAGGTCGGCCACGGCCGGGCGGAACTCGCCGACGCGGCCGCCCGCCAGCTGCGTCAGCTGGACTACTTCCCGCTGTGGGGCCACGCGCATCCGGCCGCGATCGAGCTGGGCGAACGCCTCGCGGCGAGCGCGCCCGGCGACCTCAACCGCGTCTTCTTCACCGTCAGCGGCGGTGAATCCGTCGAAACGGCCTGGAAACTGGCCAAGCAGTACTTCAAGCTCGCCGGTAAGCCCACCAAGCACAAGGTGATCAGCCGCTCGCTCGCCTACCACGGCACTTCACAGGGCGCGCTGTCGATCACCGGGCTGCCCGGGGCGAAGCAGGACTTCGAGCCGCTGGTGCCGAGCACCCGGCACGTGCCGAACACCAACTTCTACCGCGCGCCGGTGCACGGGGACGACTACGAGGCCTTCGGCCGCTGGGCCGCCGACCAGATCGCGCAGGCCATCGAGTTCGAGGGACCGGACACGGTCGCCGCGGTGTATCTCGAGCCCGTGCAGAACACCGGCGGCTGCTTCGTGCCGCCGCCGGGCTACTTCGAGCGGGTCCGCAAGATCTGCGACGACAACGACGTCCTGCTCGTGTCCGACGAGGTGATCTGCGCGTTCGGCAGGCTGGGCCACCAGTTCGGCGCGTCCCGGTACGGCTACCAGCCCGACCTCCTCACTGTCGCGAAAGGACTGACCTCGGCGTACGCGCCGCTCGGCGCGGTGCTGATCAGCGACCGGATCGCCGAGCCGTTCCTGCGCACCTCCACGACGTTCATGCACGGGTCGACCTACGGCGGGCATCCGATGGCCTGCGCCGTGGGGCTGGCCAACCTCGACCTCATCGAGCGCGAAGGCATCTACCGGCACGTGCTGGACAACGAGGCGCGCTTCAAGTCCACTTTGGACAGGCTGCTGGACCTGCCGATCGTCGGTGACGTCCGCGGCGCCGGGTTCTTCTACGGCATCGAGCTGGTCAAGGACAAGGCCACCAAGGAGACGTTCAACGCCGAGGAGTCCGAGCGCATTCTCCGCGACCACGTTTCCGGTTCCCTGTTCGAGAACGGCCTCTACTGCCGCGCGGACGACCGCGGTGAGCCGGTCATCCAGCTGTCCCCGCCGCTGATCTGCGACCAGACGCAGTTCGACGAGATGGAGCAGATCCTGCGGGATACGCTCACCGGGGCGTGGAAGCTGCTCTGACCGGCTCGCCCGCCCTCGGCGCCGTACCCCGGGAAAGAGGTCCTCATGCAGAACGCTCCCGCCGACCTGATCTTCACCGGCGGCCCGGTGCGGACCGGTGACGGCGGCTGGACGACGTCCGTCGCCGTCACCGGTGGCCGGATCAGCGCGCTCGGCGACGACGTCCCCGCGCTCACCGGCCCGAAGACCGAGGTGATCGACCTGCGGGGCAGGCTGCTGCTGCCCGGTTTCCAGGACGCGCACATCCACGCCGTCGGCGGCGGCTACGAACTCGGGCTGTGTCATCTGTCCGATGTGGACACACTCGCGGAGTACACCCGGGTGATCGCCGAGTACGCGCGCCGGAAACCCGGCGCCGCCTGGATCACCGGCGGCGGCTGGTCGCTGGAGGCGTTCCCCGGCGGGCTCCCGACGCGGCGACAGCTCGACGCCGTCATCGCCGACCGGCCGGTGTTCCTGGTCAACCGCGACCACCACGGCGCCTGGGTGAACTCGCGGGCGCTCGAACTGGCCGGGATCACCCGGCACACCCCCGATCCGCCGGATGGCCGCATCGAGCGCGACGCCGACGGCGAGCCGAGCGGGGCGCTGCAGGAAGGTGCCATGGGGCTCGTCGGCAAGCTCGTCCCCGAAGCGACTCCGGCCGAGATCTTCGACGGCCTGCTGCGCGCCCAGGATCTCCTGCACTCGCTGGGAATCACGGCGTGGCAGGACGCGCTGCTCGGCGCGTACGGCGGGATGCCCGACGCGAGTGACACCTACCTCGATGCCGCCGCGCGCGGGAAGCTGACCGCGCGGGTATCCGGCGCGCTGTGGTGGGATCGCGACCGTGGCGCCGAGCAGATCGACGAGCTGGTCGCGAAACGTGAGCGGTTCCGCTATCCCCGGCTCAAGGCCCGGACGGTCAAGATCATGCAGGACGGGATCGCCGAGAACCACACCGCGGCGATGATCGACCCGTATCTGGGTGGCTGTGGTTGTACAGGCGCGCATCGCGGGATCAGCTTCGTCGACCCGCACCGGCTCGGCGAGTACGTGTCCACTTTGGACCTGCTGGATTTCCAGGTCCATTTCCACGCGCTGGGCGACCGCGCCGTCCGCGAGGCGCTCGACGCCGTCGAGCTGGCCAGGGAGACCAACGGCCACCGGGGAAACCGGCATCATCTCGCCCATCTGCAGATCGTGCACCCCGACGACGTCCACCGGTTCGCGTTGCTGGGCGCGGTGGCGAACATCCAGCCGTTGTGGGCGGCCCACGAACCGCAGATGGACGAGCTGACGATCCCGTTCCTCGGCAGGGAACGCACGCGCTGGCAGTACCCGTTCGCCGCCCTGCTCAACTCCGGCGCCACCCTCGCCGCGGGCAGCGACTGGCCGGTCACCAGCCCGGACCCGGTGCAGGGCATCCACGTCGCGGTGAACCGGATCAGCCCCGGTTCGACCGCGGAGGCCTTCCTGCCGGAACAGCGGATCGGGCTCGCCGCCGCGATCGACGCGTACACCTCGGGATCCGCCTACGTCAATCACGCCGACGACACGGGGCGGATCAAGGTAGGGAATCTCGCGGATCTGGTGGTGCTCGACCGGAATCCCTTCGACGGCCCCGTTTCCGCCATCGCCGAAACCCGGGTGGCGATGACGTTCGTGGAAGGGCAGCGGGTCTACTGCGCGGACAACGCGTGAGCGGTCAGGGGAGGCGGGACTTGAGTTGGGTGATTTCGGCGGACTGGTCGGTGACGATCTGCTGCGCGAGTTCCTTCGTCTCGGGGTGACTTCCTTGGGACAGCACGGTTTTCGCCATGTCGACGCCGTGGCCGAGGTGTTTGGCCAGCAGGGCGGTCCAGGTCTTGTCGAAGGCGGCGCCGGAGGATTCGTCGAGGGACTGGAGTTCGGCGGCGCTGAGCATCCCCGGCATGGCGTGGCTCATGTGGTCCCCGGCGACCGGAACCGCGACGTTCCACGAGCGCAGCCAGTCCGACATCCGGCCGATCTCGGCGTTCTCCTTCTCCGTGATCTCCGTGGCCATGTGCCGCACGAACTCGTCCTGGCTGCGTTTCAGCGCCAGCGCGGAAACCACCACGGACTGCCGGTGGTGCGGGATCATCATGGTGGAGAACTCGACGTCGGCCTGGTTCTGCCCGGCGCCGCCTCCCCCGCCCGCTCCGCCCGCCGTCATCGAACATCCGGTCATGAGTACCGCGGCCAGCCCGACAACGGCGGCCGGCAGGCGTCGACGCATGGGTTCTCCCTTGCCGGTGGTGCCTCCTACCCGGTGATACGGCCACCTTCCCGGAAGGGTTCAAAGAATCTGAGCGGCTGTCGGAAACCCGTCAACCGTGCGTGATGCCCAGCCGCTTGCCCAGCCAGTCCAGCGAACGGACCATGCCCGCGTTCCAGGCAAACCAGTTGTGCGCGCCGCCGACCTTGATGAGGTGGACCGGGAGGCCGTTGCGGCGGCAGGCTTCGAGCACCTTCCGCTGCTGCACCATCCCGGCGGTGTCCCCCTCGCCGACGGTCAGGATTCCCGCGCTGCCGGGAAGTTTCACGCGGCCGAGGACGTCGATCGGGTTGATCTCGGTGAATTTCCGTTCGTCCCCGCCGAAAGCCTCGTCGACGGTCCGGCGGTGCGAACCGAGCGTCGGCTCGTCCTCCCCTGATATGTCCACAAAGGACGGGAACAGCTGGGGCCTCCGCACGGCGAGCTGCAGCGCGCAGGTGCCGCCGTAGGACGATCCGGCGACGGCCCAGTGCCGCGGTGCCGGGTCGATCTGGAGGTTCGCCCTGATCCACGCCGGGACGTCCTCGGCGAGGTAGGTCTCGGCGGCGCCGAGCCGGGAATCGAGGCACAGCGGGTTGGCGAAGTGGCCACCGGTCGTGTCGGGCATGACCACCACCGGCGCGATGCCGTGGTGGGTGGCCGCGTAGCCGTCCATCATCGTGGACAGCTGCCCGCCGCGTACCCAGTCCGCCGGTGCGCCGGGCTGCCCGTGCAGCAGCATCAGCACCGGCAGCAGCGGCCGGTTCGGCGCGAAGTAGGCCGGCGGCAGGTAGATGTACGCCGGGCGGGACGGGGTGAACGCCGCCTTCACCGCCGGGATCGGCATCTTCACCAGCACGCCGGAGCGGCGCAGGTCCGGCGGCGGGCGCCAGAAGTCCCGCAGTGCCCGGCCCTGCCGCGGCGGCACCGGTTCCGGCACGGGAGCGGGGAGGTGTGCCATCGCGACCTCGTTCACCGGGTCGACGCCGAGCACGGCCCGGATCGTCGGGTACTGGCCGTAGTAGGTGTTGATCCCCGCCACCGAGGTCAGCAGCACCGGCACGGCACCGCACACCGCGGCGAGCCTGCGCCACCACGGTGTCCGCCACAGGCTCGCGACCGCGAGGCCGAGCGCCCACAGCCCGGCGCCGCCCCAGAGCACCACGGTGAGCGGCAGCGCGTCGGGGAACAGCCGCAGCACCGACCCGAGCAGCCATTCGACGAGCACGCACGCCACGACCGTGCCCGCGGTGACGGCGGGGACGACCTTGAGCCACCACGAACGCCCCCGCCGCGCCAGCAGCGCGACGGCGCCCGCCACCCCGAGGACCACCACGACGACCGGGAGCCAGCCGTCGATGACCGAGATGTCCAGAAACGCGTTCACGTCGTCTCGGAAAGTCTCGCTCGGTAGACGTCACGGGCGGCGAGACTGACCGCGAGGTGATCGGTGAGCGGATCGAAGAACGCGACGCGGTACTTCTCGTCCGTCACCGTGGACGACGTGAAGTACACCGCGGAAAAGGCCGCGATGAACAGCGAAACCTGGAGCAGTTCGTTGGGCACCGGAATCTGGATGCCGAACAGCGTTCCCGGTGTGGGCCCACTGGTCGCGTACGCCTTGATCACCTCGTCCTTGAGCGCGATCTTGCCGAACGTCACGAAGAAGACGAAGGTCAGCGTAGCGAAAACGAGCGTCTGGAACGCCTGGGTGAGCACGAGGACCAGCACCATGTTGGCGCGCTCCAGCTTCGACAGCGGGACCCGGTCGGTGTCCGCGACGGCCCGCGCGAACGGCTGGAACGGAGTGCTCTCGAGCTTGTCCAGCGCGACCGTCGCGTTCCGCAGCGAGGTGAGCCGGCGCACCTCCTCCGAAAGCATCGTGAGCATGAACAGCACCGCCACCACGACGAACAGCGCGACGACCCACCACATCCGCTTCCGCTCCACCGAAGCGGCGAACTGCCAGATCTCCGCGGTGAAGAACCCGAACAGGGTGAACAACAGGAACAGCGGGAGCGCGCGGCTGGTCAGTTCGCCGAGACTCCTGGCCTGCCGCATCGCCGCACGCGCCGACCAGCCCACGATCGAGCCGCCGCCGAGGAACGCGATCCCGAGCAGCAGGAGAACCACGAGGGCGTGCGCGGGGATCGTCACCGGCAGCGGGTCCTCGTCGGGGCCCAGCAGCCACGCGATCGGCAGCACCAGCACGTACACCGCGATCGCCACCGAAGCGACGGTGGTCCCCCGATGGCGGAGCACCGCCCAGCGAACCCATTTCGTGGTCAGCCACGCGGCGAGCGCCGGGGCCACGACCAGCGACAGCAGCAGGCCGAAGTACCCCACCAGGAACAGGTCGTTGTCCAGCCGGCGCTCGAACTCCGCCTCCGTGCCGCCGTCGACGACGTCCAGGGTGATGAGCAGCAGCTGCCACACCGCGGCGAACGCCAGTGCCGGGACGACACGCACCAGCAGGCTGCGCGGGCGGCCCTTGACGACGGCGGGCAGCCCTCGCCGCCGGAACCACTGTTCTGCCGCGTCCCGGTCGTACCGCTGTTCCATCCGCCGATCCCCTCCGCCTGTTTCTCCGTCTACTGTGGACCGTAATGATCGCGCGGACCATCCGCGCACCAGCGCGGACGGCCCCGCCGATCGGCGGGAAATCGCCCCGCCGGGTGACTGGGCTATCGTCGGCAACGAGGACTAGAGCGGCAGGAGCGCCAGGGTGATCCGTGTTGTTGTGGTGGACGACGAAGCGCTGGTGCGGTCCGGGTTCCGGTTGATCCTCAACGCCGCCGGCGACATCGAGGTCGTCGCCACCGCGGCCGGGGGCGAGGCCCTCGACGAGATCACCCGGCACCGGCCCGACGTCGTGCTGCTCGACATCCGGATGCCCGACGTCGACGGCCTCACCGTGCTCGGGCGGATCCGGCGGCTGCCCGAACCGCCCGTGGTCGCGATGCTGACGACGTTCGACTCCGACGAGTACATCGCCGCGGCACTGCGCGCGGGCGCCGCCGGGTTCATCCTCAAGGACACCGATCCCGACCAGCTCGCGCACCTGGTGCGCACGCTGGCCGGCGGCGGCGTCGTGCTGTCGGCGAAGGTCACCCGGTCGGTGGTGGACCGGTACCTCGAAGGCCGCGAGGACCCCGCCGCGACCGCGAGCGTCGGCAGGCTCAGCGAGCGGGAGCGCGAGATCCTCGTGCTCATCGCCGACGGGCTGTCGAACGCCGAGATCGCCGCCGCCGTCCACCTGTCCGTCGGCACGGTCAAGGACCACGTGAGCGCGATCCTGACCAAGCTCAAGGTGACCAGCCGGGTGCAGGCGGCCCTGCTCGCGCAGCGTGCGGGCCTGCTGGCCGGGGACGAACGATGACGCGGCTGTGGCCGTGGACGCGCAGGCTGCCGTCGTGGGTCTTCGACCTCGCACCGGTCGGGCTGGCGGCGCTCGACACCTGGCTCAACGCCAAGCACGCCACGCCGTACGAGTTCAGCGCGGCGGCGATCGCGACGCTGGCGCTCCTGCTGCGCCGGTCCTTTCCGCTCACCGTGCTGGCGATCACGTTCCCCTCGATGGTCGTCTCGCAGTCCGTCGTCCCCGCGCTCATCGCGCTGTACACCGTCGGCTGCCACTACCGCAATCGCTGGCTGCTGGCAGGCTGCATGGCGGCGGGGGCGCTCGGCTACGCCACGCCGTGGCCGCCGATGCTGGAGCTGTCCCACGACGACGTGCTGCTCGGGCTGATCTACTCGACGATGACCGCGGCGGCGCCGGTGTTCCTCGGCATGCTCGCCAGGACCGGGCGGGAGCTGTCGGTGCGGATCGACGAGATCGAACAGGCGCGGGAACAGGAGCGGCTGCTCATCGAGCAGACGACCCTGGCGAGGGAACGCACCCAGCTGGCCAGGGAAATGCACGACGTCGTCTCGCACCAGGTCAGCCTGATCGCGGTCAGCGCGGGCGCGCTGCAGGTCGGCGCGCCCGACGCCGGGACCAAGGAGGCCGCGTCGACCATCCGCGAGCTCAGCGTGAACACCCTCGACGAGCTGCGGCACATGGTGACCCTGCTGCGTGCCTCGGGCAGCCAGCCGACCGAGCTGACCCCGCAGCCGACACTGGCCGAGCTGGAGCGGCTCATCGCGACCAGCGGTATCCCGGTCGAACGGCACGGCGAGCTGCCCACCGGCCTCGGCGCGCCCCAGCAGCGCGCGATCTACCGCACCATCCAGGAGGCGCTGACCAACGCGCGCAAGCACGCGCCGGGCGCGAGCGTCACCCTCCACATCGGACACACCGCGACCGAGGTCGACGTCACTGTCGTGAATGGACGGCCCACCCGCCCGACACTGCGCCTGCCCAGTGCGCAGCACGGCCTCATCGGGCTGCGGGAGCGGGCCGAGCTGCTCAGCGGATCCTTCGAAGCGGGTCCTTCGTCCGAGGGCGGATACCGGGTCCGCCTGCGGCTCCCGCTTTCCGCGGGCTGACCGGCGGGGGCGAAATCCCGCCGACCGGCGGGCACACGCCGGACGGTCAACGGATGGTGGGGGCCGGGTCGCTCGGCAAGGCTGGTGCCACGGTCCTCGGACCGTCCGGCGCGGCGTCCGCCGCCCGGCCCTCCTCGATCCGGGAGTCACCGATGGGCATCGCGATCGTCCTGATCGTGCTCGTGGCCGTCGCGGTCGGCGCGATCTTCGTGTCCCGCGCCCAGGCCGCGGCCAGGCAACGTCAGCTGGAAGACACGAAGGCCGAGACACGGCGCTGGGTGGAACGGCTGGGCGGGCAGGTCCTCCAGCTCGTCGGCACGAACGAAGCCTCGAAGCAGGCGCTCGCGGACGCGTCGGAGCGGTACCACGCCGCGGGAAGCCAGCTCGAACAGGCGGCCACGGCCGAACAGGCCGAACTGGCAAGGGAAACCGCGCTCGAAGGGCTGTACTACATCCGGGCCGCGCGGATCGCGATGGACCTCGATCCCGGCCCCGCCCTGCCGGGCGACGAGGAACGTGCCAAGGCGGGCGCGGTCACCGAGCACCGCAGGGTCGAGGTCGACGGCCAGACCTACGAAGCCTCGCCGCAGCCGGGCGAAAACACGCCGCACTACTACCCCGGCGGCGAGGTGGCGGGCCGCCCGGTGCCGCAGGGCTGGTACAGCACGCCGTGGTGGAAGCCCGCGCTCATCGGCGGCGCGTGGGGCCTGGGCGCGGCGGTCGTGGTCGGCGGGCTGTTCGCCGGGATGGCCGGGGGCGCCAACGCCGACGCCTGGGCGGACGGATACGCGGCCGGACACCACGACGGCGCCGATTCCGGGTACGCCGGGTTCGACGCCCACGACGCGGTTTCCGCCGACTACAGCGACTTTGACTACTGATCGAAGCGAGGAGCCGCCGGTGATCCGGGTGGTCGTGGTCGACGACGAGGCTTTGGTGCGGGCCGGTCTGGAGCTGATCCTGAACGCGGCGGGCGACGTCCGGGTCGTCGCCACCGCCGCCGGCGCCGAGGCCATGGCCGTCATCGCCGAACATCGGCCGGACGTGGTCCTGCTCGACATCCGGATGCCCGACGTCGACGGGCTCACGCTCCTGAGGCAACTCCGCGAAACGATTCCGCGGACGGCCGTGGCGATGCTGACGACGTTCGGCTCCGACAGCTACGTCGTGAAGGCGCTGCGTTCGGGCGCGGCCGGGTTCATCCTCAAGGACACCCGTCCCGACCAGCTGGCCCAGCTCGTCCGCACGCTCGCGGCGGGAGGGGTCGTGCTGCCGCCGCGTTCAGCGCGGGGACGGGCGGGGTGGTGAGACGGCGTGCGCGAACCGATCGGTGGCGGCCACCCGCGCGGCGGTGAACTCGGCACTCCCGCCGTGCCCGGTGTCGTCGATCAGGACCAGCTCGGCCTCGGGCCACGCGGCGACCAGTTCCCACGGCGTGCCACTGAGATTGGACAGGTCGAGCCTGCCCTGGATGACCACGCCGGGAATACCCGCGAGCCGCTCCGCGTGGCGCAGTGCCATGTCCTCCTCGAGCCAGGAGCCGTTGCCGAAGTAGTGGGTCACGATGCGCGCGAACGCCAGGCGGAACCTCGCGTCCTCGAACCGGGGATTCCGCGGCGAAGTCGGAACTATCGCCGATTCCCAGTCACACCAGGCTTTCGCGGCCTTCGCACGGACGTCCGGATCGTGATCGAACAGCAGGCGGTGATAGGCACCGGCGAGATCCCCGTCCCGGCTGCTTTCCGGCACTCCGGCGCGAAACCGTTCCCACGCCTCGGGAAAGAGCGGGCCGAGCCCCCGGATGAGCAGTTCGGTCTCGGTCCGCCTGCCCATCGAAACGCACGCCAGCACCAGCTCCGAAACCCGGTCCGGATGGCGGACGGCGTAGGTGATCGCGAGCGCGGATCCCCACGAGGCGCCGAAAAGCTGCCAGCGGTCGATGCCGAGCATCGTGCGCAGCAGTTCCATGTCGCCGATCAGATGCCAGGTGGTGTTCGCCGAAAGGTCCACGTCCGGTTCGCTCGCGTGCGGGACGCTGCGACCACACCCGCGCTGGTCGAACAGGATGATGCGATACCGGCCGGGATCGAAATAGCGGCGCGCGTGCGGGGTGCAGCCCGACCCCGGCCCGCCGTGCAGCACGACCGCGGGCTTACCGTCCGGATTACCGCATTCCTCCCAATACACCTGGTTTCCGTCACCCACGTCGAGCATTCCCTGCCAATAGGGCTCAATCTCCGGGTACAGGCTCATCTCCGGGTACAAGCTCGCTTCACCCCCAGTGAAGTAACAGCACTGTCAGGATATCATCCGATGATCAGACGTGTGAAGCGCCCCCGCGCGCGTGCGAAGATCGTTCGCATGAGTGAGCCCGCGGAGAAACACCTCGCGTACACCTGGCTTCCGCGCGGCGAGACGGTGCTGTTCCTTCGCCGTCATCCGGCGAATTTCCTTGGTGGCAAATGGGAACTGCCCGGCGGCACGGTCGAACCCGGTGAGCCGCCGGAGCGGACCGCCGTCCGCGAGGCCGCCGAGGAGGCCGGGCTCACGATCACGGTGACCGGCGAGCGCAGCAGGCACACCTGGCGCGACGTCACCGGCCGCGATCTGCTCGTCCACGCGGTCGTCTACCACGCGGCCGAAACCGCGGCCGCCGATGTCGCGCTCAATCCCGGGGAACACGACGACTTCGCCTGGCTGACCCCGGAGGAGGCCGCCGCCCTCGACCTCCTCCCGCACGTCCGCGAAACCCTCACCACCCGGTGAACGACGCGATGCCCACCACGGCCGTCAAGACGGCGTCGGCGGCGACGGCCAGCCAGACGATCCGCAGCCGCCGTCGCTCGTCCCATCGGGTGAACCGCAGCAGCCACGCCAGCCCCGGCAGCACGAGGATCGCGTGCATGGCGACGGCGTGCAGCGGCTTCAACGATCCCGCGGTCGTGTAGGCCAGCTGCGGGTCGCCGCCCCGCGCGAGCACGACACCGCGCGCGATCATCACCGCGCCGGTGGCCAGCGCCACCAGCAGCACCAGCAGGCCGAAGCGCACCGCGAGCCGCATGCTCGGGCTGAGCACACCGGGGTCGGCCATGGCCGCGACGGTGAAGCCCAGCATGGTCAGGATGATCACGGCGCCGCCCGCGGCGAGCGTCATCGAGACCGCGGTGTCGAAGCCCGTCTCGAAGTTGAAGTGCGAGGGCACCCGGCGCCAGGCCTGCATGCTCACCAGCGCCACCTCGGCGACGCACGCACCGATGAACAGGCCGAGCAGCGAACGGCGTGGGCCCGGGCGCACCTTCACGTACGACGTGGCCCAGGCGACCGAAACGAGCGTCAGCCCGAACGAAAGCCCGAACGTCACGGCCTTGCGCAGCGAAACCGGGCCCAGCCACGAGCCGCCGGTCAGGAACAGGACGACCGCCGTCAGCAATCCGCTGAAGAACAACATCGCGCCGACCGCATAGGCCGCCCGCTCGATCTTCCGGCCGTCGCGCCAGATCCCGGCCAGCGCCGCCCCCACGGCCCGTATTCCCGCTGTCCCCATGATTGTCGTCATGGGCTCAAGTGTCGGGTGCCGGACCGGAGAACGCGTCCGTCCGGTGACGACAACCGACGTACGCAGATTTGCGTATCCCGGTGGGCTGTCGACGACTTCCCCAGACGACGCAGCGCCGGACACTCGGGGTTGTACCCGGCGCTGCGCCCACCGACAGAAGTCTCCCGCCGGGACAGGCGCAGCGGTATGCCCAGTGTCCGGTCGTGCCCGAAAATGGCTGATCAGTGCCCATGCGGCAGCTTTCCGGTCCGGATATCCGGCCGACCGGCCCGCGGGGATGATCAGCAACGCGAAGTCGGCCGAACACTCATGGTGACGACAGGCCGAAGTCCCGTACTCGTTTCCCGGCGACCGGCGAACACGCAACGGTTTCACGTATGACACTTTTCGACGTCGTCGATCATTAATGGAAAAGCAGAAGTAAAGAACCGCCGGAGATTCTTTGTCGGGTTATTGCCAGTGGTATTAACCACTCTTCTGGAAGCGTGCGAGAACGACCGTACGAGTTCTACTCTTGCATTATGTACATCGCATTGTTGCGCTACACAGCGCCCACCGAGGAAGTCGACTACGCATTGCCCGACCACAGCACCTGGTTGCGCAAGCAGTTCGCACGGGGCCTGTTCCTCGTCTCCGGAAAAGGGACCGGCAACGCCGACCAGGTGATCCTGACCCGCCCCGTGCACCGCGGCAAACTGGACGCGGTCCTGGCCACGGACCCGTTCGTCCTGCAACGTCTCGCCCGCTACGACGTCATCGAGTTCTCCGCGACTCGCACCGCACAGGAACTGTTAGCCATCAACGAGGCCATCGCCTCCTGATCACGGACGCCAGCGGCGAGGTGGCCTTCGGCAACGACGCCCGCCACCTCCCGGCGAAGAACCGACGGGTCCGAGATCCCGCGAGCGCCCCGCGCCGCCGGTCGATCCGCCGTCAGGGTAGGAACACCGAAGAACCCCCGGGATTCGTTGAAGGCTCACCTATGATCGTCCGGGCAACACCGCCCGAGGCACGCACAGGAGAGCCCGCATGAAAACCCCCGACCTGGTCTTCCGAGGCCGTCGGCTAGCCAGTGACCACGCGCTGATCATGGCGATCGTCAACCGCACCCCGGACTCGTTCTACGACCACGGTGCGACGTTCGCCGAGGAACGCGCCAGGGAGGCCGTGCGGCGCTCGCTCGAAGACGGGGCCGACGTCATCGACATCGGGGGCGTCCCCGCCAGCCCCGGGCCCGAGGTCACCGTCGCCGAGGAGATCGCCAGGGTGCTCCCGACGCTCCACTGGGTCCGGGAGACCTTCCCGGACGTGGTGATCAGCGTGGACACCTACCGCGCCGAAGCGGCCGACGCCTTCTGCGCCGCCGGAGCAGACCTCGTCAACGACAGCTGGGCCGCCGCGGACCCCGAGATCCTGGACGTCGCGGGCCAGTACGGCGTGGGCTACGTGTGCTCGCACACCGACGGGCTCGCCCCGCGCACCGACCCGATCCGGCCCCAGTACGACGACGTCGTCGCCTCGGTCGTCGCGGACACCACCGAACTGGCCGAACGCGCCATCGGCAAGGGCGTGCCCCGCGAGGGGATCATGATCGACCCGTGCATCGACTTCTCCAAGAACACCTACCAGTCCCTGACCGTGCTCCGGAACGTCAAGGCACTGGTCGACACCGGCTGGCCGGTGCTGATGGCGCTGTCGAACAAGGGAGTCGTCGGGGAGACGCTCGACGTCGAGATGGACGACCGGGTCATCGGCACCCTCGCCGCGACCGCCCTCTGCGCCGAGCAGGGCGCCGCGATGTTCCGCGCCCACCAGGTCCGGGAAACCCGGCACGTGGTCGAGATGGTCGCGAGCATCGTGGGCACCCGTCCGCCGGCCAACGCGGTCCGGTGGCTGTGATCCGGCAGATCTGGCCCGGGCCGGAACGCGCGCTCGGCGAGGACGACCTCGCACAGCTCTACCGCTATCCGGCGGACCCCAAGTGGCTCGCGGTGAACTTCGTCTCCAGCGTGGACGGCGCGGTCGAGATCGGCGGCAAGTCCGCGGGCCTGTCCAATCCGACCGATCGCGTGGTCTACCAGCTGGGCAGCGACCTCGCCGACGTCGTCCTGCTCGGCGCGGGCACCGCGACCATCGAGGCCTTCGACGGCATCCACCCGGACGAGCGCACCGCCGAGCGGCGGCGACGGCTCGGCCTGTCCCCGATCCCGCCCATCGCGGTGGTCACCTCGGGCCGGTCGCTCCCGCCCGACGCACCGGTGCTCACCGAGGCCTCGGTGCCGACGATCGTCATCACCAGCGAACAGGCCCCGCCCGCGCTCGTGGCCGCCTGGTCGGCCGCGGGCGCGGAGGTGCTCGTGACCGGCCGCGAGGAGGTGGACCTCCGGCAGGCGATCGCTACCCTCGTCGAACGGGGCTTCGGCCGCATCGACTGCGAAGGCGGACCGCGGCTCTTCGCATCGCTGCTCGAAGCGGGCCTGGTCGACGAAGTCCGGCTCACCCTGTCGCCGCTGCTCGTCGGGGGGACCGCCGACCGGATCGCGGTCGGCGCGGACTTCCTTCCCGCGGGGGCGGCGCTGGCGTCCGTCCTCACCGACGGCGCGACCCTGCTGCTGCGCTACTTCCCGTCCCCGGCCGATCGGCCCGACGAAAGGAATCCGTGAGGTGTCGACCTACTCCTCCGCCGCATCGCACTACCTGTCCGCACGCAGGCGTGACCCGGTCAAGGTGCTGATGGAGGAGGTGGTGACGCGGCGGCTGTTCGGGCACGCGGTGAACGGCCTGCGCCTCCCGCCCGGTGCTCCCCTCCGGGTGCTCGACATCGGCTGCGGTACCGCCGACGGGCTGCGGCTGCTGCGGCACGCGGCCGACGGCGAATCGCCCGTGGCCGCCGGGCTCGCGCTGGACTACGTCGGCCTGGACGCCGACGCGGCCATGGTCGAGACGGCCCGCTCCCTGTATCCCGAACCCGGTGTCCGCTTCGTCGAGGGCGATGCCAGGGCCCAGCTGCCGGACGAGGACTTCGACCTCTATCTCTCGTGCGGGGTGCCCTATTCGCATCTGACCGGCGACGAGACCACCGACGTGCTGACCGCCATCCTGCGCCGGGCGGCGAGCCGGACGCGGCCGAGCGCGGTGGTGGTCGACGTCCTCGGGCGGTATTCCGTCGAGTGGACGCCGCAGTGGCACCTGTCCCGCTGGAACTACGCGATGACGTTCTTCGAGGACGTGGACGAGCAGGTCGAGGAGATGATGACCTGCTACGACCGCGAATCCCTCGGCGCGGTCGTCGAGCAGGCCGCGGCCCGCGCCGGAGCGGGCGATCTCCGCACGACGTTCTTCGACCGTTCGGTCCTCCTCGGGCGGCACACCGCGACCCGGACGTTCAACCCGGCGATACCGCCGTACCGGACGCTGGTCAACGACCTCTACCGCGGCCAGCCTTCGGCACGCGGCGAACTCCGTTTCACCCCGCCCGCCGAGGGCGCGCCCGCCCCGATCCTCGAGTTCTTCCGGGACTGGGCGCGGGAGTGGAATTCCATTGTCGACGAAGCCTTCGGCACCAGCGACACCCTGGGATCCGCGGAGGAAGCGAAAGCACTCGCCACGACTCTGCTCGACTTCGAGCGCCGCCCGCGTGCGGGACTCGGCGCCGGCCACTCGCTGACCGCGGTGATCGTCGTCGAACCATAGATTCACCGGCGCACGAGGCGGTTCAGGATGTTTCGGCCGCCTCATGCGCTTTTCGCGCCGCTTCCTCGGCTTCGGCGAACGCGGTGCGGGCGGCGTCGAGGTCGTTGCCCGCTTGCTCGGCGCGGTCCTCGGCGTCCGCGAGCCGGGTCCGCAGCTCCTCGACCCGCGCGTTCGCCTGGTCCGCGACGCGTTCCGCGCGCACCAGATCGCGCTGGGCCTGATCGCGTTCCTTGGCCAGCGCCTGCGCCGCACGCCGCAGCCGCTCGCGCTCCTCACGTTCCCGCTTCGCGCGCTCGGCCGCTTCCCGCCGTTCCCGCTCGGCCTTCTCCTGCTCGCGCTTGCGACGTGCCGGTTCGAGCGACGTCACCTTCTTCGCCGGTCTCGGCTGGGCCTTCGACGGTGCGGTTTTGGCTTCCTTCTCCGGTTTCCGCTTGGTCTTGATGCTCGTGGGAGCCGCCGCGAACGTCAGCCACTGGTCGCTGTCCTGCTGGGTGACCATCGACGTCAGCCTGCCCGCGAGGGCGAGTTCGGCGGTCTCCGGATCGGCGGCGACCGCCTCCAAGGTCGCTTCGACCTCCCTGGCCACCGGCTCGCTCAACCGCGGGACTTCGGTCCGCATGATCCGCCGGATCAGCTCGTGCCTGCGCTGGGTCAGCGCGCGCAGTTCGGGCCCGGCCAGCTTCGCGTGCGCGTCACGCAGGGCCGGGCCCAGTTCGGCGAGTTCGGCCAGCGACGCCGAGTCCTCCCGTGCCAAGCCGTTCACCACCGACGCCGCGATCGTCGGCTTGCGCAGTGCGCGGATCCGGTCCGCGAGCGCGGCGTCCCCCGCCGCCTTCGCCTCGCGCGCCGCGGCGTTGCGCGCGGTGACGAACCCGGCGGGGTCTCCCGCGTAGAGCGCGTCGGTCACCGTGTCGAAGTCCACCCTGGTCAGCGAACCACACCGGCGTTCCACACGCGAGGACATCCCCCGGCGATGGCGTACGGTGGACGGGCGTCACCGGAGGTGAAGGCCGCCCTGGGCAGCGTCGCTTGTGGAGGATGGAGGATCGGCACGTGTTCTTCGATTTGGGTGTCCGGGATTTCCTGGACCGCGCCGAGCTGGTGTACCCGGACCGGGTGGCCGTGGTCGACGAGCCCGACCAGCCCGCGCCCTCGTGGGGTTCGCTGACCTATCGGGACGTCGCACGGCTGGCCAGGGCACAGGCGGCGAACCTCGAGACGCTCGGGGTGCCCGTCGGCGGCCGGGTCGCGATCGTTTCGCACAATGCCGCGCGGCTGCTCGTCTCGTTCTTCGGTGTCTCGGCCTGGGGCCGGGTCCTGGTGCCGGTCAACTTCCGGCTCGCGGCGGCCGAGGTCAAGTACATCGTCGAGCACTCCGGTGCCGAAGTACTGCTCATCGACCCGGAACTGCGGCACCTGCTCGACGACGTGACCGCCAAGCACGTGTTCGTCCTCGGCGAGGACGACGAAAAGGTGTTCGGCGGTGACGGCGTCCCGCAGGACTGGGCGGGCGACGAATCCGCCACCGCCACGATCAACTACACCTCCGGCACCACCGCGCGCCCCAAGGGCGTCCAGCTGACCCATCGCAACATCTGGCTCAACGCCGCCGTTTTCGGCCTGCACACGTCGTTGTCCGACAACGACGTGCTGCTGCACACGCTGCCGATGTTCCACTGCAACGGCTGGGGCATGCCGTACGCGGTGACCGGGCTCGGCGGCAAGCACATCGTGCTCCGCAAGATCGACGGCGCCGAGATCCTGCGCCGCATCGACGAGCACGGCGTCACGATCCTGTGCGCGGCGCCCGCGGTGGTTTCCGCCGCCCTCGACGCCGCCGAGAGCTGGGACGGCGAAATCCCCGGCCGGGACAAGGTCCGCATCGTGGTGGCCGGCGCGCCGCCGCCGACCCGCACCATCGAACGCGTCCGCGCCGACCTCGGCTGGGAGTTCATCCAGCTCTACGGGCTCACCGAAACCGCGCCGCTGCTGACGATCAACCGCATGCGGTACGAATGGGCCGATCTCGACCCGCACGAGCAGGCCCGCCGCCTCGGCCGCGCCGGCACACCCGGCCTCGGCGTCCGGATCGCCATCGACGCCGACGGCGAGGTGCTCGCGCAGTCGAACACGAACCTCGACGGCTACTGGCAGAACCCCGAGGAGACCACGCGGGTCCAGGAGGGCAACTGGTTCCACACCGGCGACGGCGGCACCTTCACCGACGGGTACCTGACCATCGCCGACCGCAAGAAGGACGTCATCATCAGCGGCGGCGAGAACGTGTCGTCGATCGAGGTCGAGGACGCGCTCAACTCGCATCCGGCGATCCGCGAGGCCGCGGTGATCGGCATCCCGGACGAGAAGTGGGGCGAACTCGTGACCGCGCTCGTGGTCACCGACGGCTCGGTCTCCGCCGAGGAGCTGATCACCCACTGCCGCGCGCACCTCGCCGGGTACAAATGCCCGAAGCGCGTCGAATTCCTCGACGCGCTGCCGCGCACCGCGACCGGCAAGATCCAGAAGTTCAAGCTGCGCGAACCGTTCTGGAAGGGCCAGGAACGCCAGGTGAACTAACGCACCAGGCGGAAGAACGTCCGGAGCTCCTCGACGAAGAGTTCCGGTTGCTCGAACGCGGCGAAGTGCCCGCCGCGTTCGAGCTCGTTCCAGTGCCGGATGTCGGTGAACCGCTTCTCCGCCCAGCGCCGTGACGGCCGGGTGATCTCCTTCGGGAAGATCGAGCAGCCCGTGGGGACGGCGATGTCCTCTGTGGACTCACTGGCCCATTTCCGCATGGCCTTGAGGCTTTCCCAGTACAGCCGGGCCGAGGAGGCGCCGGTGCCGGGCAGCCAGTACAGCATGATGTTGTCGAGCAGTTCGTCCCGGGTGAACACGTTCTCCGGGTCGCCGTCGCAGTCGGTCCACGCGCGGAACTTCTCGAGCACCCACGCGCACTGCCCGGCCGGGGAGTCGACCAGCCCGTACCCGAGCGTCTGCGGCCGCGTCGACTGCTGGCCGGAATAACCGGATTCCCATTCGCCGAACTCGCGCGCGGAAGCCAGCGCCGCCCGTTCCGCGTCGGTGAGGTCGTCGAGCGTGTCCTTGTCCGGCCCCACCGTCGGCATGTTGAGGTGGATTCCGGCCAGCGGAGCCGGGTTCCGCAGTGCCATGAACATCGTGACGGCGCTGCCCCAGTCCCCGCCCTGCGCGCCGTAACGGCTGTAGCCGAGGCGCTCCATCAGCTCCGCCCACGCCGACGCGATCCGCTCGACCGACCACCCCGGTTGCTTCGGCTTGTCGCTGAAACCGTAGCCGGGCAAGGAAGGGCAGACGACGTGGAACGCGTCGGCGGCGTCCCCGCCGTACGCCGTCGGGTCTGTCAGCGGCCCGATCACCTTGGTGAACTCGACGATCGAACCCGGCCAGCCGTGCGTGATGACGAGCGGGAACGCGTCCGGATGCGGGGACTCCGCGTGCAGGAAGTGGATCCCCAGCCCGTCGATTTCCGTGCGGTACTGGGCAAACGAGTTCAGCCGCGCCTCGGACGCACGCCAGTCGTAGCCGTCCGCCCAGTACTCGCAGAACCGCCGCACGTAGTCGAGCGGGATGCCCTGGCTCCAGTCCGCCACCGTCTCCGGCTCCGGCCAGCGTGTGCGGCGCAGCCGATCGGCCAGGTCCGCCAGGTCCGCTTCGGGGATCTCGATCCGGAACGGGGTGATCTCCGGGGTGCTCACGATCTCCACACTTAGCGCGCGCAGACCGATACGGCAAGCAATCCGCGGAAATCCGCTACGTCGTCAGCCGATGTCCGGTGGTGACGTCGACGTACTCGGGAACCTCGTCGTGCTCGTCGCCGACCGAAAGGGTCCCGGACGGCTCGATCACCATGATCGACGCACCCTCCTTCGAGGACGGCTTGTGGAACACCCCGCGCGGCACGACGAACAGCGAACCCCGGGGCAGCGTGACGACCCGCTCCTCCCCGTCGCGCAGCGCGATGTCGAGTTCGCCTTCCAGCACCAGGAAGAACTCGTCGGTGTCGCGGTGGACGTGCCACACGTGCTCACCGGCGACCTTGGCGATCCGGACGTCGTAGTCGTTGACGTTCGCGACGATGCGCGGGCTCCAGATGGCGTCGAAACCGGCCAGCGCGGTGCTGAGATCGAGAGGTTGCTTGCTCATGAGACCCATCCTCACCGTGGCGCGACGGCTTCACGAGTGCTAGGAATCGCATATGTCGCATGATTCCTCGCATGCGGTCGCGGTCCTCGTGGACGAGGGGTCCAACCCGTTCGAACTCGGCGTCGCGACCGAACTGTTCGGCCTGCGCCGTCCCGAACTCGGCCGGCCCTGGTACGACTTCACGCTCTGCTCCGCCACGCCGTCGGTGCGCATGCACCTGGGCATGTTCACGCTTTCCGGCATCGCCGGGCTCGACGCCGCCGAGGCAGCGGACACCCTGATCGTGCCCAACCGCCCCGATCCACAGGTGCCCCCGAACCCGGCGGTGCTCGACACGATCCGCCGGGCGGCCGGGCGCGGCGCGCGGCTGATGAGCTTCTGCACCGGCGCGTTCACCCTCGCCGAGGCGGGCGTGCTCGACGGCCGTCGCGCGACGACGCACTGGCGCTGGGCGGACGAGTTCACCGCCCGCTTCCCGCTGGTCGAGCTCGAACCCGACGTGCTGTTCGTCGACGACGGCGACATCCTGACCGCCGCAGGCAGCGCGGCCGCGCTGGACCTGAGCCTGCACGTGATCAACCGCGATCACGGCGCCGAGATCGTGAACGCGGTGAGCAGGCGGCTCGTCTTCACCGGCCACCGCGCGGGCGGCCAGCGGCAGTTCGTCGAACGGCCCGTGCCGGACGTCCCCGACACCTCGCTCGCCCCGACGCTGGAGTGGGCGCGGGGACACCTGAACGAGCCGCTCACCGTCGCGGATCTGGCGGCGCGTGCCGCGACCAGCCAGGCGACCCTGCATCGCCGGTTCCGTACCGAACTCGGCACCACACCACTGGCCTGGCTGACGACCGAGCGGATCGCCCTCGCCTGCCGCCTCATCGAACGCGGCGAACTCCGGCTCGACGCGGTGGCCGACGCGAGCGGTTTCGGCACGGCCGCGAATCTGCGCGTGCAGCTGCGCCGGCACACCGGGCTGACACCGACCGCTTACCGACGGCGTTTCGGCCTGGCACCGGAAGCCGTAGCCGGGGCGTGAGCATTGCTGCGACGATGGGCCGATGGACGCTCCTTTGCTGCGTCAAGTGGTCCTCGACTGCACCGACGCGCGGAAACTGGCGGAGTTCTACCGGGAACTGCTGAACCTGACCTACCGGCCGGGGGACGAGCCACCACCCGAGGGCGAACCGGACGAGCAAGGCCAGGACTGGCTGGTGCTGCGCAATCCCTCCGGTCCGCCGCACGTCGCCTTCCAGCAGGTCGACGAACTGCCGCGGCCGACATGGCCGGACGGGCAGCATCCGCAGATGCTCCATCTCGACCTGAGCGTGCCGACGGCCGAGGAGCTGCTCGCGCACCACGAGCGGGCGCTGTCGCTGGGCGCCGAGCTGTTGTACGACCGGTTCCAGGATCCCGAGGAACCGCTGCGGGTCTACGCCGATCCGGCCGGGCATCCGTTCTGCGTCTTCGTCGCGCCGCCGCCGGAGGGCTGAGACGTCGCTGTGAAACAGCCGCACTGGATCGGCGACGGTCCGTTGCCGGAAACGTCGCGGATGACGTACCTCGAGGCGGTTCAGTCGCTCGAGAACCTGATCCGGGCGCGCCGGGACGTCCGCCTCGACTGGTCCGGCGGACGCGGGCCGCGGAGCGACGCTCGCGTCGTCTTCCTTGCCACAGCGGGGATCCCGGAGCACCGAGTACGCTTTCGCTCGCCCCAGCAGATCGGCGCGCTCGCCCGGATCCTGGGTTCGGCGCGGCCCCTGCCGGACCATCAAGGCCTGTGGAGCGAACGCGAAAGAACGATCACCGCCCGTGTCGTCGGGGACCACGACGAGCTGGTGCTGGCCCTCGCGCGGATCATGACTCCGAAGACACCGGACGACGGCGTCCTCCCCGACAGCCCGCTGGGCCAGGACGTCCGCGACCGGCTGGCCAGCAGCGGGGTCTTCCTGACCAGCGAAACCGCGGCGGGGCCGAAGCCCGGCAGGCGGACGATGCGGCTCGTGGCCGCGGACGACGAGCTGATGACGTTGTATCCCCGGCGGTTCCGGACCGCGCCCACTCTCGCGCTGGCACTGACCGGATTCGAGGCCGCCGCGGCGAAGACCGCACAGGAGCTGCTGGTCGGCTACGGCGCGGCCTACCTCCACGAAGTGGTGCAGGCGACCGGCGTTTCGCTGCGGCTGTGGGAGGAGGACTACCCGTCGGACCGGCGTTCCGCCGGAAGCGGCGTCGGCAAGATCGGGTTTCCCAGGGAACGCTACGACGTCGTCCCGGTTTCCCTTTACGCGGCCGCGAATTCCCCCGGCCGTGATCTACCGGAGAAATACGTGAAGTACTACCAGGTGCTGGAGTACTTCATGCCAAGGGCCGCCGCGGCGGTGGGCGGCAAGGTACGGTCCGAAGTGGACCGGTTGCACGCCATCGCCGGTCTCGCGATCACGCCGTCACAGATCGCCGGTTTCCTGCGGGGCAACGACTTGCTGACCGGTCTGTCCGACGACGGGCTCATCCGGGATGTCCCGGTGCTCCGCGCGGACACCGACACCCATCCGGTGCCAGGGCTGGACTACCGGCCCGATGTGGTGAAGCGGGTGTACCGGATCCGGTGCCGGATCGGGCAAGGCGGTCGCGACCGGACAGAGGCCATCAGGCCCTACAGCCGCGAAGCCCGCGACCTGGGCGCCGATCTGCGGCTCATCCGGTTCTTCGCCGAACGCGCCATCCAGCACTGGTCCGCCGCGCTCCCCTGAGATCCGGGGCACAATGGGGCGTATGGCCGACGATCCGGTGCGACGACTGCGGGAGCTGTGCCTGTCCCTGCCCGAGGTCACCGAGCGCCTCAACCATGGCGAACCCGCCTGGGCAGTCCGTGGGAAGGCACTGGTCACCTTCTCCGAGCGCAAGCCCGCCGGCCGGGTGGGCTTCTGGTGCCCGTCACCGCCGGGCGAAACCGAAGCGCTGGTCGCCGAGCAGCCCGGGAGGTTCTTCCGGCCGCCCTTCGGCGGACGGGACTGGCTGGGTGTCTATCTGGACGTCCCGGTGGACTGGACGGAAGCGCGAGAGTTCATCGTCGAGGCCTACCGCATGATCGCCCCGCGGAAGCTGGTGGCCCAGCTCGATCAGCCCTGATCACGCGGGCATACTGGCATCATGGCGAACGTGCTCGTGACCCCGTGGTGGTATCGCCGCCGCGCGGTGGACACCGCCGAGGCCGCCATGGGCAGCGCCGATCCCACGCCGATCCTCGACTGGCATCATCCGCTGGTCCGATCGCTCGCGGAGCGGGCCGAGGGCGACCAGCTCACCGGGCTGCGCACGGCACACCGCCTCATCACGGAGTCGGTCCGGCCGGTGTACGCGGTGAACGACAGGCAGCCGATCTCGCGCACCTTGCGCCGGGGACGAGGCTCATGCAGTCAGCGCCTGGCGATTCTCGAGGGAGTCGCGCGCAGCAAAGGAATTCCCACCCGCGTACGTGGTCTCGTCGTCGACGGGCGGTTCTGGTATCCGCGGTTCCCTCGCCTGAGGTATCTGGTCCCGTCGCGTGTTCTGCTGGCATGGCCGGAATTCCGCGTCGCGCGGGAATGGCTCCCCGTCGGTGAACTCTTCGGAGACATCACCGCGTCGGCCACCGCCGCCGCGTTCACCAACACCGGCGCCGAGACCTTGTTCGACGCGGTCGCCCGCACCGCGGTGGACTGGGACGGGCTCACCTGCACACCCGGAAATCCTTCCGCCTGCGACCTGTCCGCGACCGTGCTCACGGATCTGGGGCGGTTCGACTCGCGCGACGAGCTGTTCGCGCGCAACGGCCAGACACTCTGCGGACCGCTCACCGCGCTCGCGGACCCGTTCCTCAGCCGGTGGGCTCCGTCTTCAACCTAGCCACACGACAACGGGACAGTGCCTGGCAGCGCGGGCCAGGCACTGTCCCGGGTCTCCGGTCAGGCTACGCCCAGTGCGAAGACGTGCATCGCGGAGTTGCTGGGCAAGGTGACCGCGACGACCTCCTTCCCCGCGGTCACCGGCACGGTGTTGGCGAACACCCGATACGGCGTGGTCGGATAGGCCGGTCCGCCGCGCGTGTTCTTCCCCAGCACCGAGGCCACTGTGGACGCTCCGTACTGCGCGGGATCGGCGCAGCACCAGTTCGGGAAGCCGAGGTCGGCGGAACTCGTGGTGCCGTCGGCGTAGTGCACGGTCACCGTTCCCTGGGCCTTGCCGGTGCCCGTCCCGGCCAGGACGAGGCCGGAACCCTTGCCGGACAACGAAATCGTCTGTCCTGAAGCGACAGTGTTGTCCGGGCGGCCGGTGCCCGCGTCCGGCCAGGTGAGCCGGGCACCCCTGGCCTCGAAGGTCGCGCCCGGTTTCAGCCCGGACTCGGCCAGGCCTTCGGCCCGGAAACTGCTCCCGCCACCGTCGAGGTCACCCGCGGCGGCGTGCGCGGCATCCGTCACCCCGGTGTTCCCGTAGGCGGCACCCAAGGACGCGTACGGAACCGTGACCGTCGCCGAGTCGGTAACCTGATGATCACCCAGTCTGGCCCGGTACCGGACACTGCCCACCAACTGGTAGTCGTCGGGCTTGGCCGACGTACCCGGCGCCAGCGTCACCGGGACCCGGACGGTCTGGCCCGGCATGACCAGCCGCCGGTCACCCGCGACGTCGGCGCGGAATCCACCGGGAGCCGAAACCGAGAAGGTCACGTCCCGCACGGGCAACGGCGTTCCGTTGGTGAAGCTCAACGTGGCCTGGGCGGACGAGCCGGGCGCGACCAGCGGCGGCGCCGAGAGCGTCACCGAGCCCGCGTTGTCCTCCGGGAAGAAACCGCCCACCGCACTCGACCCGTGCAGCCGGACGTCCTGCCGCTCGGACGCCGCGATCGGCGCCGTCTTCACCCGCACGACACCGCCGCGATCGGCGGCGTCGTACCACCAGCCCGAAGGTGCGGCGTCGAGTTCGGCGCGGCTGGCGTACTGACGCAGTACACCGTTCCCGGCCTGGACGGCGCCCGGCTTCGATCCTGTGTGGACAGTGAGCTGGTAGCGGCGGGCGTCCGGTTTCCCGTTATAGGACCCGAAACTCGCGCCGATGCCCACCGTGACGGTGCCCGGCCCGGAGCTTGGAGCGTCCACAGTGAACTGTTGCGTCGCCTGCTGCCCACGCTGGTAGCCACGGGTCACGCCGTCGTCCTCGGTGAGCGTGAAACCGCCCTTGCCCTGCGGGTAGACGTCGAGGTCGAGCGAGCTCTTGTCCCGTGTCTGCCACGACTTCGTGCCCTCGCCCCACATCGGCACGACGGCACCCGCACGGACGAACAACGGCAGCGTGTCCAGCGGGGCGTCATAGCCGTCCACTGTGGTGGGTCCGGTGTAGGTCCGGCCGGACCAGTAGTCGATCCACGTTCCCTTCGGCAGGTAGATCCCGCTGCGCGTGGTCGACTTCTCGTACACCGGTGCGACGAGGAAGTCGGTGCCGGAGAGGAATTCGTACTTCGCCTTGTCGGTCCACACATTCGGATCGCCGGGGTACTCCATCGCGAGTGGACGCACCTGCCCGACGCCGGTGTTGTGCGCCGCGACGGAGTAGCTGTACGTGTAGGGCAGCAGCCTTTCCTTGAGCAGCAAGTACTTCCGGTTGATCGAGGTGTACGGCTCGCCCTGGCGCCACGGCTGCTTGTCCGAGGACGCCCAGCCGTCCATCGTCATCGCCACCGGCAGGAAGGTCTTCCACTGCAGGTCCCGCACGTACGTCTGGGGGCTACCGCCGAAGATGCCGTCGATGTCGCCGGTGTTGTAGGCGATCCCGGACGTCGTCGCGCCCGCGTAGGTCGGGATCTGCCAGCGGATGTAGTCGTACGATCCGGACTGGTCCCCGCTCCACAGCACGCCGCAGCGCTGCGCGCCCGCCCAGCTGACCGGCTGCCACACGAAACCCCGCGCGTCGCTGTTGTCCTCGATACCCTTGTGCGCGGTGTCGCACGCGTCGAGCGCGAACTGGTAGCCGGGGCCGACCCAGGCGACGTCGAGCTTGCGCACCCGCACGCCCGCCTTGACCTCCTCGCCCTGGTGTGGCAGCCCGTTCTCGGTCCACAGGCCCAGTTGCATATTGTCCTTGCGCAGCCCCTCGCCGACCTGCTGCAGGTTCTCGTACCCGCAGCCGTAGCCGTCGTTGACGAGCATCCAGCCGTTCGGCATGCCGTTGGCCTGGTAGCCGTCGGCCACCTTCAGCGCGTCGAGGGTGTGCCGCTCGCCGCGGTTCTTGTTGTGCAGGTAGCAGTCGGAGTCACCGGTCTCCAGCCCGTAGATCGGCGGCAGGAACGGCTTCCCGACCAGATCCGTGTAGCCGGAGACGACGTCCTTGAGCCCGTTGCCCACGACGTACACCGCGTCGAAACGCTTTTCGTCGTGGGTGGTGCGGACGGGGTCGGTGAACGAGTAGCTGCCCGGCGCGAAAGTGTTGCGCAGCACGCCGTATCCCGCGGTGGAGGCGTAGAACGGCTGTGAGTTCGGGGCCCCGCCGTCGTTCCAGTTGTCGTCGGCGAAGATCTTGATCGTCTGGTCGCGGTGACTGAACCGGCCGTTCTGCTCCCCGCCGCCGACGAACTGCTCGGCGGACCCGCGGGCCAGCGTCTGCGTCGTGGTCTTGCCGTCCCAGGACAGCGGCGCCGACTCCGCCCAGATCTGCCGCGAGTCGGCCCCGTCGTACAGAGCGAACTTCAGCGGGTGCTTGTAGGCGCGCAAAGTCGCCTTCGGGGTGGAGATCGCCCAGTACGCGCCCTTGTCGACCCGGCGCGGCGTGGCGGGCTGCCCGCCACGCGGCTGGACGATCTTGCTTCCCGCCGGGTCGGTGAAGTTCCCGTCCGGGGCCAGCCAGAGGCGGACCGCGGCCTCGGTCGGGAAGCTGACCTTCACGGCGGCGGCACCCGACTTCAGCGTCACCACGGGACCGTCCGCCGAGACCGCCGTCAGATCGCCCAGCCGCCCCGACGGCGCGGCGGCCGGGTCGGCGTAGGCGGCCGTCGGGGCGAAAGCGAGGATCGAAGCTGTCGCCAAACTCCATAGCGACTGCGCAAGTCTGCTCATTTATGGCACCTTTCGCGCATGAACACGCATGATGCCTCTGTATAGCTCACTCCGGGCGCGCTGTCATCAGCCGAACCGGTTAAGGGTGCGGAACGCCCGACTTCCGTAGGTAGCACGCACCGGGACCTCGCTGATCGGCCCCAGCCCGGCATCAAGCGGCACAATGACGACCATGTCGACGATGCTCAAGCTCCTGGACGCCTTTGACGACCTGCCCCAGGCTCGCGACCTCCGGGAACGCAGCTACCCGGGACTCGGCGACACCGTGGTCGACGTCGGCTGCGGCAGCGGGCGGGCCGCCGGCGAGCTGGCCGCCCGCGGCGCGCGGGCCATCGGCGTGGACATGGACACGGCCATGCTCAAGGTCGCCGCCAAACGCTGGCCCGCGTGCGAATTCCACGTCGCCGACGTCACCGCGTTGCCGCTCGACGACGGTTCGGTCACCGGCTACCGCGCCGACAAGGTCCTGCACGACCTCGACGACCCCGAGCCCGCCGTTCTCGAGGCGCGCCGGGTCCTGGCCAGGAACGGCCGCGCGGTGCTCGTCGGCCAGGACTGGGACGCGTACATGATCGACTCGAACGATCCCGAACTCACCCGCGAGATCATCCGCGCCCGCTCGGACGGCGTGCCCAGCCGCTGGGTGCCCCGGCAGTACCGGAACCTGTTGCTGGACAACGGATTCATAGACGTCACCGTCGAGGTCCACACGATCGTGTGGACCGACGCCGCGTGCCTGCCGATGCTCGCCAACATCGGCGGCAAGGGTGCCTGGTACAACGACCAGGTCGCCAGGGAACGCGCCGACCGGCTGTTCGTCGCCGTCCCCTTCATCCTCGCCGCCGGAACCCTCGCCGACTGACCGAGGGTGTTCGGCCTACTTAATCTCCCAGCTGTAACCGGTCGGGTTGGCCAGCCATACCGTCTGTGTGCCGTCCGGTGCGACGGTCAGCCCGTAGGACTGCGGCTGTGGTTCGCCGTTGTGCTGCCACCATTCGTAGGCCGTGAGGGCTTCGTCCCACAGTCGCCGCGGGCCGAACTGCCAGACCGGCAGCGCGTCGGCTCGTGGGTCGGCGTCGATGCGGGCCCAGGATCCGCTGGCGGTGTCGTGGAATTCGACGATGTGCCGGTATTGGACGTCGGTGTCCGCCCAGTGGGTCAGGTAACAGGCGGGCACACACAGGCCGATGGTGAACGCGGCGCGCTCGAACGCGACCAGCTCGTACACGTCGCCGCCCCGCAGCGTCGTCGTGGACTTGTCGGCGTGCTCGATCTGTTCCTCGGTCGGGTCGAGGAATGTGTTGCGCTGACCGCGGACCCGCATGAATTCCAGGCTGCGCCCGAACCGTCCTGACGCCTGCCCGTCACCGTGGACGACGAGTCGCAGGAGCGCGCCGTTGCAGTAGTCGGTGCCCCACGGCATGCCCAGTACGCCGCCTTCGGCGGTCTGCTCGATCCACACCGGGGGCACTCGCCGCACCGACGCGGTCGCGATCACCCGGTCATAAGGCGACCCGGCACGATAGCCTGCGGTGCCGTCCCCCTCGATCACCGTCACCCGATACGGCGTGACCGCCAGCACGGCCCGAGCCGTATCGGCGACCTGGCCATCGACCTCGACCGACACCACCCGCCCGTCCGGGCCGACCCGATGGCCCAGCAGGGCGGCATTCCAGCCCGTGCCGGTACCGATCTCCAGAACCTGGTGACCTGGTTTCACGTCGAGCTCGTCGAGCATCATCGCGACGAGCGAGGGCTGACTGCTCGAGCTCGTCGGCACCCGCCCGATCCCGCCGACCGGGTGTCCGTCGTCGACCTGAGTCACGATCGGCCCGCCGGAGTTCACCAGCGCCCACCACCGTTGCCCGTCCGTCGTCCGCGAGACCGGCACGAAACCGTGACCGTCGGGATTGTCGTCCCAGATCACCTCCGGGATGAACAGCTCCCGGGGCACCTCGTCGAGCACACTCGGCCGCTTTGTCACGTTCAATTCTTCCCATGCTTGCCGGTTTCGTCTGGTCGTTCATGCACAGTAGATATTCACCGCGCCGTCGTACGTCGGCGCGGAGCCGAATCACGCGCGTGGGTGCGGCACAGGTCGAAGGACCGACCGGTGAGAAGAAGATGGCGGATAACCACCCGGCGGTGGCGAATAGCCCATCTCCGCGCGGTACTCGCGCTCACAATCCCAGCACTGGAGCAGCACACCGTGCGTATCCCGATCCCGACGGTCGCAGTACTCCGCGGTGGCAACGAGACCACACAACATCGCGACCACCTCGCCCGGCGCGGGCAAATGATGGAGCCACGCCCGATGCCACACCCCATCGACAATCGGATGCAGATGCGCGAGATCGACATAAATCCGCGCGCTCATGGTCGGCGCTCCAGCTGGTCGCCGATGTTTTCCTCAGCCCGGTCAGGTTGCTGGCGCTCTGCTTCGGCAGCCAACTGCTGGTGAAGCTGCTGCGCGGCCATCACGCGCGCCGCGATCTCAAGCCCGTCGGTGCCCTTTCCCGTCACGTTCACCGCGCACCGCCCCTTTGTTCCAGACGCTTCCGACCCTGGTTCTCCCTCAGGTAGCCTTGTCGTCACACGGCGTCATCGGAATAGGGTCGCCGTTTGCAGGGGTTTGCAGACTGGTGGTCATGTGAGCGGGCTGGGCGAACGACTGAAAGCGGCACGGAACGCGGCGGGCATCAGCCTGGCCGCTATGGCAGCAAAGACCCACTACAGCAAGCCATACCTCAGCCAGCTTGAAGGCGGAACCCGGACCGTCAAGCCCGCCCATGTCACCGCTTACTCGCGCGCGTTGAGCATCTCCGTAGAGTCACTGTACGGCCCCGCCCTCGACCCGCTCCGAGTCGCGCACGAATGGCTTGTGGCCGATACGCCGGTGGCACAGCACCGGCAGGCCGGCCGACGCGTCGGAGAAAGTCTCGTCGGTGAGTTGGAGCGTCGTGTTGTGGAGCTTCGCCATCTTGATGACACGGTGGGTGGAGGCGACCTCATCCCACTCGTGCGGCGCGAGCTGGCCGAGGCGGCGGCGGTTGTGAGGTGCGGAAGCTATCCCGGGTCCGTCGGACGGCGGCTCCGCGTAGTGGTTGGCGAACTGGCGCAGTTGGCAGGATGGGTTGCGAGTGACGCGGGGGCTTACGTAGAAGCCGAGCAGACCTACCTCAGCGGTGTCTCGGCGGCACAGGAGGCAGGGGACACTGTCCTGGCTGGACAGCTCCTTTCGTCACTGTCGTACCAGATCTCAAACGTGGGCAATCCAGCCGACGCGGCGCTCCTGGCGAAGAGCGCCGTAGCTGGTGCCCGCGACGCCTCGCCGGTTGTGCGGGCGCTGCTTCTGGAGCGCGTTGCGTGGGCCAGCGCACGCTCTCGCGACCGGGACGCAGCTCGGCGAGCACTCGACGCGGTCGATAATGCCTTTGCGGCTCGCGTGCCGGGCATCCCAGAGCCGGAGTGGGTCTACTGGATGTCCCGGGACGAGATCGACGTCATGGCGGCACGATGCCTGATCGAACTCGGCGACCCGGCGAGCGTGTCGCCGCTGCTGAGTGCCGCCATCAACGACTATGACGCGGGCCATGCACGCGAGAAGGCCCTGTATCAAACATGGCTCGCGGAGTCGTACGCCCGAGCGGGCGAATTGGATGCGGCGCGCAATGTCATCGAACGAGCCCGAACAACAACAGCCGGGGTGAACTCCGCACGGCTAGCGGGTCGGGTCGAGGAGATCGAACAACTTGTGCGTTAGTCGCTCTTCCTCCGAGCGGTAGCCGCTACACGACCGGGCGAGCAGGGGCCAGCCGACCGGCTGTTCGCGATTCGCCAAAGGCGGACGCCCCCAGCCCGGGGTTACGGTGCCTCAATGCGCATCGCCGACCGATAAGGAGAAACGTGACCGACCACGCCGAAGGCATCGCCACATTCAGCTACGAGCTGGCTTGCTCAAGCGCATTTGGCGCGCCGGGTGGTGGCAAGTCGGCGTGCGTGATCCCGAATCGGTCGCCGAGCACAGCCTGCGAGCCGCGCAGCTTGCGGCGCTCCTGGCCGCCGAAGAAGGCTGCAACCCCGAACGAGCCGCGTACCTGGCGATCTGGCATGACGCTCAAGAGACGCGAACCGGCGACCTGCCGCACACCGCCAAGCCATACCTGACCAAACCCGACCCCCGCGCAGTCACCCATGACCAGACCGCGCCGCTCCCACAACCAGCACGCGACTCCGTGCGCGCCGCCGTAGAAGAGTACGAGAACGCCGCCACGCCGGAAGCACTGTGCGCCAAGGACGCGGACAAACTGGAGATGCTGCTTCAAGCGGTGGAGTACCGCGAGATCGGCGCGCAGCGCGTAGACGGCTGGATCGGAAGCGCCTGCAAGGGACTCAGCACCGCGACCGCACGGCGCGTCGCAGAGATCGCCACAACGCTGTCTCCGCTGGCGTGGCGCGAACGCTAGACCGACCCGGCCAGACTCCCCATCGACACCAACCTTGTCCTTTGTGGACTTTTGCGCTGTGAAGGGGTCCTTTAGTGCGTTGGATGCTATGAAGGTCCCCTTCAGGGCCTTCGTGGTGTCTCGCCTCACGTACGAGCGAAGTCGCCCTCGCGAGCATATGCGACCGGTGGATCCAGGTTGATCGTCCGAACGGAGCATTCACGACATGCGACGCTGCCGCGCGACGGCTCACCACCACGACGAACCCCGTGAGCAACACACACCACGCGAGTCACGCACTCCCGGACCCCGCCGAACGCCCTGAAGGGAGCCTTCACAGCGTTCAACGCCCTCAAGGACCCCTTCAGAGCACCATAATCCACAAAGGACAAACGGGCGGCCCCGAGGCTACGGCGTCTCAGCAGCACGCTGTTGAGCGGCGAGGAAATGCGTGGTCTCCGCCGTCGCGTTGTAGAGCGCGCGGTAATGCCGATAGAACTCGTCGTACCGCGCGGTCAGCGCCGGATCGGGTTCGACGGTCGAGGCGATCGGGTTCCAGCGCGCGGCGTCGACCTCGACGCCGGCGCCTTCCGCCGCGAGCAATGCATCGCCGAGGCAAGCGCCGATCGTCTCGGCGGGCACCTGCTGCGCCAACCCGGTCACGTCCGAGACGATGCGGGTCCAGAGCCCGCCGGTGGTCCCGCCGCCGACCGCGACCAGCCGCCCGGCCGCGCCCCCGGCCTGTTCCATCGCCTCGAAGTTGTGCCGGACGCCGTACGCGATGCCCTCCAGCGCCGCCCGGTACAGCTCGGCCGTGCCGTGCCCGGTGGTCAGCCCGGCGAAGATGCCCCGCGCGTCGGGGTCGAACAGCGGCGTGCGCTCCCCCGCGAAGTACGGCAGCAGCAGCAAACCCCGGCTGCCCGCCGGGACTTCGGCCGCCTGCGCGACGAGTTCCGCGTAGTCGCGGCCGAAAAGCTTGCGCAGCCAGTCGGTGATCGAGCCGGACGTCGCCATCCCGGCGGCGAGCGTGAAACTGCCCGGCGTGACGCCGCGGGTGCCCCACAGTCCGGGATGCGGACGCGGTTCGGTCAGCACCTGAATGAGGAACATCGTGGTGCCGTACATGACCATGACGTCACCAGGTTCGCGAACACCGACGCTCGTCGCCTCCGCCCAGGCATCGACGGTGCCCGCGACGACCGGGAGCCCACGAGGCAGGCCGGTCCGCTCGGCGGCCTCGGCACTGACCTCGCCCGCGATTTCCCCTGGCCACAACAGATCCGGCAGCGGCAGGTCGGGCGCGACCCGTTCGGCCCAGTCCCGTGCCCAGTCCCCGGCGGCGAGGTCGTACATCGGCGTGCACTGGCTGGCCGAATGGTGATCCAGCACGTACCGCCCGGTGAGCCGGTGCACCACGAACGAACTCGCCATCAGCAGCATCTTCGCGCGGCGATGGACGTCGGGTTCGTGCCGGGCGAGCCAGCGCAGTTTCGGCCCGACCGCCTGGCTCGTCAGCGGCGAGCCACCGCGCGCGACGATGTCCGCCGCGCCCAGTTCGTCGTCCAGTTCGGCGATCTCGGTGACCGCGCGGGTGTCGACGCCGTAGAGGATCGCCGGACGCAGCGGCGTACCCCGTTCGTCGGCGGGCAGCAGGCACGGCCCGATCCCGCTGACCCCGAGTCCGGCCAGCTCGCGCCCCTCGGCCGCGCGCAGCAATTCCCCGGTGATCGCGGTGAAATCGCGCCACCAGACGTCTTCCGCGTCGTGCTCGACCCATCCGGGATGCGGCGTCGACACGGTGTGCTCGCGGACCGCCCTGGCGAGCACCGTGCCCGCCGGGTCGACCAGCACGCCCTTCGAACTCGACGTCCCGATGTCCACTCCGAGCAACAGACCCGTGCGCGGTGACATCAGACCTCCAGCCACGGCCGACGTTCGGGAAATCGATTACCACGCTATGGTGAAAGCCTCAGATGTGTCAATGCACGGCAGAGGACGACGCAGGTGGCGACGATATCCGACGTGGCAGCGCTGGCCGGGGTGTCCACCGCGACAGTGTCCAGGGTGCTGAACGGAAAGTCCACAGTGGACCCGGCGCTGGCCGAGCGGGTGGCCCGTGCCGCCGAAGAGCTCAGCTATACGCCGAATGGCCTCGCGCGCAACCTGCGCCGCCGCGAAACCGCCGTGCTGGCATTGATCATCTCCGACGTCGAGAACCCGTTCTTCACCGCGATCGCGCGCGGCGTCGAGGACACCGCGCAGGCCGCCGGGTACTCGGTCATGCTGTGCAACTCCGACGAGAACCCGGCGAAGGAACGCCGGTACGTCGAGGTCGCGGCCATGGAACGGCTGGCGGGCGTGATCATGTCGCCCACCACGCCGGACAGCGACGTCCAGCCGCTGCTCGACCATCGCACGCCGATCGTCACCGTCGACCGGCGGCTGCGCTCCGCCGACTGCGACGCCGTGCTCGTCGACTCCCGGGCAGCCGCCAAGGAGGCGACACTGCATCTCGCCGAACGGGGCTACGAGCGGATCGGCTGCATCGCGGGCCCCGCCGGGGTCACGACCGCGGACGATCGGCTCGCCGGATTCCGCGACGGTATCCGGGCCGCCCAGGCCAAGTCCTCGCCCCGCTGGGTACGACGATGCGAATTCCGTGGCATCGCCGGACGTCAAGCGGCCGAACACCTGCTGTCACTCCCCGAACCGCCGGACGCGTTGCTCGTGTCGAGCAGCACGATGGCCGTCGGCGTCCTGCAAGCACTGGCGGACAGGGGTCTGCACGCGGGCAGGGACGTCGGGATCGTCGCCTTCGACGACGCGCCGTGGACGACGTTGATCGATCCGGCGCTGACCGTGGTCGCCCAGCCGGCGAGCGCGATCGGCCAGCTCGCCGCGCGGCTCCTCCTGGCGCGGATCACCGAGGGCACCAAGACGACCAGCACCACGACCATGCGGGCACAGCTGCTCATCCGCGACAGCTCCCACCGCTGAGGAACGCTGGGCCGTTTCGCCCAACCTGGGCAAACGTGCCCGAAGTGACGCTTGACACAGTCAGGACTCCACACCTAGCGTTTTGAGTAATCGATTACCCGTCACCTCCCGCCGACGTGAGGTGTTTGGGAGGTGTCCGTGAGCGTCCCCACCGCACCGCTGGTCGCGATGACCGGCATCAGCAAGGCGTACGGCGGCACCCGCGCCTGCGACGACGTCGACCTGACGGTGCGCGCCGGTGAAGTCCACGCCCTGCTCGGGGAGAACGGGGCGGGCAAGTCGACCCTGATGCGCATCCTGTCCGGCGACGTCACCGATCACCACGGCACTATCGCGATCGAGGGCGCACCGGTGAGTTTCGGCTCGCCGCACGACGCGCAGCGCGCCGGGATCGCGATGATCCCGCAGGAACTCGACCTGGTGCCGGGGCTGTCGATCGCGGCGAACATCTTCCTCGGCCGCGAACTCCGCACCCGCGCGGGCGTGATCGACATCCGCCGGATGAACCGCGAGACCGGAAACCTCTTGTCGCGCACGGGAATCACGCTCGATCCGAAGCGGCTCGTCGGCGAACTGCGCACCGGTGAACAGCAGCTCGTCGCGATCGCCAAGGCACTCGCGCTGGACGCGAAGGTGCTGATCATGGACGAACCGACGTCCGCGCTCTCGCCGGCCGAGGTGGACCGGATGTTCGCGGTGATCACCGAACTCCGTGCGGCGGGCGCCGGCGTCGTCTACATCTCGCACCGCATGGACGAGATCAGCCGGATCGCCGATCGGGCCACGGTCCTGCGCAACGGCCGCGTCGCCGCCGCCTTCGACACCGCCGACCTGACCGTCGCCCAGGTGACCGAGGCACTGGTCGGCCGTCCGGTGCAGACCCTGTTCCGCACCGACCACGGCCGCACCGGACGGGAACTGTTGCGGCTCAACGATTTCGCGCTCCAGCCACGCCGCGTCCGGCCCGGCAGGCGCGAACCGAACGGCATCACGCTGAGCGTGCACGCCGGCGAGATCGTCGGGCTCGGCGGGCTGCTGGGTTCGGGACGCACCGAACTGCTGGAGACGCTCTTCGGCGCGGGCACCCCGGGCCGCTGGCACGGCGAAGTGCGGGTCCGCGACAGCGTGGTGCGACCACGTGGCCCACGGCAGGCGATGCGGCTGGGCATGGCGATGGTGCCCGAGGACCGCCGGATCTCCGGCCTGGCCCTGCCGCACTCGATCCGCGCCAACGCCGTCTTGTCCATAGTGGACAGAATCGCGGTCGGCGGCTACGTGCCCCGGCGCCGGGAGTCCGGGGAGGTCCGCCGCGTCGTCGACGAGCTGAAGATCAAGATCGGCGCGCTCGGCGATCCGGTGAACACGCTGTCCGGGGGCAACCAGCAGAAGGTCGTCCTGGGGAGAGCACTGCTCACCGAACCGAGCCTCCTGCTGCTGGACGAGCCGACCCGCGGTGTCGACGTCGGAGCCAAAGCCGAGATCTACCAGCTGCTTTCGGAGGCGGCGGCGCGCGGGATCGGGGTCCTGCTCGCGTCCTCGGAGCCCGCCGAGCTGGTCGGGCTGTGCGACCGCGTGATCGTGCTGCACGACGGCCGCAGTGTCCGCGAGCTGGACACGCACGACGCGGGCGAGGCGGAACTGCTCGCCGCGGCGATGGGCGAGGAAATGACTGCCGTGGGGGGAGATTCATGAGCGAGCAGCAGACCGAGATCCGGCCGGAACCGGCGAAGTTCCTGCCGAGCCGCGGCGCCTCCGTCGCGGACACCCTCTTCCGTTTCCAGAGCCTGTTCGGCCTGGTGCTGGTGCTGGTGGCCGCGATCGTGTTCTCCCCGCACCGCGACGGCGAACTGTTGTTCCTGACCAGCGACAACCTGTTCAACGTCGTCCGCGCGACCGCCGAGATCGGGATCATCGCGGTCGGGATGACGTTCGTGATCCTGATCGGCGGCATCGACCTGTCGGTGGGCGCGGTGCTCGGGCTCGCCGCGGTCGGCTCGGCCGTGCTCATGGTGCACGACGGCTTCGGTGTCCTCCCGACCGTACTGCTCGTCCTGCTCGCCGGGCTGGTTTTCGGTCTGCTGCAAGGGATCGCGTCGGCGGTGTTCGGCATCCAGGCGTTCATCGTGACGCTGGCGGGGCTGCAGATCGCGCGCGGGCTCGCCCGGATCTGGTCCGGCGGCCAGGGTGTCGCGATCGCGTACGGCGACGGCCCCGGCGAAGCGCCCGTGACGTTCTCGCTGCTCGGTGAGCGTACGTTCAACGGTCTCGTGCCGATCCCCGCGATCATCTTCGTGATCGTCGCCGCGCTCGCGATCATCTTCCTGCGCACCAGCGCGTTCGCCCGGCACCTGTACGCGATCGGCGGCAACGAGAAGGCCGCTCGGCTCTCCGGTGTCGCGGTCACCCGGGTGAAGGTGCTGGTGTTCGGCCTGTGCGGGCTGCTGTCCGCGCTGGCCGGGATCATCCACGCCGGACAGCTCAACCAGGGCAGCCCCAACGACGGCAGCGGTTACGAACTCGACGCGATCGCGGCGGTCGTCGTCGGCGGGACGGCGCTGCAGGGCGGCCGCGGTTCGGTCGTCGGCACCGTCGCCGGCGCGCTGCTGCTCGGCGTGCTCAACAACATCCTGGCGCTCAACAGCGTCGATCCGAACGTGCAGCTGCTCATCAAGGGCCTCGTCATCGTGGCCGCCGCGGGCCTGCAACGACTCCGGCCCACACCGTGAGCCCGGAAACTGGGAGGTATCCGATGTCCGTCCGCGCACGCACCCATCTCACCGTCACCGCGCTGGCCGTGCTGGCTCTCACGGCGAGCGCCTGCGGCACCACCAGCGAGAACTCCGGACAGGGCAAGCAGACCGGACCCAGCCAGGCCGCCTGCAAGGGCGCGGGCGGCAGCTTCGTCATCGGGATGAGCCAGGCCAACCTGTCGGAGCCCTACCGCCAGCAGATGAACGACGACATCACGCGCGCGGCGAAGAGCGTCCCGCAGTTCACCGTCAAGTTCGCCGATGCCCAGCAGGACAACAGCAAACAGGTCGCCGACGTCGAGAACTTCATGACGCAGAAGATCGATCTGCTGATCATCAGCCCGAACGAGGCGACCCCGCTCACCGCGGTGGTGAAGAAGGCCTACGACAAGGGAATCCCGGTGCTGGTGCTCGACCGGAAGGTCGACGGTGACGGCTACACGCAGTGGATCGGCGCGGACAACGTCGAGATCGGCAAGCGGGCCGGACAGTTCATGGCCGAGAAGATCCTGCCGCAGGGCGGGAAGATCGCCGAGATCCGCGGGCTCGCCGGGTCGACCCCGGCGAAGGAACGTCAGGACGGTTTCGCGCAGGGGATCCAGGGCAAGAACATCGACATCGTGTCCACAGTGGACGGCGACTGGCTGCGCGAGAAGGGCCAGCAGCAGGCGGACGCGGTGTTCAAGGCCCACCCCGAGATCCAGGCGGTGTACTCGCAGAACGACCCGATGGCCGAAGGCGCCTACCTCGCCGCGAAGGCCGCCGGGATCGATCAGAAGCTGAAGTTCATCGGGATCGACGGGCTGCCCATCCCGTCCGGCGGAATCAAGGCCGTCGAGGCGGGACGGCTCGCCGCGACGTTCGTCTACCCCACCGGCGGCCGTGAAGCCGTCGCGTCGGCGAAGCAGCTCTTGATCGACTGCAAGCAGCTCCCGAAGACGCAGATGCTGCAAACCCTGCAGGTCACCAAGGAAAACGCGGCCGAGGCCTACGCGAAGGGCAACAGCTAGGACTTTCCCCGGTCCCCACCGGTAGAGCACCACCGCCCCTCTCTATTCCCGCCCATCCCAACCCGCCCCTCCCCTAACCCCTCCCCATCCCCACCGATCGGAGTGTCGCCATGCGCGCCCGAAGAGCCCGTCACGCCCACAGATCACTACTGATAGCAGCTATGACAGCACTGAGCGTAGTAGGATTCACCGCCACACCGGCCGGCGCGCAGCCCGACCGGCCGCCTTCGCCTGCTTCGGTGGGCCCGATCGGCTGGGACGTCTATCGCTCGCTGGACGCGATGGCGGCGCTGCGGCCGGGTGCGCAGAGCAAGCAGTTCTCCAGCTTCGACCGCACCGGCGGCAACGAGGACGGCTTCGGCGGCGTGTACAGCTGCCTGCGGATCACCGCCGAGGGCTGTGTGATCGCGGAGAAGACCGGCGCCGGTGAGATCGAGAGCATGTGGTTCACCCGCGACTACGGGAACATGGTCAACAACGGCAAGCTCAAGGTCGAACTCGACGGCCGAGCGGTGCTGGACTCCTCGCTCCAGGACATTGTGGACGGACGGCTCGGCGCGCCGTTCGTCTGGCCGCTGGTGGGCAACGGCGACGACACCTCGGGCGGTTCGGTGATCAAGGTCCCGATGCCGTACCAGCACTCGATGCGGGTCACCGTCCAGCACAACCCGCTCTTCTACCACGTCACCTACCGCGAGTTCCCCGACGCGGCGGGAGTGCGTACCTTCGACCCGCGTGATCGGGCACTCGACGTCGTGGATCGCTTGCGGGGCTTCGGGATCCGCGATCCGAAACCAGCCGCGAGCCGGGCGAGGACGAGTTCGGGCACCGCGGACATCCCCGACGGCGGCACGGCGAAGTTCGCCTCACTCGGCGGTCCGGGGACGATCAGCCAGCTCCGGGTGACGCTGCCCCAGCTGATCTCCGAGCCCCGGGTCCGGGACGACGGCCGGGCGTTCGGCGCCGGCGGGCACAGCTCGTTCCGCGTCGCGATCGACCCGGCCAACACCGGCGTCCGGCTGACCCGGCGCCCGGATCCCGCGATCGGCCATCAGGTCGCCGACGTGTCCGTCGACGGCAAACCCGCCGGGCGGTGGACGACCGGTGCCCCGACCCCGCGCGGCGTGTGGGCGGATCAGGTGCTCGACCTCCCGCCGAGCCTGACCGCGGGCAAATCGGCGCTGACCATCACCAACACCTTCGTCTCGTCGGACCTCGACATCAACGAGTTCCGCTACGACGTGCATTCCCGAGTGGACGGAAGGTGGCGGCGCACCGACGTCCTCGACCTCGGCCCGCAGCACCCCGGCGAGGAGAAGGCGCACGGCTACCAGCTGACCATGCAGAGCTGGAACGGCTTCCAGATCTACCGGTACCAGCGTGATCCCGCGAAGCTGGCGGCTTCGCAGGCAGTGCTGTCCGGCGCCCGGCTGCGGATCACCTTCGACGGGAAGACCACAGTGGACTCCCCGCTCGGCGAGTTCTTCGGCTCCGGGCTCGGCAAGTTCGACGGCCGCACGATGCTGTCCTCGATCGACGCCACCGACGGCGGCGCGCTCACCGCGTGGTGGCCGATGCCCTACCGCCAGGGCGCGATCGTCGAGCTGGTGAACCAGAGCGGCCAGCCGATCACGCAGGCCACCGTCGAGGTCACCGCAGCGCCTACACCCGCCGTCGACGCCGGTCTGCGGCCCGGCGGCGGTCTCGGCTACTTCACCGCGACCAGCCACAAAGGACTGACGCAGAACGGCGCGGACTGGACGATCCTGCAGGCCGCCGGACGCGGCGTGTTCTACGGCGTCACGCAGAGCATGACCGGGCTTATCACCTCCGGCAACCGGCGGGATTATCTGGAAGGCGACGAGCGCGTCTACGTCGACGGCGTCGGCAGCCCGCAATGGCACGGCACCGGGACGGAGGACTTCTTCGAATCCGGCTGGTATTTCCGCGACGGCACGAACTTCGCGATGCCGTTGACCGGGAACCCGGCGTACAAACTGGACGGTGACGGCTGCCGCTACGACTGCACCGGTGCCGTCCGCCTGATGGCAGGCGACGCCGTGCCGTTCTCCTCGGCGCTGACCTTCGGCATCGAACACGGTCCTGCGAACAACGAGCCGGCCGAGTACAGCACCACCGCGTACTGGTACGGGCAGCCCGACGCGGGGATGCGCCAGACCGACCTGGTGGACGCGGGGAACGACACCAGCCGGGACGACCACGACTACACCGCCGAGGGCGAGACCCGGGGCACACTGACGTCGACCTTCGAAGGCACCCAGGTCCCAGGTCCGGTGGCCAGGGCGAGCACGGCTTCGACCGGCGCGGTGTCCTTCACCATGGCGCTGGATCCGCGCAACGCGGGCGCGCGGTTGTTGCGGATCGGCGACCAGAACGCGGCCTACCAGCAGGCCGCGGTGTATGTCGACGGCAGACAGGTCGGCACCTGGACGCAGCCTCTGGGGAACACCACGCACCGCTGGCTCGAAGACACCTTCGCGCTCCCGGCGAGCGTCACCGGCGGCCGGTCCTCGATCGACGTGCGGATCGTGCCCGCGAAGGGCGCCCCGGCCTGGTCGGCCGCGCAATACCGGCTGGAGGTGCTGACCTGACCCACCGGCACCGCGGACCACTCTGCCTACTAAGCCGACCAAAAGGAGGCGGAGACGATTCGCAGCCGGTTTGCTTGTATAGACCCGTTTCCGCCGTGGCTGTGGTCGGATTAGTAGCGAACGGCACAGTGTTTGGAGGACACATGGCACGCATCGGCGTGATCAACATTTCGGACGGGCGTGACTACGTCCACGGCGGCATCGCCGACTTCATCCAGTCCAATGAGGACAAGCTCGTGGCGTCCCTCACCGCCGCGGGGCACGAGGTGGTGAGGGCCCCCTCAGCCGTTTCGGCCAACACCCTCGCCACCTCGCACGCCCGCGAGATCGACGCGGCGAACGTCGATCTCACCGTGTTGCACTACTGCGTCTGGGCGTTCCCGCATTTCACGATGCTGGCCGCCGGCGCGCTGCGCGGTCCGCTGGTGCTGGTCGCGAACACCGATCCGGTGCAACCGGGCATGGTCGGCATGCTCGCGGCGGGCGGCGCGCTCGACCAGATCGGCCGCGCCCACGTCCGGCTGTGGGGCGATCCCGAAGATTCCGCACTGGTCGAGGAAATCGGTGTGCGCGCGAGCGCCGCGTCGGCCGTGTCGCGGCTGCGCGGCTCGACGTTCGGGCGGATCGGCGGACGGCCGATGGGCATGAACACCGCGGTCGCGAACACCGATCAGTGGCAGCGGAAGTTCGGCGTCGACGTCGAAGAGATCGACCAGTGGGAGATCGTCCGGCGAGCCGAGGCCGCGGACGCGGCCGAGAAGGCCAAGGCCCGCGACTGGCTGGAACGGCACGCCACCGTGCGCTACGACGGCAAGAAGCTCACCCCCGAACTGCTGGAACGGCAGATCGGCTCGTACCTCGCGATGCGCGAGCTCATCGACGAATGGCATCTCGATTTCAGCGGTATCAAGGGACAGCCGGAGCTCACCGGCCACTTCGCGACGATGGACGTCGCGGAGGCGTTCCTGAACGACCCGTACGACTGGAACGGTCCAAAAGAGACACACGTGTGCGCGACCGAGGCCGATATGGACGGCGCGCTGACCATGCAGCTGATGAAGCACCTCTCCGGGACGCCGGTGCTCTTCGCCGATGTCCGGCACTACCACGCCGATCGCGACATCTGGGATCTGTGCAACTCCGGGCAGCACGCCACCTGGTTCGCCGCGCGCAGCGACGATCCGGCGGAGAACCTCGCGAAGGTGACGCTCCACCCGGAGGTGTTCTTCTTCCCTGCCGGGGGCGCGTCGGTCGAGCACGTGGCCGCGCCGGGCCGGATGACGCTGGGGCGGCTCACCCGCAAGGACGGCGAGTACCGGCTCCAGCTCATGCTCGGCGAGTTCGAGAACTACGACGAACCCACCACGGCCGCGCTCACCGCGCAGTCCACTCCGGAATGGCCGCACGCGTTCGCCCGTCTCGACGCGCCCGCCGAGACGTTCCTGTCCCGGTTCGGCGCCAACCACATCCACGCGATTCCCGGCGACCGCAGGGCCGAGCTGCGGGCGGTGTGCGAGTTGCTGGACATCACGCTCGACGAATTCACCAGGGAGTGACGACCATGCAGGTGAACAGACGGACGGCGGTGTTGGGCTGCCTCGCGCTGGGTACCACCTTCGGTATGGCGGCGAACGGTGCCACCCCGGCCGGAGCCGCCCCGGCGAAGGACGACTTCACGATCGGGAACTTCGAGAAGATCTACGACCCGAGCGTGGGCGAGAAGGAGCCCTGGTATCTCAACGATCACACGTTCGTCCAGGACACCCGGGGCACCTGGCACGTCTTCGGCATCACGCACGCGGAACCCGCCGATCCCGACCACGAGATCGTCTTCGCCCACGCGACCGCGCCGGAACTGTACGGGCCATGGACGAAACAACCGTTCGCGCTCACGGTCGACCCGGCTTACGGCGAGACGCATCTGTGGGCGCCGCACGTCATCCGCGTCGGCGGCACGTACCACATGTTCTACTGTGGCGGCGGCAAGGAGAACACCAAGTCCGCGATCAACGTGGCGACGTCGCGGGATCTGTTCCACTGGACACGGTATCCGGGCGGCTCGCTGTTCACCGACGGCTACGACGCGCGGGACCCATACGTCATCTGGATCAACGGGCGCTGGGTGTTGTTCTACACCGGCAACACCGAGCCCACCGGCGGTCACCACCTCGTGCTCTACCGCACGAGTTACGACCTCCGGCACTGGAGCGAACGGAAAACGGCGTACGTCTCACCCGAGACGGGAACTTGGGGCGGGCCCACCGAATCGCCGTTCGTGGTGCGGCACGGGCGCTACTGGTACCTGTTCACCGGGCCGCGCCTGGCCTATGCGGGCACGGACGTCTACCGCAGCACCGATCCGCTGCACTTCGAGAACGAGAACCTGGTGGCGCATTTCGCCTCGCACGCGGCGGAAGTGATCCGGGACGACGACGATTGGTACGTCTCGCACGCGGGCTGGGGCCAGGGCGGGCTCTACCTGGCCCCGCTCACCTGGTCACACTGAACCTGTCGCTCGCCTGTCGCGGGAACGCCGCGGCAGGCGAGCCATTACCGGCCGAAAAACCATACGTGTCAAGCGAATTCGCGATGTTAACGTCGCACGATGACGGCGTCCTTCTTCACCCTGCTCATTGTCGCGGGGATAGCCGCCGGACTGTCGGGGGCCATAGCGGGCCTGGCCTCGCTGTTCTCCTATCCGGCGCTCCTCGCGGTCGGCCTGCCCGCGACCGCTGCCAACGTCACCAACACGGTCGCGCTCGCGATCGGCAGCGTCGGCGCGGTCCCCAGTTCACGGCGTGAGCTGTCCGGACAGCTCGGTGCCGCGCGAAGACTGGGTGTCGCGTGTGTACTCGGCAGCGCGGCGGGCGCGGCCCTCGTGCTCGTCAGCCCGCCCGGGGTGTTCGAACGTGTCGTCCCGTTCCTCGTCGGCGCCGCGTCCCTGCTCGTCCTGGTACGGCGTCCGCCCCACGAGGACGCCGAAGCCAGGACCGGCGGAGCCCGGCCGTGGCTGGTCACCGCTGGCGCGTTCGCCGTGTCCGTCTACAGTGGATACTTCGCGGCGGCGTCCGGGGTGGTGATGCTGGCCCTGCTGCTGGCCACCATGCCGGAAAGCCTGCTGCGGGTGAACGCCCTCAAGAACCTCCTGCTCGTCGTGACCGACGTGGTGGCGGCGGCCGGGTTCGCCGCCTTCGGCCCGGTGTCCTGGAGCACCGCGCTCCCGCTGACGATCGGCCTGCTCGCGGGTTCCTGGCTGGGCCCCGTGGTGGCGCGGTGGCTGCCCGCGAAGATCCTGCGGATCGGCATCGCGCTGGCCGGGATCGGCCTGGCGATCAAGCTCGGAGCCGACGCGTTCTGAACCACGGCCACGACGCCCGCTTCGGGACGCGGTGCCGTTCCTTGCGTTCGGCGAACGGGGTCAGCCTGCCCTCGGTGCGGTAGTCCATTTCCACCTGCACCATGTCGAAGATCCAGTCGTGTTTCATACCCTCAGGCTGCCCCTGAGGGACGGGCCACGGCATCGGGTGATCACGCCGTTCCCGGGTGGGAAGGCCCCTTACCCCGCCACTTCAGACGGTAAGGACCTCGACGCCGGCGGCCTCGAAAGCCCTTACCGCGGCCGGGTCGGCGTCGGTGTCCGTGACCAGCGTGTGCACGTCGTGGGTCGCGCAGATCCGGGCGAAGGCGCGGCGGCCAAGCTTCGACCCGTCCGCCACCGCGACGACCCGCTCGGCGCGCTCGACCATGAGCCGGTTGATGCTCGCCTCACCCTCGTGATGCGCGAAAGCGCCGGCTTCGGCGTCGAGCGCGTCCACACCGAGGAAAAGCAGGTCCATCGTCAGCTCGGACAGCACCCGGGTGGCGAGCGGTCCGCTCAGCTCGAAGGACTGCGGCCGCGCGACGCCGCCGGTGACGACGATCTTGACGTTGGGCCGCACGGCGAGTTCGTGCGCGATGTTGAGCGCGTTGGTCACCACGGTCAGCCCCGGCGCGTCACCGCGGCTGGCCAGATCGGCCCGCATCGCCAGCGCCCTGGCCACTCCCGCTGTCGTGGTGCCGCCGTTGAGCCCGACCGCCATGCCCCGTTCGGCGAGCGCGGCCGCGGAAGCGCTGATCCGCTGCTTCTCCGGGACGTGCCGGGCGGTCTTGTACCGCAGCGGCAGGTCGTAGGCGAGGTCGTTGGCGACCGCGCCGCCGCGGGTGCGGGTGAGCAGCTGCTGTTCGGCGAGGTGGTCGAGGTCCCGCCGGATCGTGGCCGCCGACACGTTCAGTTCGGCGGCCACGTCCTCGACGTCGATCTTCTCCCGCTGCCCGAGCATGTCCAGCAGCGTGCTCAACCGTTCGTGCCGGGCCATCGGCGGTGCTCCCTACCTCTGCGGTGCCGCTCGCGGGGTGATCTCCGCGCACTGTGCTGCGCTGTTACACCCTGTTTCGAGCAGTATGCTGCATTCATCGCAGCGCACCACACAGGACCCGCCGGATGGGATCAGCCGATCTCGTCCACCACCAGGTTGTCCAGGATCAGATCGTGGTCCTGGTTCTGCGTTCCCGGGGTCAGTTTCGCGACGCCGATCCAGGCGTCGGCACCACCGTCGACGGTCGCGGTGAACGTCGTCGGCGTGTGGGCCTCGGCGAACGTCGTGCTCGTACCCGCGCCGGTCACGAACGCGTAGTCGCCGGTCTTCGACGCCTCGTAGGTGAACGACACGCGGTAGCGGTGGCCCGGCTCGAAACGCAGTGTCTGCGGCAGTGTCCGGTACACCAGGCCTTGGTTCTCTTCGTGCGATTTCAACGACTCGCCGTCGCCGATGACGTCGTCGACGAGCTTCCCGTTCCAGCCTGCCTGGGTGTACGGCGCGTTCTTCTGTGCGATGTGCGTCCGCGGATCGTCCGGCGCGCCGTCGTTCCCGGCGTAGACGAACGGTCCCCAGCCGGTGTCGACGTGTTCGAAGTCCTCGGCGAAATAGTGCCCGCCCTGCGGCGTCCGTCCGGTTTGGACGACGCGGACGTCGTCGAAGGACACCGCCGGATTCCCGGCCGCCGCCTCCAGTGCCAGCGTCGCGGTCGACTGTCCACTCGGGACGTCGAAGACGACCTTCATCCGTTGCGTGGCCGTCCCGGCGTACTCGCTGGCGCGGACGTAGTTCTTGACCGTCGAGGCGTCCGTCCACTGGGCAACGCGTTTTCCGCCCGCGGGGCTCACGGTGAGGCTCGCCTTGCGTTGCCCCGGCGCCACCTGGACGTTCACCGACGCGGTATAGGTCTTACCGCCAGTGAGCCCGGCGACCTGCTGGGACACGGTGGTTCCCTGGCCACCGTCGATGCGCAACTGTCGCTGTCCGGCCGCGTTCGCGGGTACGGACGCCTTGTTCTTGTCACCGGTGACCTTCCAGGCGTCGAGGTTGCCCGAGTAGAAGGACGGATCCTTCAGGCCGGTGTTGTCACCCCAATTCGCGTCGGCGTTCGGCCCGGGATCGGCCGGGTACACGACGTACGGCGTCTTCGCGACCGCGTCGATGCTGATCTGGCGCGTGGCGTCGACGTTCAGGTCCTTGACGAACCGGCGTCCGGTGTCGGTGAGCTGGTACAGCTTGACCGAACGCTTGGCACCCCAGGACTTCGGCAGTGTCCACTTCGTACTCCCGCCCGCCGGATTCCAGTGGTACAGCTTGGTTTCCTCCTGCTGGCTCCACGGAAGCAGGTACGCGCCGCCGTTCAGCACGAGATGGCCGTCCTTGCTGATCTGCCGGGTGCCGGTCGAGTCGGAGACGCTGACGCCGTCGGACAACGCGATCGTGTGCGGTGCCCATTTCTGGATCGTGAAGCCCTGGAGATACTTGGTGGGCAGGTCGGTGCCGAAGGTCTTGGCGATGAACGCGGGATAACCGGCGCCGCCGACCCAGCCCTCGTACGCGCTCAGTTCACCGCCGCCGAGCAGCGGATCGCCCGCGATCCAGTCGTCCTTCTGGTGGTTGCGGATGAAGCGGACGATCTGGCTGTTGATGCCCTTGTAGTTGCTGCCGCCGTAGTGCACGTCGTTGGCCCAGTGGCTCCAGACGCTCTGGCGCTCGAACTTGTCCGGGAACTCGGTCGCGACGTCGTAGCCGAGGCCGTTCATCTCGCGGGCGAACTTCTCCGAGGTGTAGCCGTCGCCGTACCACGTGTCCACGTAAAGGAAGTCGAGACCGGGGACCTCCTTCTTGAACGCTTCCAGCCGCGAGAGCCGCTTGCCGCTTTGGCCGTCGTAGCGGTAGTTGATGTGGTAGCTCTGGTCGAGCCAGTCCCAGCCGAGGTCTTTCTTGACGTCGTTGGCGATCGCCGGGTCGAACGCGGGCGACACCGGGTACTCCTCGGTGTCCTGGATGTGCACGCCGATGTCGGCGTTGTACCGGCGCGAGTTCTCGACCAGCGCGTTCAGGTCCTTCACGCCGCCCTGGCGCTTGCCGACACCCGCGTAGTCCGGGTGCGCGGAGTCGTGTCCCTCGGAACCGTAGCCCTTGAGCAGTACGAACTGACCGAGGCCGTCGGTGTTGAGCGCGACCCGCTTGGTCTCGTCGAGGCTTTGCGTGAACGGGTGCTCGGCGTTCGAGGCGAAGTTGAACGGGATGCGCATAATCGGCCGCTGGGCCACCTGCTGCCAGCCCCGCGGGTTGGTCATGATGTCGCGGAAGGCGATCGCGCCGTCCTGCCAGTCGACGGCCTTGTCGCCGTTGCGGTCACCGGTGACGACGATCTTGGTGTACGGCAAGGGTTCCGTATCCGTGCGGCTCGCCCCGTTCGCCCGGTACGTCCAGTCGCCACTCCACAACCCGGCGCGCTTGTACGCGCCCTTGTCCGCGATCTGCTTGCGAATCCGGCCGTTGTCCTTGGCGGTCGGCCCGGACGGCGTGTCGTAGGCGGAGTTCGTCTCGATCGACGCCGCGAGCTGCCCGGTGTTGACGATTCCGTACATCGCGCCCGACGGCGCCGCCTCGGCCGGGGCGTCCTTGGTGACCTGCGTGAACGTGTCGCCGGTGCCGGTGGTGGCGTTGTACATCTTGGCCGCGGCGAGCGCGGCACCCGGCTGGTCACTGCGCACCGAGACGAGATTCTGGTCCGGAATGGACAGTGACTTGACGGGGTTCTTCTCGGTGTCCTGGATCCTCGTGATCTTGAAGTCGATCTCACTGCCCTCGAGACCGATCGTCGCGTCCAGCACGACGCCGCCGTACTCCGGGAAGCCGAGCCGATAGCCGACGTGGTCACCGGCCCTCCGGCTGGTCACCTGCGGCGTATACGCGGTCCCGTTGAGGACGACCTTGCCGATCTTGTCCTCGTTCCCGTACAGCTTCGCCCCGCTCCGCGCGTCGGTGTACTCCACGACACGCGGAAACTTCGGGTCGACAGTGACCTTCAGATTCGCCGACCGCAGCGTGACCAGCTGATCGTCCGCGGCGGCCGGAGCCGCCACCCCTCCGGCGGCGACCGCACACAAGGCGGCAAGACAGGCAAGACGGCGCATACGACGGCTCCCACGTCCCCGGCCGGACCCTCTCCGGCCCAGCGTTGCCCCATCCTGCGTTCACAAGTGCACGAAAGTCAAGCAAAACCTCCAACATCAAACATCTTCACGCACTCTTCCACGCACACGAACCAGCGCCTTCACGTGATTGAGCGGAGATCTCGCGTGATTGGACGCGTACTCACGTGATTGGACGCGGTCCGTCTCTGATCACGCGAGTTACGCGGTGTGGACAGTCGTAGCGGCGGAGAAGGCGGTGGCGAGAGCGGCGGGAAGGGCCGAGTCGGTGACGACGGTGTCGATGGCGGTGATGGGGCAGATCTCGGCGAAGGCGCGGCGGCCGAGTTTCGAGGAATCGGCGGCGGCGACGACGCGGGAGGAGCGGTCGACCATGAGGCGATTGATGCTCGCCTCGCCCTCGTGGTTGGCGAAGGCGCCGGCCCGCGGGTCGAGCGCGTCGACGCCGAGGATCAGCAGGTCGATGGCGATCTCGCCGAGGACGCGGGTGGCGAGCGGGCCGGTGAGCTCGAACGACTGCGACCGCGCGACACCACCGGTCACGACGAGCTTGATGTGGTGCCGCACGGCGAGTTCGTGGGCGATGTTGAGCGCGTTCGTGACCAGGGTGATGCCGCCGGGAAGATCGCCGCGGGCGGCGAGCGCGCGGGCGATCTCCGTCGTCGTGGTGCCGCCGTTGAGGCCGACGACCCAGCCCGGCTCGACGAGTGCCGCGACGGCCCGGGCGATCCGCGACTTCTCCGGGGCCTGACGCGCCATCTTGTACCGCAGCGGCAGGTCATAGGCGACGTCCCCGGCCACGGCACCACCGCGTGTCCGGGTCAGCAGCTGCTGGTCGGCGAGCTGGTCGAGATCGCGCCGGACGGTGGCTGTCGACACGGCGAGTTCCGCGGCCAGCTCGGCGACCTCGACCTGGCCGCGTTCGGCCACGATCCGCAGCAGCCCGCTGTGCCGTTCGTACTTCCGCGTCACCGTGCCCCGGCTCCCCTCACCCCGGCGCCGACATCCGGAAGTCGTACCGCTCCGGCAACGGCCGATCCCCCGCCACGGCGGCCCACGTGTCGGACAGCGACGTCTCGCCCTCCCTGATCCCGGCGATCTCGAAGCCCTCCTCGAAAATCGCCAGCGCTCCGCCGGGATCTCCTTGTGCGAGCAGGGTCATGGCCTCGAGCAGACGGACCCGTCCGGCCGCACGTGCCTCGGGAGACAGCGAGTCCAGCAGCCCGGCGGCCCGATCGTGCAGGCCCGCCGCGAGCTGCGCGCCGATCGCTTCGACGGCCAGCGGCAGCAGCTCCGGCGCGAGCGCCAAAGCACGCACGTACAACCGCGCGGACTCGACGTCCCGGCCCTCGACTCTCGCCGCGACCGCCAGATTCCGCAGGGCCCAAGGGTTTTCCGCCGCCGAGACCGACGAGCTCCAAGCCTGTTTCGCGGCTTCGTGGTCCCCGGCTGCCCATCGGGCGACACCGCGGTGGTACCAGACCGCCCAGTTTTCCGCCGCCCGTTCGAGCCGGTGGGCCCAGCCCTGGTTGACCAGTGTGGCGGCCGGGACGTCCAGCGGATCGCCGTCCGGTACGGCACCCTCCAGCAACGCCAGCCAAGGTTCCTGCTCGGGACCGAGTGACGACGCCGGGAAAGGCGTAGCCGGCAGTTCGGCCGCCATCCGGCGCAGTTCGAGCGCGCCCCAGCCACTGCCTTCGTGCACTACCACCGACGGCGCCGTGTCAGCGACCTTGCGCCACGCGTCGTGGTATTCGTCCAAAGCGGACTCGGAGATCAGCATACGTTCCACCGCGTCTGTCGCCGACATCCATTCGCGACTGTGCACAACGGACGGATCGGCGGCGACAGGACCGTACGCCTCCAGCCAATCCCAGCTCTCGCCGGCAGGTAAGCGCAGATGTTCCAGCTGGGTACGCGCGAGCCCGGCCTGGATCTCCAGATAGCCGGGAGCGCCGGGGGCCAGCCACTCCTGCCATCGGCGCCCGCCCGCGGATTCGCCCCACACGAACAGCTTCCGCCCGCGCAGCCGCTCCGTGGACACCTGTGCCATGCCCGCGCCGTCGCCGTCCACCGCCGCGATCCACCGGCGGGACTCCGCTGGGATCTCGAAGAAGTAGTCCGCCGCGTTCCGGTGCCGCGCGGGATACGTCAGGTCGTCACCGGGGACCTCGACGAGGTCGAGCCGTCCGCCGTAACCGTAGTGCCAGGCCTGTTTCGCGGGCACCAGTACGCGGCCGCGTTCGGTGCGGGTGACCGCGATGTTCGACCACCAGTACACCGGGACGTCATGCGCGTGCGGATTGCGGATCCGCACTCCGACGAGCAGGAAGTCGGACTCGTCCGGCAACCAGAAGTCCAGCTGGTACGGCAGGTCCCTCGTCCGCTCCCACTCCCACAGCCGCAGTATCGGACTGCCGTCGGGACCGGCTGCTTCGGCCGCGAACATCGGCGCGCAGGTCAGCGTGGTGTGCCCGGTGCTGCCGAGGTTCCATTCGACGCCGCCCGCGAACCAGGCATCCCGCAACGCAAGGTTGGCAGGCTGGAAAACGGGATTCCGGTAAAGCAGTTCACGCCGGGAAGGCTTGTGGTACAGCGAATACAGCCGCCCGCCGAGTGAAGGAAGCACCGTCGCGCGCAGGCACGTGTTCTCCAGCACCAGCGCGGGCACCGAGCGGCTCGGCCGCTCCCGCGTGTACCCGTCCTGCAGCCGGCACGGCAGCACGGTGTCCAGCCGCCCGTAGCCCAGCCCTTCGGCGAGATCCGCGGGCAGTTCGTCCAGGTTCACGACCTGCTGGACCTGCTCGGGTTTCACCAAGGGCGGCAACGGATTTTCTTCCCCGAGCAGCGCGGCGGGGATAACCAGCTCGGTGTGATAAAGGCTGGTCATGCGATCGCCTCGCTCCGCGAGACAGTGTTGAATTCCTTTTGGCGCATGATATCCATGATTCGCTCGCAAGCATCGCTCATGCGTCGGGAAGCCGATCGCCCGAAGCCGCGTCGAACAGGTGCACCGCGCCGGGTTTCGGTGCCAGGCCGAGCTTGTCGCCTCGCTGCCACGGTGCCATCCCGGGAGTACGGACCGTGAAGACCTGCTCCGTTCCCGTGGTGCGGCAGTACAGGTACTGATCGCTGCCGAGCTCCTCGACGACCTCGACGACCGCGTCGATTCCCGTGCCCGCCTCGCCGAGATCCCAGCCCTCCGGCCGGACACCGACTACGATCCCCGGGCCCGTCAAGGCTGAACGCTGTGCCGGGGTCAGGGGAATCTTGGCACCGCCGAGGACAACACCGTCGCTGTCCACAGTGGATTCGAGCAGGTTCATCGCCGGTGAGCCGATGAACCCCGCGACGAACACGTTGACCGGCTTCGCGAACAACCCGATCGGCGTGTCACACTGCTGGAGCAGGCCGTCCTTGAGCACAGCGACCCGGTCCCCCATCGTCATGGCCTCGACCTGGTCGTGGGTGACGTAGATGGTGGTGATCCCCAGCCGCCGTTGCAGCGAGGCGATCTGGGTCCGGGTCTGCACCCGCAGCTTCGCGTCCAGATTGGACAGTGGTTCGTCCATCAGGAACACACTGGGCTCGCGCACGATCGCGCGGCCCATGGCGACGCGCTGCCGCTGTCCGCCGGAAAGTTTGGCCGGTTTGCGATCGAGGTACGGCGTGAGGTCGAGCAGCTCCGCAGCCTCGCGCACCCGCTTTTCCCGCTCCACCTTGGCCATCTTGGCGATCTTCAGGTGGAAGCCGATGTTCTCGCCGACCGTCATATGCGGATAGAGCGCGTAGTTCTGGAACACCATCGCGATGTCCCTGTCCTTGGGCGGCAGCTCGGTGACGTCGCGGTCGCCGATGTGGATGGTGCCGTGGTCGACGCCCTCCAGCCCGGCCAGCATCCGCAGTGTCGTCGACTTGCCACAGCCGGAGGGGCCGACCAGCACCAGGAACTCGCCGTCGGTCACTTCGAGATCGAGCCCGTCCACGGCGGGCCGGTCCACCCCCGCGTAGTACCGCGTGGTGTCGGAGAAGGTCACGGAACTCATGAATATCCCTTACTTTCCGGCGCCGAGCGTGAGGCCGGTGATGATCCGGCGGGCGAGCAGCAGGTACAGCACGAGCATCGGAAGCACCACGATCGCGACGCCGGCGATCAGGCCGCCGTACTCGGACTGGTAGCTCGCCGCACCGTAGAAGGTGAACAGGGCGCGCGACAGCGTGAAATGCGCCTGGTCCTTGAGGAACACGATCGCGAGCAGGGTTTCGTTCCACAGCCCGATCGCGTTCAGGATCAGCGCGGTGATCAGCCCGCCGCGGGCCAAGGGCAACATCACCGAGAAGAACGTCCTGGTCGGCGAGGCGCCGTCGATCGCGGCCGCCTCCTCCAGTTCATCGGGCAGCGACCGGAAGAACCCGGTCAACAGGAACACCGTGAACGGAATCGACAAGGCGACGTACAGCACGAAGAGGCCGTACTGGTTGTCGAAGTGGATTTTGGACAGGACCACGAAAAGCGGGATGATCACGGTCTGGAACGGCACGCCCATCCCGATCGCGACGAAGTTCGTCATCCCGCCCGAGCCCCGTACCCCGAGCCTGGTGAGCGCGTACGCCGCCGGCGCGGACACCGCCACCGTGGCCACGGTGGCGAGCCCGACGAGCACGACCGTCGTCAGCACCGCGTCACCGAACCCGGCGTTGCTCCAGGCGTAGGCGAAGTTCCGGAACGGTTTCCCGACGTGGAACCACTGATACGGCAAGGAGAACGGCTTGGTGAAGATCTCGACCGGCGTCTTGAACGAGGCCGAGATCAGCCAGTACAGCACCAGCAGGTTCCCCGCGGTGAACAGCCACACGATCGCCGAGCCGAGAATCCTCAATGGACCCCAGCGCCGCGCTCCCGGTGCGGGCCGGGGTTTCCTGGGCGGTTTGCGGACCGGCTTCGCCGTCGACGTCGCCGGTGACGCAGTGTCGGTTACGGACACGACAGCTCCTAGAACTGGATCGCGTCACGACGCATGAGGCGACGCAACAGCACGACGAGCACGGATACCAGGGCGATCATCGCGACCGCGCAGGCGCACGCGGCACCGAAGTCCGGCGTCGCGTTGGAACCGAAGGTCCGGTCGAACACGTAGATTCCCAGCGTCCACGCCTGGTTCGGCGGGGCGTAGGTGCCGGGGCCGGCCAGCACGAACACCAGCTCGAAGATCTTGAGCGCGTTGATCGTCCACAGCACCCCGGCGACCCCGACGACGTCCCAGGTCATCGGCAGCGTGATGTTCCGGAACTTCTGCCACGGCGAAGCGCCCGCGATGTCCGCGTCCTCGTAGAGATAGGGCGGGATGCGGTCGACCGCGGCCATCAGGATCGTGATGTAGAACCCCGAACTCGCCCAGATCAGCGACGCCGTCACCACACCGGTCACATTGGACGGTGCGAGGAACTTGGCCGCGTCCGCGCCGAGGTGCTCCAGCACGAAGTTCGCCAGTCCCTGTTTGCCCGGCTGGTACTTGAACACGAACCCGAGGAACATGCCGAGCGCGACCGGGGCGACGATGTTCGGGAAGAACAGGATCGCCCGGATGATCTTCCCGCCCCGCATGTCCCGCAGCACCATGGTGAACAGGAACGCCACCGCGAACGTGCCGATGCCACCGAGGAAAACGTAGACGAGCGTGTTGCGGAAGGCGTACTGGAACGAGTCGTTGTCCCACATCTGCACGTAGTTCGTGACGCCGTTGGGCTTCGGCGTGTCCCCGGCGCCGGCCCAGCTGGTGAAGCTCAGCACGACCGTCGCGATGGTCGGCAGCACCAGGAAAGCCAGGTACAGCACCAGAGCCGGACCGAAGAACGGCCAGAACAGCCTGCGCTTGCGGGAAAGATGGGCACCCCGGGTGGCGCGCGGTGCGCGCGCCCCCCCCGGCGCGGCAGGGGGGAAAAGCCCATGGTGTTGCAATAAGCGGCGCCCTTGGTGGCGAGCTGGTCGATGAACTGCGCGGGCGTGATCTGGCCCTTGAGCAGCGCCAGGTCCGCCGGGTCGAAGACCTCGGTCTGCCACTTGCCGCCCGCGAGGCTGTCGATGCCGTCGTACTGCAGGACGTGCTCCTTCTTCTCGTCGTCCAGCGCGGCCTTGGCCTGCTTGAGATCGTCGGGCACAGCGAGATCGGTACGGGGCACCAGGTTGTCCGCGACGGCGGGGATGCCGGACAGGATGTCCTTGTTGAGGAAGTAGGCGATGAACGCCTTGGCGGCCTCGGCGTGCTTGGCCTTCTTGGTCACCGCGAACCCGATCGGGATCTGCTCGACCGTGTCGTGCGTGGCACCCGGCGGCATCGGGAACTGGAACGAGCCGTACTCCAGCTTCGTGCCCGCGCCCTGCTTGTCGAGGTACTCGCGGGTCTCGCTCGGCGCCCAGGTGCCCATGTAGAGGAACCGCGCGTCGCCGTCGGCCCAGCGCTGCTGCACCTGCGGGAACTTCGCCGCGTCCCAGCCGTCGATGAGGTGCTTCGGCAGCTTCGCGGTTTCCGTGGCGGCCTTGAGGAATCCGAGGTCGGTCTTCCACGCCTGGCCGGTCGGGTCGGCGGCCGCCTTGGCCACCCCGCCGGCGCCGACGTAGCGCTCGGCGAACTGGGTGAAGAAGTACATGTTGTAGAACGGGATGTCGCCGTCCTGCGCGATCGCGGCCTTGCCGTCCGCCTTCGCCTTGTCGAACAGCCCGTACAGCTCGTCCACGGTCTTCGGTGCGACGAGGTCCTTGGCCTGAGCCTTGTTGTACCACCAGGCGTTCGAGAGCATCTCGTACGGCACGAGGAAGGTGTTGCCCGCCTTGTCCTTGTTCTGCGGGAAGTCGTAGGAGGTGCGGGTCAGGACGTCCTTGACCTTCTTGTCACCCTCACCGACCTTCAGATCGAAGACGTCGTCGACGCTCTGCGTGCCGCCCGCCGAGACGATCGCGGCGCTGACCTTGCTGACGTCCTGGTCGAACAGATCCGGCACGTTGTCGGTGTTGAGCGCCGGGGCGATGTTCTGGGTGTAGGCCTTGCGCCCCAGCCACTGCACGTTGACCTTGACGCCGGTCTTCTCGGTGAAGCACTTGAACGCCTTCTGCAGCACCTTGCCCTGCGGCTCGTCGGCGGTCCACATCGCCCAGTAGGTGAACTCCTTGTCCGTCTGCGGTTTCGTGCCCGCCTCCGGACAGGGCGCGTTGAGGTACTGGTCGACGCCCGGCAGCGCGTTCGCCCCGCCCCCGTCGCCCGATCCCGCGTCACCGCCACCGCACCCGGCCAGCGCCATGGTGAGCACGGCGCCTGTCGTCAACGTGAGTACTTTCCCGGACCTGCCCCGTGCCATCCGCATGGCCACCACCCGATCAGAGAGTCAGCTATCGCGCACTTCTTGCGCGTTAGCGCGCAGTTTTGTTCGGTTTCACGCAGCTGTCAACAACTTGCCCCAGGAAAGACTGCACAATCGTCATTTCGCGACCTCCTCGTGACCCGGCGCGAGCACGGCCAGCAACCGCTCGACCTCACGCGCCACCGCGTCCCGCCCCGCGCCCAGATACTTACGGGGATCGACCCGCTCCGGATGGTCACGCCAGTACGCCACCGCCGCGGCGGTGAACACCTTGTTGAGCTGTGTCGCGATATTGATCTTCGTCATCCCGGCACGCACCGCCGCGGCGAGGCCGTCGTCGGGGACCCCGGACGAACCGTGCAACACCAACGGCACCGGCACCCGCTCGCGCAGCCGGGCGATCAGTTCGAGGTCGAGCGAGGCGTCCCTGGTCAGCATCGCGTGCGAGCTGCCGACGGCGACCGCCAACGCGTCCACCCCGGTGACCGCGACGAACTCGGCGGCCTCGTCCGGATCCGTCCGCGCGCCGGGCGCGTGCACACCGTCCTTACCGCCGACCTCGCCCAGCTCGGCCTCGACCCAGACACCGTGGTCATGGCAGTAGGCCGCGATGTCCCGCGTCGCCGCGAGGTTGTCCTGGTAGTCCATTGTGGACGCGTCGAACATCACCGAGCCGAAGCCCAGTTCGACGGCCTCGCGGACCAGTTCCGGCGACTCGGCGTGGTCGAGGTGGACGGCGACGCCGATGTCGGCGGCCCGTGCGGCGGCGAGCGCGGCACTGCCGATCGGCGCGAGCGCACCGTGGTAGCGGACCGCGTTCTGGCTCAACTGCACGATCACCGGCGTTCCGGCGCGGCTCGCGCCCTCGATGATCGCGGTGACGTGTTCGAGCTGGATCGCGTTGAAGGCACCGCAGCCGCGGCCGTCCTTCACGGCGGGGCCGACGATCTCCCCGGCGGACACCAAAGGCATGGGGCTCCTCAGTTCGGAAGGGCACGCACCACCACGGCGCCGAGTTCACGCCGGTAGTGCGCGAGGTCGATGTCCCCGGCCAGCGGGCCGAGAACGGCGGCGCCGGACAACGCGACCGAGCGGCGCAGCACGTCGGGCCACGGCTCGCCACGGGCGATCCCCAGCGCGATGCCCGCGACGGCCGCGTCTCCGGCGCCGGTGGCGTTGCCGGTCAGCGTTTTCGACGGCGTGGCCTGCCAGATGCCGTGCTCGGTGACGGCGAGCAGACCGTCCGCGCCCAGCGAGACGACCACGGTCTCGGCGCCTCTGTTCCGGAGTTCCGTGGCCGCCGCCACCGGATCGCCACGGCCGGTGACCTCGCGCAGCTCGGCCAGATTGGGCTTGACCACGCGCGGTCTGCCGCTCAGCCCGTCGAGCAGCGCGGCACCGGAAGTGTCGAGAACGGCCGGGACGCCCGTGCTGAGCAGCTCGGCATATCCTCCTGCGCCGGGCGGAAGACTGCCGGAGCAGACGAGCACGTCCGGGGCATGACGCCGCACGGTGTCCACAAGGGACGCCCACTCGGCGGCGATCAGCTCCGTCCCGGGCTCGTTGAACAACGTGACGGTGTCGTCCACTGTGGACAATATGGTCGTCGTCCGCCGGGTCTCCCCGGCGATCGGGACGAGGCCGGCCGGAAGCCCTGCCTGGGTGAGTTCGGCGGTGAATGCGCTTCCCGTCGCGCCACCCGCCGTTGCCACCACGCGGACGTCCTCGCCGAGCGTGTGCAGCACCCGCGCGACGTTGACTCCCTTTCCGCCGGCCCTGGCCCGCACTTCCCTGACACGATGCACGGAGTCCGGACGTAGACCGTCCACTGTGTACGTCACGTCGAGGGCGCTGTTCGGTGTCACGGTGAGGATCACGGTGCTGCTCCCACGAGGTCGGCCGCGAGCAGGCCCGCGCCGAGGCAGCCCGCCTCGTCGCCGAGCTCCGCGCGGCGGAGTTCCGGCATTCGCTGGAAGGTGAGCCGTGCGGCGGTGCGGCGGCGGACGCGCTCCAGCAGCCCGTCGCCCGCGCCGAACAGCCCGCCGCCGAAGACGACGACCTCGGGCGCGAGCAGGGTGACCAACTGCCGCAGGCCGTCGCCAAGCGCCGCGACCGCGTCGTCCAGTACCGCCACCGCGTCCGGATCTCCGTTTCCGGCGGCGGCAACCACCTCCCGCGCGCCGTCGACAGGGCGGCCGGAGCGTTCGGTGTAGCGCCGCGCCAGCGCGGCCGCGGACGCGACCGCTTCGAGACAGCCGGTGGCACCGCACCCGCACAACAGGTCGTGCCCGACGTCGAGATGCCCCAGCTCCCCGGCGCGACCGCCCGCGCGATGCGGACGGCCGCCGAGGATCAGCGCGGCGGCGATCCCGGTGCCGACGGGGACGAACGCCGCGTCGGTGAACCCCCGCGCGGCGCCGATCCGGTACTCCGCGAGCCCGCCGGCGGTGACGTCGTGGCCGAACGCGAGCGGGACGTCGGCGCGGTCGGCGAGCAACTCGCGCAGGGGCGCGTCCCGCCAGCCGAGGTTGGCCGAAAACCGCGCGACCCCGGCACGTTCGTCGACGATGCCCGGGACCACGACCCCGGCCGCGGCGAGCGGCCCCACCGACTCCGCCAGCTCGCCGATCAGCTTCCCCGCCTGATCGGCGACCGCCGTCGCCGGGTCACCGCCGCGTGCCGTCGGCCGCCGCAGGCCGGTGACCTGCCGCAGACCGCCCGGCACCGGCTCGTACACCGCGGCCTTCACGCTGGTACCGCCGACGTCGAGCGCCGCGACCAATCGGGGCATGGCTCAGGTGAGCACGACGGAACGGGTGAGGCTGCGAGGATTGTCCGGATCGAGGCCCTTGCGCCGGGCGATCTCCCCCGCGACGAGCTGCGCGCGGACGAGGTCGGCGAGCGGGTCGAGACCGCTCTCCTCGAACCGGCCGCCCGCACGGGCGACGTCGGCGGCGAGCCCATCGGGCGCCTGACCGAACATCCAGGTCACGCGTCCTGGCTCGCTGATGCTGATGGGCCCGTGGCGGTATTCCCACGCGGGGTAGGACTCGGTCCAGAACAGGCAGGCCTCGCGGAACTTCAGCGCCGCCTCGTTGGCGATCCCGACCGACCAGCCGGTGCCGAGAAAGCTGAACTGACCGGCCGACGCCAGCCCGTCGTCGACCGGCTGCGCGAGCACCTGCTCGGCCTGGGCGATCACCGGGGCGAGGTCCTCGCCGAGGTGGGTGCGCAGCACCGCCAGCGCGGTGGTCGCGAACCGGGTCTGGACCACCGAGCGCTCATCGGCCGCCGACAGGTCGACCACGTCGTCCACCGACGCCGCGATCTCGGCGGGAACACCGGTGATGGCGGTGGTCGGGAGCGTGCCGCGCAGCTTCGCGAGCAGCCCGAGTACCTCGGTCGTGGTGCCGGACCTCGACAGCGCGATGACGTGGTCGTACTTCCGGCCGACGGGGAACTCCGACGCCGCGAACGCGTCGGTTTCCCCGAGCCCGGCGCTTTCGCGCAGCACCGCGTAGGCCTGGCCGATGAACCAGGACGTCCCGCAGCCGACGATCGCCACCCTGGCCCCCGCGGCGGGCAGCTTTTCGGCGAAGTCCGAGGCCAAGGCCGCGGCCGCACGCCAGCGCGCGGGCTGGCTCGCGATCTCCTCCGCCATGAAGGTTCCGCTCATGAACTCCCCATCCGTGCCGGTCGAGTGCGCAACAAGCACCACCGTAGTTGCAGCTTTATGCATAGTCAATCGCAGTTTTGTGCAGCTTTCGTCAAAGAGCGTGCAGGTTTTCGCGCGTGCTGCGGTTGAGTGGCGGCTGCGGCGTCGCGAACGCTCCGTTCGAGACGCTCAACGTCGCGAACGCGTCGTTCAGGACGCTCGCGCGGCCCGGCACTGCCCTGCCGCGTCGTTCGACGGCAGACGTGCCGAGGGACGCCTTCGGTGCATCTACCGCACCAAGGGCGTCCCTCGGCACCCAGCCACCCCCGAGGCGGCACCCCCGACGTCGCGAACGCTCCGTTCAGGACGCTCAACGTCGCGAACGGAGCGTTCGGGACGCTCACCCCCGCCCGACACCCGGCGGCGATATGCACTGAAGGCGCCCTTCACCGCATCCAGCGCGCTGAAAGCGCCCTTCACCGCACCAGACGCACTGAAGGTGCCCTTCAGCCCCTCGCCCACCCCAGACGCGCCACCCGGCCGACACGTGCCGATCACCTCGGGTTCGTCGCGGGCTGCCGAGCGGGCCACCCAACCGGCGCCGGACACCCGTAAGGTGGCCCGGGACGGCGCGGCACGCACCGGCTTGTCCACTATGGACAGAGGGCGGGAACAGGAGTGAGAGTGCGTGAAGCCCGTGTGAAGATGACAAGTTTACGACGTTGGTTTTATGCCAGACGGACGAACTTCGTCGAAATCCCCGGTTTTCGCTTGGCAAAGCACCAAAGTTTGCTTTGATCGGATAGCTTTCCCATACCCGCCGGTAACTCGGCGAGCGGGTGACCGGGCAGGACAACGGAGTTCGAGGAACGGGGTGTGAGCATGCCGAAGCACCGGCCACGAAAAGCGCGTTCGGTCCGGCAACGGACCGCCGCGGCGCTGGCGGGCGGCGCGCTGGCCGTGCTGCCGACGATCACCGCGAGCGGCCTGATCTCCCCGGTGGCGCACCAGGCGCCGGACGGCCAGAAGCCGGCCGACCAGGCCGCGCCCGCTCGCGTACCGGACGTCGTGATGCCGCCCGTCGCAGTCGATGGCAGCCTGCCCCAGCCCCCGGTGCCCGAGCCGCTCATGGCGCCCGGCGCGCACGCCTCCTCCGGGTCCGCCGGGGTGTCGGGCCCGCTCGGGATCCCCGCCAGCATGCTCAAGGCGTACAAGAACGCGGCCGACATCATGGCCAGGGAGCAGCCGAACTGCCACATCGACTGGCAGCTGCTCGCCAGCATCGGCCGCATCGAGTCCAACCACGCCCGCGGTGGCTACGTCGACGCCAAGGGCAACACGCTCGAACGGATCCTCGGCCCCGCCCTCAACGGCACCGGCGGGTTCGCCGCGATCCCGGCCTCCGACGGCGGCGCGTTCACCGGCGACCCGGTGTGGGACCACGCGGTCGGTGCGATGCAGTTCATCACCGGGACCTGGCGTGCCTACGCCTCCGACGGCAACGGCGACGGCGTTTCCGATCCGAACAACGTCTACGACGAGACGCTCGCCGCCGGCCGCTACCTGTGCTCGGGCAATCTCGACCTGTCCTCGATCGAGGTCCAGCGGATCGCGGTGCGCCGGTACAACAACTCGCAGTCCTATGTGGACACCGTGATGGCGTGGGCCACCGCCTACCGGGGCGGCGTGGCACAACTCCCCGACAGCGAGGTGCCGATCGGCGCCCCGCCGAGCCACCCCGCCGAAGGCGCTCCTGGCGCCGTGGCACCGCCCCCGGCCCCGCCCGGCAGCACGCCGCCGCCCCCGCCCGGCCCAGGCACCCCCGGAAGCACTCCGCCGGGCAGCAGCCTCCCGCCCACCGGGACACCGACCACCTCGCCGACGACGCCACCGACCACGCCGCCGTCGACTCCCCCGTCCACGCCGCCGAGCAGCTCGACACCTCCGTCGAGCAGCACTCCGCCCGCGACACCTCCGTCGAGCAGCACCACGACGACGCCCGCGACCGCTCCCACGAGCACGAGCAGCACCACGGCGTCGAGCAGCACCACGGCGTCGAGCAGCACCACGACGACGTCGGCGAAGTGAGCCGGAAGCCGAGTCAGGCGACGAGTTCTTCGATGCCGTCGAGCAGGCGGTTCAGGCCGAAGTCGTAGGCCTGGGCCGCCTGTTCGGCCGCGGTCAGCACGAAGCCGCCGCTCTCCCACACCCGCGCCATCGTGGGGTGCCGATCGACCGGGAAGTACCGGTGCCAGAACACCGAACGCTGGTCCCACCAGGCGTCGTCGGACTGGCCGGTGACACGCTCCAGATGCGCGCTTTCCGCCTCCAGTGCGGCGTTCGCGTCGATGTAGGTGCCCAGCGCGCCCGCCGCCGCCGTGACCTGGGCGGCCCCGAGGCCGAGGGAGTCCAAAGTGGACAGCAGGTACTCCTGCCCTGCCAGATGCCCCGGCCCGAGCGCGGGCCGCACCCGGGAAGCCTCGCGCAGCCAAGGATGACGGCGGTAGGTCTCGCGCGTGCGGTCGGAGTAGAGCAGGACCTGGGCTCGCCAGTCGGCGGGCCGCTCGTCGCCTGGGCCGGGCAGGAGGCGTTCGGCCAGTACCTGGTCGACCATGAGGTCCAGCAGCTCTGCCTTGCCGGGAACGTAGGTGTAGAGCGTCATCGTCCCGGCCCCGAGTTCCTTGGCCACGCGGTGCATCGAGGCCGCGACGAGACCTTCGGCGTCCGCGACGCCGATCGCGACTTCGACGATCCGGCCGACGGCCAGCCGCGGACGACGCCCGCGCGCGGGTTCGGAATGCTGCTCGCGCACATGCCACAGCAGTGCCAGCGCGCGGTCGATGTCCTCGGCGCCGTTGTGCTCGACCGTCATCTGTGTTCAAGCTCCTCGCGCCGGCCGCCGCTGTCCCCGGGGGATCGTACGCGACCGACGGCTTTCCGTACGTTATACGGCTCACACGGCCGGAAATCGGTACCCTGAGTCCCAGAACGGGAGGAGACGGGGATGACGAAGCGGAAGCCGCCGGGGGCGTCGTTCGGAAGCTGGGTCGACAAGCAGATCTCCATCGCCGAGCAACGCGGCGACTTCGAAAACCTGCCCGGTGCGGGCAAACCGCTGCCGAAGGGGACCGGCAGGGACGCCGCGACGGAGTGGATGCTGCGCCAGGTCAGGGACCGCAACCTCGACACGTCCGACATGCTGCCGCCCTCCCTCGCGCTGCCGAAGGAAATCCAGGATCTCCCGGCGAAACTCGCCAAGGAGCGCACCGAGAAACGCGTCCGCGAGATCGTCGAAGACCTCAACGCCCGTATCCTCAAGGCCTACCGGGAGCCCCAGCTCGGACCGCCCCTCGCCGTCGCGATGGTCGACGTCGAGGAGGCGGTCGCGAACTGGCGGGAAAGCAAGGCGAGCTAGCCAAGGACCGGGACCCGCTGCCGGACCGCGCGCACGGTTTCGACGTCGATCTCGGCGGCGAGCAGGCCGGGGCCACCGCCCAGCCGGGTGTGCACCGCGCCCAGCGGATCGGCGAGCACGGACCGGCCGACGCCGAGCGGATCGGTGCCGGACGGCGGTGTCCAGGCCTGATCGCACGCGAGCAGCCAGGCCTGCGCGTCATGGGCCCTGGCCCGGGTGAGCAGATCCCACTGCTCTTCCTTGCCGGGCCCGGCGCCCCACGACGCCGGGACGACGACGAGTTCGGCACCGGCGCGGCCGAGCGCGGTGAAGTGGTCGGCGAAGCGCAGGTCGTAACAGGTCGCGAAGCCGATCCGGACGCCGCGCAGCTCCACCTGGACCAGCTCGGTGCCCGGGGCGACGGTGTCCGACTCGCGCGAGCCGAAGCGTCGTACAGGTGGATCTTCCGGTACGCCGCTTCGAGGCCGCTGCCGGTGATCAGCAACGTGTTGTGCACACGGCCGTCCGGGGCGGGCTCGAACATCCCGGCCACGACAACGACTTCGTGCGCCGCGGCGATTTTGCGGACGCTGTTCGCCCACGGGCCGTCGAGTGGTTCCGCCGCTTCACGCGGATCCGCCGCGAAACTCGCCATCGCCGCTTCCGGCAGGACGACCAGTTCCGCGCCGCGCCGCACCGCCCGCCCGACGGCGTCCTCGATTGCCGCGAGGTTCGCCAGCGGGTCGGTGCCGCCCGCGATCTGAGCGGCGGCGATCCGCAGTGTGGTGGGGTTTCCGGTCATCGAGGCCTCCCAGCCTGTATACATGTGGTATGCGTTCTGATGGGGGTTCGGGCAGGGATCGGGCGTACCAGTACCTGCGGTCGACCGTCCTGACCGACCCGGCGGTGTCCGGCACGTTCATCAACGAGCAGGCGGTGGCCACGAGCGTCGGCGTTTCGCGCACTCCGGTGCGGGAAGCACTGCTGATGCTCGCCGCCGAGGACCTCGTCCAGCTGGTGCCGCACCGCGGCGCGTTCGTCACGCCGTTGCCGGGCAGGCAGATCGCCGAGCTGATGCAGGCCCGCGCCGTGATCGAATGCTGGGCGGCCACGACGTCGCTGGCCGCGGGCCGCGCGCCCGCCGCGGAGATGGCGAAGCTGATCGAGCGGCAGCGGGAGGTCGCCGACGACGCGCGCGCCTTCATCGACCTGGACAGCGAGTTCCACGCGCTGCTCGTCGACGCCGCGGACAACAGCGTGCTCGCCCGGCTGTACGAGACCTTGCGTGCCCGGCACGTGCTGCTCGGCGTCGTCGCGCTCGAACGCAGCGACGACCGGCGCCGGGAAGTCCTCGCCGAGCACCAGGAGATCGTCGACGCGCTGGCCGCGGGGGACGCCGGTGGCGCCGAGGCGGCGATCAAACGCCACCTCGATGCCACCGGCAACATGCTGATGCAGGGCTGACCGGGTCACTTCCCCGCCGCGGTCGCCTGCTGGTCCGGCACCTCGTCGACGTCGTCGACCACCGCGCGGCCGAGGCCGAGCCCGACGAGCGTCACCACGCACGCGACGGCGATGTACGCCGCGATCACGTACCCCGAGCCGGTCTCGGCGAGCAGCCAGGTGAACGCCAGCGGGGCGATCGCGCCGCCGATGACACCGGCCAGGGTGTAGCCGAGCGAACTGCCGGTGTAGCGCAGGCGCGCGTGGAACTGCTCGGAGACGAACGCCGCCTGCGGCCCGTACATGAGCGAGTGGAAGAACAACCCGCCGATCACGCCGATCAGCAACGAAACCATTCCGCCCTGCGCCATCGCGAAGAACAGGACGCTCCACACGGCGCCGCCGATGGTGCCGATCGCGTAGACGCGCTTGCGGCCGTAGGCGTCGGAAAGCCAGCCCGCCAAGGGAATCAGCCCGACCTGAAGCGCGGAGCCGACGAGGACCGCGGTGACGGCTTCGCCGCGGCTCATGTGCAGGGTCTTGGTCGCGTACGTCAGCACGAAGACGGCGAACATCGCGTACAGCACGTCCGGGCCGACTCGCGACAGCACGGCGGCGGTCAGCGCGCGGGGCTGCGTGCGGAAGACCTCCCGGACCGGCGCGGCCGGGCGCTCACCACGTTCGGACAGCTCACGGAACACCGGGGTTTCCTCGAGACTGGCGCGGATCCACAGGCCGAACGCGACCAGCACGGCCGACAGCAGGAACGCGATCCGCCAGCCCCAGCCGAGGAACTGGGCCGGGGTCAGGACACCGGCGAGAATCGCGAGGACTCCGTTGGCCAGCAAGGTACCCAGCGGCGGGCCGACCTGAGCGGCCGAAGCCCAGAAGCCGCGCTTCGACGTCTCGCTGAACTCACTGCTGAGCAGCACGGCGCCGCCCCATTCGCCGCCGACGCCGACGCCCTGGGCGAAGCGCAGCAGCACGAGCAATGCGGGCGCGAGCGCTCCCGCCGAGGCGTGCGTCGGCAGCAGGCCGATGCCGAACGTCGCGATGCCGATCAGCAGGAGCGTCGCGACCAGCACCTTCTTGCGGCCGATCACGTCGCCGAGCCTGCCGAAGACGATGCCGCCGAGCGGCCGGGAAATGTAGCCCACCGCGTAGGTCCCGAAGGCCTGCAACGTGCCGGTCAGCGGCTCGCTGGTGGGGAAGAACAGGTCACCGAAGACCAGCGCGGCGGCCGAGCTGTAGACGGCGAAGTCGTACCACTCGAGCGACGTACCGGAGAGGCTTGCCGCGAAGGCCTTGTACAGGCTGCGGCGCTCCGCGCGCGGCTGCGCTGCTTCGGGGTGTGGGGAATGAGACATGGAACTGGAACCTCCTAGGCGGCTGCCCCATACTTGCTGTATACAACGTGTCTACGCAAGTCCCCGCTCCGAATTCCTGGAGGCAGTAACGTGACCGAAACCCAGATCAGCACGCCGAAGGCCGACCGGCGGAACCTGGTCCGGTTCACCGTCCCCGGTGGCGCGGTGCGCGAGATCGAGGTGCGGTACGCGCTGAACGGCGGATACGCCGGCCGCGATACCGCACAGGTCCAGCACCACGTCGACGAGCTCGCCGCGCTGGGCGTCCCGGCGCCGACGCGGGTGCCGACCCTGTACCCGCTGTCGTCGAACCTCGTCAGCCAGGCCGAGACCGTGCAGGTGCCGCACGCGCGGACGTCGGGCGAGGCGGAATGGGCGCTGGTCGTCGGGGAGGACGCCGACGATCTGCTGCTGACCGTGGCCTGCGACCACACCGACCGGGCGCTTGAAGTCCACGGTGTGGCGTGGAGCAAGCAGTCCGCTCCGGACCTGCTGGGCGACTTCGCGTGGCCACTGGCGGACATCGCCGACGAGCTGGACGCGTTCACGCTCAAGGCCTGGGTCCGCCACGGCAGCGCCGACCAGAACGAGGAACGGCTCGTCCAAGACGGCACGCTCGCCCAGCTGCTGCCGCCGTCGTACTGGGTGGAGCAGCTGCGCGAGCACGGGCTGCTGCGGCCGGGCACCGTGGTGCTGAGCGGCACGATCCCGATGATCGATGGCGTCGACCAGTTCGCCGACGGCTGGCGGGTCGAGCTGACCGACCCGCGCGGCACGACCAGCCGCGTCGGTTACACGGTGGAGCGGCTGCCCGAGGCCTGGGACTGACCCGGACGAACCATCTCCGCTTTTCGACTACGCTGGGTACATCCGGTTCAGTGGAAAGCAGGCAGTGCGATGGGTCGTTATCTCCGGGTGGTCGTGCCGATTCTGGCACCGCTGCTGCTGTTCGGCGTGCCCTGGCTGTCGCTCGTGCTCGCCCCGGACTGGTCCGCGGCGGGGTTCACTATCGGCACCGTCGTTTTCGCGGCGGCCCTGCTCGCGCTCCCGGCACTGATGATCCTCGGTCACGGCCCGCGCCAGCTCGACGCGGCCGCCCGCGCCGGTGACATCCTGCTCGGCGTCGTCTGGGTGCTGTTCACCTGGAGCGTGCTGGGCCAGCTGGTGCGGCTCGTGCTCGCACTGTCCGGTGTGGACGATCCGGCGCGGACGGTCGCCGTGGTGACCGCGGCCGTCGCCGTCGTGCTGCTCGTCGCGGGCAACCGCGCGGCCATGCGGGTCCCGCCGGTCAAGGAGGTCGACGTCGTCATCCCGCGGATCGGGCCCGGCATCGACGGGCTGCGGATCGCGGTCGTCACCGACACGCATTTCGGGCCGCTGGACCGGACGAAGTGGTCGGAGCGCGTCGTCGCGATGGTCAACGGACTGAGCGCCGACGTCGTGTGTCACGCCGGAGACCTCGCGGACGGCTCGGTGGCGCGGCGACGCAAGCAGGTCGACCCGCTCGGCGGCGTTCAGGCCGGGCTCGGCCGGTTCTACATCACCGGCAACCACGAGTACTTCGGCGAGGCGCAGGCCTGGCTCGATCACATGGCCGGGCTTGGCTGGGACACCCTGCACAACCGGAGCACGCTGGTCGAACGCGGCGGCGACCGGATCCTGTTCGCCGGGATCGACGATCCGACCGGCGCCGGATCCGGGCTGCCCGGCCACGGCCCGGACCTGCCCGCCGCGCTCGACGGCGTGCCGTCCGATGTCCCGGTCGTGCTGCTCGCCCACCAGCCGAAGCAGGTCGCCCAAGCCGCCGAGGCCGGAATCGACCTGCAGATCTCCGGGCACACACACGGCGGCCAGATCTGGCCGTTCCACCTGCTCGTGCGGCTCGACCAGCCGACGCTGGGCGGGCTGAGCCGCCACGGCGAACGCACCCAGCTCTACAACAGCCGGGGCACCGGCTTCTGGGGCCCGCCGTTCCGGGTCTTCGCGCCCAGCGAGATCACCCTCCTCACCCTGCGCCGTAGCGCCTGACCTGCGGTTTTCTGCGCCGCAGTGTCGAAATGTGCTACCGACAAATTTTTTTGTCTTGACAGCTCGATAGTTCGGTGCGAACGTAGTCGTCGACAGCGACCCCACAGAACGGAACAGACGTCATGAACACCGTGGTTTCCGCCGACGGCACGACCATCGCCTACAGCCGCGTCGGGCAGGGCCCCGCGCTCGTCCTGGTCGACGGCGCGATGTGCTACCGCGGCCAAGGCCCCAACGAAGCGCTCGCCGCAGCGCTGGCCGACCGCTTCACCGTGTACACCTACGATCGGCGCGGACGCGGCGAAAGCACCGACACCGCGCCGTATTCGGTCGACCGCGAAATCGAAGACCTGGCGGCGGTGATCAAGGAAGCGGGCGGCGCGGTCTCGCTGTACGGCATCTCCTCCGGCGCCGCGCTCGCCCTCGAAGCCGCGCACCGCGGCCTGGCCGTGCGGAAACTCGCGGTCTACGAGCCGCCGTTCGTTATCGACAGCACCCGGCCCCCTGTGCCCGCCGACTACCCGGACCGCGCCGCGGCGGCGGTCGAGAACGGCCGCCCCGGCGACGCGATCAAGATGTTCATGACCGAGGCCGTCGGCCTGCCCGGCCTGATGGTCACGATGATGCGCCTGATGCCCGCGTGGCCGAAGCTCAAGCGCGTCGCGCACACCCTTCGCTACGACGCCGAGATCATGGACGGCAACCAGGCCGGGCGCCCGCTGCCCGAAGGCCGATGGTCCGGGATTTCGGTGCCGGTACTGGTGTCCGACGGCGGAAAGAGCCCACAGTGGATGCGCAACGGCGTCGCCGCGCTGGCCACGCAGCTCGGGACCACCGTCCGCACGCTGGACGGCCAGACGCACCTGGTGAAGACCAAGGTCCTCGCCCCGGTCCTCGCCGACTTCTTCACCCAGTGACCGGTCGCCGAGTCAGCTGGGTAAGTGTGCCTTGACGAGTTGGGCCTGGCCGAGGAACGACTCGGTGCCGGGATACATCTCCCTGCCGTACCGCGCGAACGCCTCGCTCGCCTGCTCGACGTCGACCTCCCAGCCCTGCGCGCCGAGCCACTCGTTAGGGTTCCGGCGCGGGGCGCGGTTCCACAGGGTTTCGATGTCGATCCCCATGTCCAGGCTGGCCTGGCGGAACGGCGCGTCCAGCGAGTCCGGGAAAGCGGATTCGGGCAGTCGTTCGGTGGCGACGTGGCTGCCCGGCGCGGACAGCTTCACGATCTCCCCGAAGAGTTTTTCCTCGGCCTCGGGCGGCAGGTACGGCAGTAATCCTTCGGCGAGCCACGCCGTCGGGCGGCCCGGCTGGAAACCCGCGCCCAGCAACGCGCGGGGCCAGTCCTCGCGGAGGTCGACCGCGACGGCCCGACGGCGGCAGGCGGGCACGGCACCCTGTGCGTCGAGGACTTGCTGCTTGAACTCCAGCACCCGCGGCTGATCGATCTCGAAGACGTCGCGGCCGGTCCAGTCGAGCCGGTAGGCCCGGGTGTCGAGGCCGGCGGCCAGGATCACCACCTGCGGAGTGTCCGCGGCCGCGAAGTAGTCGTCGAAGAACCGGGTGCGTACGCCCATATAGCCCGCCATGGACGCCCAGTCGCTCACGAGAGCGTCGTCGCCGGGTTCGAGTGGAAGCGGCACCGGCGGCTTCGCGGCACGCACGAACGACGCCGCGTACGGATCGTCGATATGGCCACTCGCCGTCTCCACCGCGCGGGCGGACGCCACCGCGAGCGCGGTCAGGCCGACGCTGGTCACGATGTCCCACTGCCGGTCGTCCGTCATGTCGACCCCCGATCCACCGCCGATGATCTTTCTTTCGATCATGGCACCGCGCGATCGTCCCGGCACTATCCGTGCACGAAATGCCCGGCTTCCCTGGCTGTGGCGTGCCTCTCACCCATCCGGCCCAGCGCCCGCTGACTTGCTGTGGCGGAGGTCGGTCGGGCAGGGTGCGGGAGTGTCCTTCCGCGCCTTGATCTTCGACTTCGACGGCACCCTCGTCGACACCGAATCCGCCGTACTGGAGGCCTGGCAGGGCACCTTTCGCGAGCTCGGCACCGAACTTCCGCTCGAGAAGTGGTACGAGGTCATCGGCACGCACACCACGACGCCCGCGATGTTCGCCCTGCTCACCGAGCTCGTCGGCGAACACGATCAGGACCTCATCCGGCAGGCCAACCGCACCCGGATCCTCGCGCGCCTCGAAACCGAAGGCGTACGCGAAGGCGTGCTCGACTACCTCGACGTGGCCACCGCTCAAGGACTGCGGCTGGGGATCGCGTCTAGTTCTTCGATGGGCTGGGTGCGGACGCATCTCGACCGCCTCGGGATGGCCGAGCGGTTCACGTCCGTCGTCACCGGCGACCGGCACGCGGCGAAACCCCGGCCGGACCTCTACCTCGCGGCCCTCGCCGAACTGGAGGCCGACGCCGCCGACGCGATCGCGTTCGAGGACACACCCCACGGCGTCTCCGCTGCGAAGGCCGCCGGGATGACCTGTGTGGCGGTGCCGAACCCGATCACCGCCGGACTCGACTTCTCGCACGCCGACCTTGTCCTGCCCGGCTTCGACGCCAAGCCGCTCGACGAGGTGCTGGAGCTGTTCACAGCAAAGCGGTGAGCCGGTCGAGGAACGGCCGCTGACCCACGACGAGCTTTTCCCTTGCCACGTCGAGGGTGAACCACTCGGCCCGGTCGACCTCGGGGAACTCCTGGAGCCGTCCCGACCGCGGCGGCCATTCCAGCTCGAACGTCCCCGGCACGACGTCGGCCGGATCGAGATCGCCCTCCACCGCCCACGCCGTCACGACCTTGCCGGACTGTTTGACCTCGCCCAGTTCCCGGTACTCGCCCTCGGGCGCGGGCAAGCCCAGTTCCTCGGTGAACTCGCGACGCGCCGCCGCCTCGGGCTGCTCGTCCGGATCCAGCTCGCCCTTGGGCAGCGACCACGCGGCCGCGTCCTTCTTCGCCCAGAACGGCCCGCCCATATGTCCGAGGAGGACTTCCGTCTCCCCGTCGCGGCGACGGAAGAGCAGGAGCCCGGCACTGCGTTTGGCTGCCATCGGCCCAGTCTTCCGGCCCGCTCGCCGCGCCCGCGAGACGGGTTCGAAAAAAAGTTCCCGGCGGATGTCGATCCGGTCGATCGCCGCTCGACGCATAGGTGAGAGCAAGCCCGAGCCCGGGCGACGACCGAACCGAAAGAGGCCCGAGATGACCACGATCGCCCCCTCCGCCAAGACCGCCCGGACCGCCACCGCCGAGACCACCGAGCGCCGCCGCACCCAGCTCAGCGCCCCCGCGTCCGCCGTCCTCTCCGCCTTCCGGATCGTGGTGGGCTTCCTGTTCCTCTGCCACGGCCTGGTCGGGTTCGGGCTGCTCGGTGGTGTCGACGGCAACGGCACCGCGGTGCCGCTCGGCCAGTGGCCCGGCTGGTGGGCGACGGTCATCGAGACGGTCGGCGCGCTGTTCATCCTGGCGGGCCTGTTCACCCGGCAGGCCGCGGTGCTGCTGTCCGGGACGATGGCCTACGCGTACTTCACCGTGCACGCCGCCGAGGGCCTGCTGCCGCTGCACAACATGGGCGAGCCCGCCGCGATGTACTCGTGGATCTTCCTGCTGATCGCGGCCGTCGGCCCCGGCGCCTTCGCGCTCGACACCCTGCGCCGTCGCCGCCGCTGAATCCCCCGCCCGATGCCGTTAAGGCCACCTTGCAGGCGTCTGACGCCCGTAAGGTGGCCTTAACGGCATTTCGGCGGCGTGGTTCAGAGACCGGCTTGGGCGGCGGCCAGGTCGGACCGCGCCATGACGTGTTCCATCAGGATGGTCAGCACCTGCTTCGTGGACTCGCGCTCGCGAGCGTCGCAGAGCAGCAGCGGGACGTCCGGGCCGAGGTCGAGCGCGGCACGGACCTCCTCGGTGCCATAGCGGTAGGCGCCGTCGAAGCAGTTCACGCCGACGATGAACGGCAGTCCGCGCCGCTCGAAGAAGTCCACGGCGGCGAAGCAGGTTTCGAGCCGACGCGTATCCGCGAGCACGACGGCGCCGAGCGCGCCCTCCGCCAGCTCGTCCCACATGAACCAGAACCGGTCCTGGCCGGGCGTCCCGAACAGGTACAGGATCAGGTCCGGGTTGATGGTGATACGGCCGAAGTCGAGCGCGACCGTGGTCGTGGTCTTCTGCTCGACCCCGGAGAGGTCGTCCACCCCTTCCGACGCCGCGGTGATGACCTCCTCGGTGCGCAGCGGCGGCACTTCGCTCACCGAACCGACCATGGTGGTCTTGCCGACCCCGAACCCGCCCGCGATCAGCACCTTGACCGCCGTCGCGGTCAGGGATCGCCGGGGATCAGAGTTTCCGGATGCCATCGAGAACCGCCTGCAGTACGTGTTTGTTGGGGGTGTCGGTCGCCGGAGCCGCCGCGCGGAACAGCACCAGGTTCTGTTCGATCAGATCGCTGAGCATCACCTTGACCACCGGCAGCGGCAGGTCCACCCGCGCGGCGACCTCGGCCACCGACACGGGACGCTGGCACAGGGTCAGGATCCGTGCGTACTCCGGTTCCAGCATGGCGACTTCGGCCGCCGTCCGCAGGGCGACCACGAGCGTGATCAGGTCCAGCCCGAGGGTGTCCGACCGGGTGCGGCCGCCCGTGACCGCGTACGACCGGACCAGCGGACCGGCCTCGTCGTCGAACCAGGCTTCCCTCCGCGTCATCATCATGCGATCGCCTCGCTCCGCGAGACAGCGCCCAATCCCTTTTGGCGCATGATATCCATGATTCGCTCGCAAGCTTCGCTCATGGCGACGCGGTCTGCCCCGCCGTGGTCCGCGGCGCCGACGTGAGCACCGCGCCGACCCGCTTGACCATCAGGTTCATCTCGTAGGCGACCAGGCCCATGTCCGCGTCCTCGCTCGCCAGCAGCGCGAGGCAGGCGCCCCGGCCCGCCGCGGTGACGAAGAGGAAAGCGTGGTCCATCTCGACCATGGTCTGGCGGACGTTGCCGCCACCGAAGTGCCGCCCGGTGCCCCTGGCGAGGCTCTGGAACGCCGAAGCCACCGCGGAAAGGTGTTCGGCGTCGGCCTCGCTCAGGTTGCCGGACCGCCCGATGAGCAGCCCGTCCGAGGAGAGCACCACCGCCCGGTCCGCGCCCGCGACCCGCTTGACGAGGTCGTCCAGCAACCAGTCGAGCTCACTGACTCCTGAGTTGACCATTACTCGCGATCTCCGTACCTGTCGTCGATACCGGGTTCCTCCTGCTCACGCGCGCGCCGCGTGCCCTGCTGGAACGCCGCCAGCCGATCGCGGGCGAGCTCCGGCGTGTCCTGCCGGGTCTCCTCCCGTTCCTGCCGCGCAGCCCTATCTTCCCGCAACTGCGGGACGAGGTTCTGCTGCCTCCGCCGCTGGGGCAGCGGGGGACGGCCGGGCGCCGCGGGCCGCTGTGGCTGCTGCGGCCGCCCGTCCTGGGCCGGCCGCGGCTCCTGCGCCGGCCACGCGGGCGGATGCTGCGTGCGCGCGGGCTCCGGGCGGACCGGGCGCTGCGTGCGTGAAGGTAGCGGCGGCGGCGCGGTCTCGCCACCGGACGGCGTCCGCGGCGCGGGCGGCCGCTCGGACGCGGGCAGCTCCGGAACCGGCACGGGCATCGGGGGTTCGGTGCGGTGCTTCCCTCGCCGTGGCCTGCCGATGACGGTGACACCCTCGGCCGGCTCCGGAGTGTCCTCTTCGGACACCGGCCCCCGCTCGGGGAGTTCCTCCTCCGGCTCGGGAAGCTGCGCGAGCAGTTCCGAGCGGACGAGCACGATCGCGCGCGTCCCGCCGTAGGCCGACTCGCGCAGGTGGACGTTGATGCCGTGCCGCGCGGCCAGCCGGGCGACCACGAACAGGCCGAGCCGCGGTTCGTCGGACAACGCCATGATCCCGAAGTCCGGCGGATCGGCCAGCATCGCGTTGAACTGCTCGGCCTGCTCCGGTTCGAGCCCGAGGCCCTGGTCCTCGACCTCGATCACGACGCCCTTGCCGACGACGTTCCCGCGCACCTCGACCCGCGACTGCGGCGGAGAGAACGACGTCGCGTTGTCGATCAGCTCGGCGAGCAGGTGCACGAGGTCGCCGACGACCGGCCCGCGCACGGCGATCTGCGGCAGCGCACCGGTTTTGACGCGGGCGAAGTCCTCGGTCTCGGCCGAAGCACCCCGCACGAGTTCGGCGAGGCCGACCGGATTGCGCCACTGACGGCCGGGCTGGCCGCCGCCCAGGATGATCAGGTTCTCGGCGTTGCGGCGGGCGCGGGTCGAGAGGTGGTCGAGCTGGAACAGGGTGTCCAGCTGCTCGGGGTCCTCCTGCTTGCGCTCGGCCTGGTCGAGCACCTTGAGCTGGCGGTGCACGATGACCTGGCTGCGGTGCGCGATGTTGAGGAACACCGTCTTGGTGCCCTCCCTGGTCTTCGCCTCGTCCACCGCCGCCGCGATCGCGGTCTGCTGCGCCTTGTTGAACGCGTCGGCGACCTGGCCGATCTCGTCGGTGCCGTGGTCGAGGAAGTGCCCGCCGTCCTCGAGGTCGACCGGCTCGCCGTTGCGGACCCGCTCGACGAGTTCGGGCAGCCGGACCTCGGCCGCGTCCAGGGTGTCCTCGCGCAGCCGCGCGAGCCGTCCGATGAGCCGCCGGGACAGCCGCAGCGCGACGATCACCACGGCGAGCGCCACCAGAAGGGCCGCGGCCGCGCCGATGATCGAGTTGGTCAGGGTGTCGTCGGCGTCGTCGATCGCCAGGTTGGTGGCGTGCGAGCTCTGCTGGACGAACAGTTTCATCAGGGTGGCGCCGACCTGGTCGGCCGCGGCCCGCCACTGCTCCTGCGGGACCGGGAGCTTGGTCAGGTCGCCCCGCAGGAAGGCGTTTTCCACGGTGGTCAGCGTCTGCCACTGCGGCGAGGCCACCAGTTTGTCGTACTGGGCCCTGACCTCGGGGATCATCCGCGAGGTCGACGCCTCCAGCTGGGCGTGGTAGGCGCCGATCTGGCCGAGATAGGTGCGGAAGTCCTCTTGGCTCAGCCCGCCCGAGGCGAGCGCCGCCGCGGCGAGGGCGTCACTGCGCCGCATCTCGTCGGCCGCGCTGAACATCGGGATCGCGGTGAGCCGCTCGAAGGCGTTCTCCGCGCCACGCGCGGCGCGGGCCAGCGCGCCGACGCCGTCGATGAACTGGTCCATCACCTGGTTGTAGAAACCGAAGGCCTGGCCGAGCTGGAGCTGGCCGCTGTCGGCCTGCTGGCGGATCTGCGGCGTCTTCGCGTACAGCGTCATGAACGTCGCGATGTTCTGCTTGACGCTGTCGGGGACGTGGCTGTCGGCGGTGAACTGCTTCAGGTTGTCCGCCATGGGCGCCGCCGTGGCGTCGGACTTGGCGCGAGCGGCGGTGAGCGCCGGCCGCTGGCTGGTCTGCCCGGCGAGCATGCCCAGCGTCAGCCGCCGCTCCTCCTGGAGCGCGGCGAAGAACGGGATCGCCGGCGTTTCGGAACTCCTGATCTTCAACGCGTATTCCCGCGACGTGGCCGCGTCGAAAACCAGATAGCCCGCCAGCGCCACACCGACGAGCAGCAGCGCCACACTCGGGATCAACGCGATCGTCAGTACGCGCGACCGGATCGAAGAGCCCCGGCCCCGTCGAACGGAATTCTGCTTCACCGTGGTCCGCTTTCGTTCCGGCAGTTCATGGGCACAGCCTTCCGGCAGTTCGTGGGCACACGTCACCTCAGGACGCTTCTCACCCGGATTCCGACCAGCCGGATCAACTCACCGTGGTCCGCTTCACCGGCGAAGACGTTAGGCAGCCCTTGGCGCGCACGTCAAGTCCGGTCACCTGCGATGATCGCGCTTCCGTGAGCAGGTCACATACCGTTGTGACAGCTTGGAAACTCCGCCACGGTATCCGGACCCGCTGAGCACGCGCTTACCTGCGGTTTCGCACGTCACGCCAGGCCGGAAAGCGATTGTCACCGCACCGGTATGCGGTGTCGAACACGCTGCGCGAACCGCGAAAAACTCTTGGTGACTTCGGTCACGGACGGCGACGGTCCCGGCTTCCGAGCTCCTCGCCGAGAATGTCGGCGACCCGGCGAGAGGCGTCACCGAGCCATCTGCGACACGCCCACCACAAGGTCACCACCGCGGCGGCGAGAATGACGAGCAGCACGCTTTCGACGGGATATTTCCGGACGACTCCGCCATATTCGGCGACCAGATACCCGAATATCACACCGGCACACAGAACAACGGCATGGGAAACACGGAAAGCCCGGCTCCTGCGAAACTGCCTGACCGCGGAAAGAGGCATCCTTCCCTCCTCGCCATCATCGCCCGGTGTCGTCTCCCGGGATCTCCCCCACGAGACGGGCACGCCACCTTTTCCTTACGCCACAAGGGCAAAATTCTCCCCCGGCGCCGCGAGGCACCCGGCTACCGGAAACGGTCCGGAATCATAACAGGCATTCCCCCGCGAACAAACGCGCTCCTCCCCCATGGGGGCGATTACTCGTCAAGAAACGTTACTGGCGCCGGTTTTCCGGTCACACCGCGGAGAACTCGTCGGCGAGGCTGTTCCAGAACATCAGCTCGTAGCTCTGGAAGAGCCGCGCGTACGTCCTGGCCTCACCGCTCACCCTGCCGCTGTCCAGCCCTGCCTGGACGGCGGCCACCGCCTGCGCCTCGATCTCCGGTACCGGTGTCGCGAAGAAGTCGAAGAATCCGCACGCTTCGTCATCGAAGTCGTAGTGCTCGCGCATCGCGGTGGCGATGGCCGCGCAGTAGCGGCCCCACGCGGCGAAGTTCGCGGTGATCGCGACGACGACATCGGCGGGTTCACCGTTCAGCGCCAGCCACGCGAAGTACGCCGGATACGCCTGGCACCCCGCACGTGGCTTCTCGACGTCGGCGTCGTCCGGCCCGGCCGCGTCGGTGAGCGCGTCGAGCTTCGTGAGCGCGAGGCCCTCCCCCTGAGCGAGCCCGGCGAAGAACTCGAGCGCGTTCGTTTCTTCCGCGCGAGCGGCCAGGGTGTGGAAGCTGCGCCAGTCGCTGCGCACGATCCGCCGCTCCTCGGCGGCGATCGCGGCGAACACCGCTCGCGGCGCCTCGCCCCGCGCGATCAGCGGCACCAGCCGGTTGTCGTCGTCGCGCGGTGCCAGCTCCGCTTGGACGGCGTCGAGCAGTTCGCGTGCCGACCCGGTCATCTCGCTCCTCGGCTGGGTTACGTGGTCCTTCCATTCAAGCGTGCGGCGCAAGGCCACCGGGCGTGGCCGCGATTCTCTATCCAGCGCGCGCCGCAGCTCTTACAGTGTGGCCAACGGGGCTACCTCGAGGAGGCCAGTGTTGACCACTCAGCAATCCGTCGCCGCACAGACCGAAGGGCTCACGATTCCCGGGCTGTTGCACCGCAACGCCACCGAATTCGGAGATCTCCCCGCGGTCACCTCGCTTGACGCCGAAGGGCGTCCGACGCTGACCTGGCTGGAGTTCCGCACGGCGATCGCCGAGGTGTCCCGCGGTCTCGCCGGGCTCGGCCTCGGGCCGCGCGACCGGATGCTGATCATGGCCGTGAGCAGCCCCGAACACCTGACCATCGACCTCGCCGCCGCGCACCTGCGGGCGATTCCGTGCACCGCCTACCACACGCTGAGCCCGGAGCAGATCCGCTTCGTGGCGCGGCACAGCGCGGCCGGTGTCGTCGTACTCGGCGGTGCCGAGGAGCTGAGCCGCTGGCAGCCGGTGCTGGACGACCTGCCCGCGCTCCGGCACGTGGTCGTCTTCGACGCCGGCGCGATCCCTGCCGGTGACGACCGGTTCATCTCGCTGGCCGACCTCCGCGCCAGGGGCAAGGAGGCGCTCGCGGCCGACCCGGACGCCTTCGAAGCCTCGTGGACGGCGATCCGGCCGGACGATCCGCTGTCGATGATCTACACCTCCGGCACCACCGGCGACCCCAAGGGCGTCGTGCTCTCGCATCGCAACGCCATCCACGAAGCCTTCGCGGTGAAGCACGCGCACAGCAGCCCGATGCACGCGACGAACATCGCCTATCTGCCGCTCGCACACATCGCCGAGCGCGAAATCTCGGTGTACATGCCGATCGTCTATGCCGGGCATGTGCACACCCTCGCGGACCCGACCGCCGTCGTCGGCGCGCTCGGCCAGGTCCGCCCGCAGAGCTTCTTCGGCGTGCCGCGGGTGTGGGAGAAGATGGTCGCGGGGCTGAAGAACATGCTCGGCGGTGTCCCCGAAGAACGGCGCACCGCGCTGCTGGCCGCGAACGACCTGCTGCAACAGGGCTACAAACTGCGCAGCGCGGGCGAAGAGGTCCCGGCGGAACTCGCCGAAAAGATCGCGAAGACCGACGAGACCGTGCTCGCCCCGATCCGGGCGCTGCTCGGGCTGGACAAGCTGATGGTCCCCTCCAGCGGCGCGGCCGCGCTTCCGCTGGAGGTCGTGTACTTCCTCGCCGGGCTCGGCGTCGAGATCATGGAGGTCTGGGGGCTGTCGGAGACCACCGGCGCGGTGACCGCGAACCACGCCGGCGCGTTCCGCGCGGGCAGTGTCGGCAAACCGCTCGCCGACGTCGAGGTCAAGGTCGCCGAGGACGGCGAACTGCTGGTCCGTGGCCCGATCGTGTTCCTCGGCTACCTCCAGGAGGACGGCACGATCAGGTCCGCGACCGACGCCGAGGGCTGGCTGCCGACCGGGGACATCGGGACGATCGACGACGACGGTTTCGTCTCGATCACCGACCGCAAGAAGGAACTGATCATCACCTCCAGCGGCAAGAACATCGCGCCGACCCGGATCGAGGGGCTGCTCAAGGAGCATCCGCTGATCGGCCAGGCGGTCGCGATCGGCGACGACCGGCCGTACGTCACCGCGCTGATCGTGCTCGACGACGAGATCGCGCCGGCTTGGGCCGCGGCGAACGGCATCGAAGCGGACGGCGTCGAGGCACTCGCCGAGCACGAAGGCGTACTGGCGGAGATCGGGCGCGCCGTCGAATCGGCCAACGACCGGCTGGCCCGCATCGAGCAGATCAAGCGGTACCGGGTGTTCGCGCGTACGTGGACGCCGGAGAGCGGCGAGGTGACCCCGACGCTCAAACTCAAGCGCCGCATCATCAACGACCGCTACCGCACCGACATCGAATCCCTGTACGACGCGGTCCGGAGCTGAAGGGGACTTTCCTCGCATGGCATGCGAGGAAAGTCCCCTTCAGCTCATGCCGTCCGCGAGGGCACCGTCCACTTGCGCAGGCGTGGCGGCACGCGCTTTTCGAGGCCGTAGTTCTCCAGGTGCGCGCTGAACACCTCGTCGAAGGCGCGCTGCACGGTCTCGGTGTCCCACACCGGCCGTTCCAGGATCGGCTGCTTGAGGAACGGCTGGCCCATGACGTGCAGCTGCGGCCCGTTGCAGCGGATCATCTGGCCGGTGATCCCGTGCGCGCCGTCGCCGAGCAGGAAGAGCACCACCGGCGCGATCTTGCCGGGGGTCCGGTCCGGCGGACAGGCCCGCAGCGAGCGCTCGGACTTCCACACCATCCGGGTGTGCGCGAGCGGGCAGACGGCGTTGACCCGGATTCCGGCATCCTCGAGATCCAGCGCCCAGGAGTAGGTCAGCGACGCCACCGCGCCCTTGCTCGCCGCGTACACCGCGAGCTTGCGCTGCCCGAGCGAAGCGCCCGAGGAGATGTTGACGATCGACCCGCCGGTACCCGCCGCGACCATCGCCTTGATCGCCGCCAGCCCGGTGTACATCACCCCGAGCACGTTGACCTCGACGAGTTCCTTCGCCTGCTCGACGTCGTCCTCCCATGGCAGGGCCTCGTAGTTCAGCCCCGCGTTGTTGACCAGCCCGTCGATCGCGCCGAACTCCGCCACGCACAGGTCGACGATCGCCTGTGCCTGCGCCGGATCGGCGACACTGTGCCCGCTGGCGACGGCTCTGCCGCCGTGCACCCTGATGTTCTTCGCGGTCCGCTCGGCCAGTTCGACGTCGATGTCGTTGACCACCACCGCCCCGCCCGCGCGTGCGACGTGCACGGCGAACGCTTCGCCCAGTCCTCTGCCCGCCCCTGTCACCACGACGGCCTTGTCCTGCATCAGCCCGTTCATTGACTTTCTCCCCGCTGCCGCACCGGCGAGGCTCCCGTCAACACCGCCGGCTTCACTACCCAGTGTTGGCCCATTCGGCCGTACGAGCAGTGCGACCGCGATGAGCGGCGGTCACTCTGCGCCGAACGTGTCGCGTTCGACCAGCCCGGAGATACCCACGCACAGATCAGGAACACCCGATCGACACCCATTAGCCCGTTCGGCGCACAAACCTCCGGGGTACCGTGTCCGCTGTCGGCTCCCCGTGTCCGGTCGCATACTGACTGTCGACCCGCGCGCGGAGATTTATGACTCCCTTACCGGCGCTGTCACGGTGAGGGCCACAATGCGGTTCTGCTGCACGTTCACCCGATCGGGGGGAAGTGGTTACCCGGTGACGACCGACGCGACGCCACGGCTGCGAGCCGTACTGGCCAATCGCGAGTTCCGCGCGCTCTGGTTCGCCGAGACCCAGTCGCTCGTCGGCGACCAGCTCACCGTGGTGGCCCTGTCGATCCTCGTCTACGACCGCACCGGTTCCGCGCTGTGGACGGCGGCGGTCTACGGCCTGACCTTCCTTCCCGCGCTCGCCGGCGGCCTCGGCCTGTCCCAGCTGGCCGACCTCTTCCCTCGCCGGACCGTGCTCGTCGCGACGTCCCTGCTGCAGGCGGTGTGCATCGGGCTGATGGCGATCCCCGGTACCCCGATCGTGGTGCTGTGCCTGCTCATCGTGCTGGCGAAACTGGCGGCGGCGCCGGGCATCTCCGCGCAGAACTCGCTCGGCCGCGAGATCTTCACCGACGACCATCGCTATCTGCAGAGCCAGGACCTGCGCGGGATCTCGGCCAACACCGCGACTCTGCTCGGGCTCGCGGGCGGCGGGCTGCTGGTGGCCGCGCTGGGCACCTCGTGGGCACTGACCATCGACGCGCTCACCTATCTGATCGGCGCGATCGTCGTGGGGGCGGGCGTGCGCGGCCGCCCGGCGGCGGGTGAGCGCGGCGCCGGGTGGTTCGGCGCGATCAAGTACGTGTTCGGCCAGCCACGGCTTCGCGTGCTGATCTGGCTTTCGTGGCTCGTCGGGTTCGCGGTCATCCCCGAGGGGGTCGCCGTACCACTGGTCCAGGAACTCGGGGCGAGCAACCAGGCCGTCGGCTGGCTGCTCGCGGCCGACCCGCTCGGGTTCGTGGTCGGCACGTTCCTGCTTTCCCGCTACGTCTCCCCGGACGGCAGGCGGCGCGCGCTCGGGCTGCTCGCAATCGTGCCGCTCCTGCTGCTGACGACGTTCGCGTTCCGGCCGAACCTGATCATCAGCATGCTGATTCTCGGGCTCGCGGGCGCGGCGGGCGCCTACTTCATCACGGTGGGCGCCACCTACATCACCTGGGTGCCCAACGAAATCCGCGGGGCGGCGGGCGGCCTGTACCGCACCGGACTGCGGGTGGTGCAGGGCATCGGCGTGGCCATCGGCGGTGGCGTGGCCCAGCTGCTGGGCTCGGCGGGGACGGCGATAGCGGTAGCCGGGGCCGCGGGCGTCGTCGTCGCCGTGCCCATCGCCGTTTCCTGGGCACGAGTACGGAACGCCACCTCCCCCGGGACCGTCACTCCGTGAGCGAAGCTTGCGAGCGAACCATGGACATCATGCGCCCAGAAGGATTGGACACTGTCTCGCGAAGCGAGTCGATCGCATGAGCGACGGCAACCGCATCAGCGCGACAACGGGTCACCGAATGAACCCGGTCGCTCACGCACGGACGACGATCACCAGTCACGAGCGGACACGAGACACACCTCCCTGTAACAACGCAGCACCTCGGAACATGAGAACGGGTCACCAGTCGCGGGCCGACATAGGATTGCCTCCCATCGGTACTCGTCGCTTCAGTGGGCCGGGCCGGCAAAGCGCTCGACCCTGTGTGCAGCATGACACTTCCGATGGGCTGAGATGATACCGGCCGAACAAAGCGAACAGCCGCCCCAGCGGATATCAGCCGTATTACCGAAGTGGCCCGGGATGGGGCGGAGAGGAGACGTGGTGACCGACCGTCTCCGAGAGAGTTCGTTCCGGAACCGGGCCGCCCCCGCGCCGGGGAGGCGGGCCGCCAGGTGACCGACGCCGAACCAGCGCCGGACGGCTCCGAGAGCGGCAAGGCGGGCAGGCATCCCTACGACCCGCGCGCGTGGGCGCTCTGGAAGCACCCGCGGCGAGTGATCGTTTACCTGCTGGTCATGGACGCGCTGGCGCTGCTCGTCTTCGCGTTCACCTTCGCCGCCTCGGCCGCGCCGGGCAAGCTCGACTGGCTGCGCTTCGGGATCCTCGCGGCGGGCGCGACGGTGCACATCCAGTTCACCCAGCGCCAGGAGGAAAGCCGCCGCGCGGGCACCAGCACCGTGCTGATCGACCTCACCGCGGTGTGGGTTTTCCCTGCCGTTCTCACTTTGCCGCCCATTCTGACGGTGGCCCTGATCGCCATTATCAGGGCGCAGCGCTGGTTCACCGCGCGACGGCCCGCGAACACATTTCTTTTCGCGTCTATTTCACATTCCGTCGCGGCCGTTCTCGGCCATCTCGCATTCACCGCGATGGGCGACTGGCAATGGACATCGCTCAGCCCGCTGGAATCGCTGCGCGAATTCGGAGTCGTCGTATTGGCCGCCGCGGTCTACGAGGGCGTCCAGGTCGTCTACATCGGTGGCGTCATCGCGCTGAGCGCCGGCAAGCAGGCCAAGCTGCGCAACATCCTTGGCAGCAAACAGGACAACATCCTCGAAGCGGTCACCACCGGGCTCGGTGCGATCACCGCCGTCCTGCTGATCGTCCTGCCACCGGCGGTCGCGATCATGGCCGTGGTGACCGTCATCTTCAACCGGCTCGCCGAACTCGACCAGCTGCTCGACGACGTGCGCACGGACTCCAAAACCGGGGTGCTCAACATGCGCGGCTGGTCGGAGGCGGCCGATCGGGCGCTGACCAGGACCGCCCGATCGGACGAGAAGCTGGCACTGCTGATGATCGACCTCGACCACTTCAAGTGGATTAACGACACCTACGGGCATCCCGCGGGCGACGACGTCCTCCGCGATATCGCGCAGGCACTCGACGAGGTGACCCGGCCTTCGGATGTGGTCGGCCGCTTCGGCGGCGAGGAATTCCTGGTCCTGCTCCCGGATATCGACGAAACATCGGCACGGGAAGCCGCCGAACGAGTACGCTCGGCAGTGGCCAAACTGCATATCGTGACCACCGACAAACGCGGCGGGCAGACCACGATCTCGGACCGGACCACCTCGATCGGCGTCGCGGTCTATCCCGAGCACGGCACGACCATGGAACAGCTGCTGCAGGCGGCCGACGCGGCGGTTTACGTGGCGAAGGAGAACGGCCGCAACCAGGTCCGGCTGGCACCGGACGACACCCCGTGAAGCACTGATTCCCGTCACCCGCACGGGCAGTATCGGGTTTCCCGACACACCGAACGGGGGCTGGCCCCATGCCCGGCGCCGTACCGGGCTGGCACCCTGGACGCCATGTCAGCTCCCGCCGAGAGCGTGCCCGCCCCCGTGGCGGCGCCCCGCCGACGCCCGTGGTCGACGTCCGGCTGGCTGCTGCTGGTCCTGCTCGTGGTGTTCGCGTTCGGCCTGATCGCGTCGCGCCCGCCGTCCCCGCCCGACCAGGGCCCGCCCACCGGCGACGTCCTCGCCGCACAGCAGGCGATCGACGCGCTGGTCCATCCCGGCCCTGCCGCCACCGCGCTCGCGCTGCTGCCCCGGGACTTCACCGCGGTCAGCGGCGTCACCCCCGGCAGCATGACCGCGCGCGACGGCACGGTCCGCGCGGTGCACACCGACGGCGGCTGTTCGACCCCGTGGGGCGACGACAACACGAAATGGGACTACGCGGTCCCGTGCAAGGCCCACGATCTCGGCTACGACCTGCTGCGCTACGCCGACCACAAAGGACATCCGCTCGGCCAGGACATCCGGGCGGCGCTGGACGCGCGGCTCTCGCAGGACATGCACGCCACCTGCGGCCTCAACCCGATGGGCTCGCCCGGCACCTGCCACGTGGTCGCCGCGTTGTACTCGGCCGGGCTCGTGGTCAACTCGTGGCACCAGCGCTGGGGACCGCCGGTGGGCGATCCGATCGGCCCGATGGTCGCCGGGGTGCTGGTGATCGCCTGCCTGCTCGTGTTCCGGCTGCGCGGCTGGCTCCACGCCCGGCGGACCGCGCCCGCGGTCCGGCCCGCCACGCTCCCCGCCCCGGACGCCGGCCGCTGGGCGACGCTCGGCGCGGCCTCGGTCGTCCTGCTCATGTTCGGCGAATCGATGACCGCGCTGGCGCAGTGGGCGGGCGTGCCCGACGGCTCGGTGTGGCCGCTGACCTGGCTGGCCCAGCTCGCTCCGCTCATCTTCTTCGCCGGTGGCCGGATGAACGCGGCGGGCTGGCGCGCCGAACTCGACGCGGGCGGCCGCTACCGGCATTACCTCGCCGAACGTGCCAGCCCGCTGTTGCGCCCGGCCCTGATCTTCGCCGTCGTCGCGCTGCTCGTCCCGCTCGCACTCGAGGTGTTCGGCATTCCCGCCGGGACGACCGCGACGGTGATGCGGATCGCGCTGCACCCGCTGTGGCTGCTCGGCGTGTACCTGCTGACGATCGTCCTCACGCCGTTGCTGCTGGCCCTGCATCGCCGGGCGCCGGTGAGCACGATCGCCGGGCTGCTCGCCCTGGTCGTCGCGGGCGAACTGGCCGCCGGGCTGTCGGGCTCACCACTGCCGAGGTACGCGGCGACACTGGGGCTCGCGCTGCTCGCCCAGCAAGTGGCCTTCGCGCACGCCGACGGCGTCCGGCCGGGACGTCCGGCGCTGATCGCCGCGGCCGTCACCGGAGTGGTCGGCCTGGCCGCGGCGAGCGTGGTGCTCGGCGCACCGCCGCTGCTGCTCGGCGGTCCCGGCGCGCCCGCCGCGTTCTCCGCGCCGCCGTGGGGTGTGTTGTTGCTCGGCGTCAGCCAGCTCGGCCTGCTCGGGCTGCTGTCCGCGCCGCTCGCGCGGCTCGGCGAACGGACGTTCGTGCGGCGGCCCGCCCGCTGGGTGCTGCGGGCGCCGATGAGCCTGTACCTCGTCTTCCTGGCCGCGATGCTGTTGCTGATCGCGATCGTGTACCTGCCCGGCCGGTTCGCGGACGTGCTGGCCTGGCTGTTCCGGCCCCGGACGCTGCTGGCGGTGGGTCTGCTGGCGGTGCCCGCCGCCCTGGTGTTCTGGTGGTTCGAGCGACACTCGGGCCACGCGCGCCCGGCACGGCCGGACGAGGGACCTGGCCGGCGGACGGCCGTGTTGACCAGGGCCGCGGCGACACTGGGCATCGGCTACGCGACGCTCGGCGTGTTCGGGTTCGCGCTGACCCGGTTCGGCGTGGTCGCCGCGGACGCCGAACTGCTCGGCCTGCGGCTCGACCCGATCCAGAGCGTCGTCCACCTGCTGCTCGGGGTGTTCCTGCTGCACACCGTGCGGCTCGGCACCAGCGCGCGGACCGGGACGTGGCTGGCGTGCGCGCTGGCCGGTGCCCCGACCTTGCTCTCGGCGGCGGACGGTGACCGTCCGGGCACGGTGGGTGTCGTCCTCCACGCGGCGACCGCGGTGTTCGCCCTGTCCGCGGCGGCCGTCACACTCCTGCCCCGGCGAGCGGCCGCGGCCGTGCCGTCCTGATCTGACCGCCCGATTGTGGCATCGACCAGGCGAAACGAAGCTGTTTGACGGAAAATGGGTGGTGCGTCGCTGAGACGTCACGCCGATGTGTCACCCTACGGCAACCGCAACGGCGACCCATACGTCTTATCTGCGGCCCCGAAGACCGGACAACACGAAGGGAGACGTCCGCGTGGACCACCCGCCTCGGAACGGGCAAGGCGATCGCCGCCCCGCCCGCCCCAGGCCGGACACGTCCGGACGTGTCCCGTCGCGGAGCGGTCCGCCGCCCCGTGGCGTGCGCCCAGCGCCCCCTCGCCGCGGTGGCCCGCCGCCCCGCCGGTCGCGGTTCCGTGGCGCGAAGATCGCCGTGGTGGTCGTGTCGCTGCTGGTGATGAGCCTGACCGGCTACGCGTGGGCCGCGATGCAGGGCCTGGTCAAGGGCCTCAACTACGCCGACGTGATCAGCAACGGCGCCGGTGGCGACAAGCCCGCCGACGGCGCGCGGGACATCCTGCTGGTCGGCCTCGACAGCCGCACCGACGCGCAGGGCAACCCGCTGCCGCGCGAGCTGCTCGACGAGCTGCGCGCCGGGGTCTCCGACGGCGAGCTGAACACCGACACGCTGATCCTCGTGCACATCCCGAATGACGGCAGCAAGGCCGTGGCGATGTCGATCCCGCGCGACTCCTACGTCGACATCCCCGGCGGCTACGGCCGCCACAAGATCAACTCCGCGTACGCGCGGGCGATGTCGGACGCCCGCAACGATCTGCAGAAGCAGGGCGTCACCGATCCGAAGGAACTCGACGTCAAGGCCAACCAGGCCGGGGCCAAGACGCTGATCCAGACCATCGAGAAGCTCACCGGGTCGACCATCGACAACTACGCCGCGGTGAACCTGCTCGGCTTCAGCGACATCACCAAGGCCATCGGCGGCGTCGACGTCTGCCTCAGCAACAACGTGAACGACCCGTACTCCGGGGCGAAGTTCACCAAGGGCCAGCACACGATCTCCGGGGTCGAGGCGCTGGAGTTCGTCCGCCAGCGGCACGGCCTCCCGCGCGGCGACCTCGATCGCGTGGTCCGGCAGCAGGTGTTCATGGCCGGGATGGCGCGCAAGGTGCTCTCGGCCGGGACGCTGGCGAACCCGGCCACGCTGAACTCGCTGATCGACGCGATCAAGAAGTCGGTCGTGCTCAACCAGAACTGGGACATCTTCGGCTTCGCCCAGCAGATGAAGGGCCTGACCGGGGGCCAGCTCGAGTTCCGGACCATCCCGGTGGTCAACGTCGAGTACCAGACCCCCGAAGACGGCGTCGCGATCCAGGTCAACCCGAGCCAGGTGCGTGACTTCGTGCAGGGCCTGACCGCGGCACCGGGCAAGCAGGCCCCGGCACCGGACACGAGCGCGAACAAGGCGACCACCGTGGACGTCCGCAACTCCTCCGGGGTCACCGGGCTCGCGGCCAACGTCCAGAAGCAGCTCACCGACAAGGGCTTCACCGCGGGCGACACCGCGAACGCCTCCTCCCGCAAGTCCACGGTGCTGTGGGTCCCGCCGGGGCAGAAAGCCGCCGGGCAGGCCGTCGCGGACGCGCTCGGCGGGAACCCGGCGATCCAGGAGGACAAGACCGTCGACGCCGGGCACGTCATGGTGTTCCTCGGCTCCGACTACCAGGCCCCGGCCTCGGCCGCGGGGAACGAGTCCTCGTCGGGATCGGCCGCCCAGCAGCAGGCCCCGGCCCCGCTGCAGGAGGACCAGAAGCCGATCACGGCCGAGGGCGTTCCCTGCGTCAACTGAGCTGTTCAGCGGCACTCGTGTAGCCCATTCGGCTCAATACCGGAAATTGGTCCGAAAGACATGCCCGAAACCGCGTAAGAGCGGGCCACCTGCGGACTTTCATACCCGTGAGGTGCATCCGCCGCGGATTTGTCACGCCGGTGCGGATGTCGAGTGGTCGGCTAGCAGGGCAGGGGATCGTGACGTGCTGATCGACGCTGAGGACTACCAGCGGATACTCGGCGACGAGCTCCGCAAGCTCCGCCGCAGGCGCGGCTGGACGCGCAAGGAACTGAACCAGCATCTGCAGAGCGAGATCTCGCTACAGACGCTGGCCACCTACGAACTCGGCACCCGGCAGTGCTCCGTGGTGCGCCTGGTCGAACTGTGTGTCGCCATGGACGAGCTCCCGCAGGACCTGCTGGCGAAGGTCCACCGCCGGGTGTTCGTCGAGGAGCCCGGACGGGTGCGGATCGACCTGCGTGAGGTCGTCAGCAACGCCCGGCCCGAGCTGCTGCCCCTGCGGCGGTGGGCCGAGGGCAGGCTGCGCCAGGCCGGGGAGAACGGGACCGCCGAGGTCGCGCTCGACCTGCCGGCGCTGGAGACCATGGCCGAGCTGTGCCAGATGCCGACCGTCGACCTCATCGCCGAACTCCGGAACCTGACCCCCCACTGACCTGCCCCTCCCCCAAGCCGTCAAGGCCACCATACGGGCGCCAGTAGCCCCTAAGGTGGGCTTGACGGCCCTTCGAGCCCACGAAAATCCGAGGAGTTAGTATTCGGACAGGCGGACC